>NZ_JAOCDI010000019.1:0-108040 GCF_029840855.1 Pseudomonas sp. GD03862
CAGTCAGCCCTTGCCGCCCGGCGCCAGCATGTTCTCCGGCCGCACCCACTGGTCGAACTGCTCATTGGTCAGGTACTTCAACGCCAAGGCCGCCTCGCGCAAGGTCGTGCCCTCGCTGTAAGCCTTCTTGGCAATTTCTGCCGCCTTGTCATAGCCAATATGCGGGTTCAGCGCCGTCACCAGCATCAACCCGCGCTCCAGGTGCGCGGCCATCTGCTCGGCATCCGGCTCGATACCCGCCACGCAATGCTGCTGGAAGTTGCGGCAACCATCGGCCAGCAACTCGATGGATTGCAGCAGGTTATGGATGATCACCGGCTTGAACACATTCAACTGCAAATGCCCCTGGCTGGCGGCAAAGCCGATGGCTGCGTCGTTGCCCAGTACCTGGCAGGCCAGCATCGACAGCGCCTCGCACTGGGTGGGGTTGACCTTGCCCGGCATGATCGAGCTGCCCGGCTCGTTGGCTGGCAGGCGCACCTCGGCAAGCCCGGCGCGAGGGCCGGACCCCAGCAGGCGCAGGTCGTTGGCGATTTTCATCAGGGCCACGGCCAGGGTCTTCAGGGCCCCCGCCAGGCTGGTCAGCGGTTCGTGGCCGGCGAGGGCGGCGAACTTGTTGGGTGCAGTGATGAACGGCAGGCCGGACAGCGCCGCCAGCTCGGCCGCGATGGCCTCGGCAAAACCCTGCGGGGCGTTGAGCCCGGTACCCACGGCAGTGCCGCCCTGGGCCAGTTCGCACACCGCCGGCAGGGTGGCGCGGATAGCGCGCTGGGCGTAATCGAGCTGGGCGACGAAGGCTGACACTTCCTGGCCGAAGGTAATCGGCGTGGCGTCCATCATGTGCGTGCGGCCGGTTTTTACCAGCTTGTGGTGACGCATCGACAGCTCGGCCAGCCCCGAAGACAGTTCGGTGACGGCCGGCAGCAGCTTTTCATGCACCGCCTGGGCTGCCGCAATGTGCATGGCGGTGGGGAAGCAGTCGTTGGAGCTCTGCGAGCGGTTGACGTGGTCATTGGGGTGTACTGGCGCCTTGCCGCCACGGCCTTTGCCGGCCAGTTCGTTGGCGCGTCCGGCGATCACCTCGTTGACGTTCATGTTGCTCTGGGTGCCACTGCCCGTCTGCCAGACGACGAGCGGGAACTGATCGTCGTGCTGGCCATCCAGCACTTCATCGGCGGCCTGTTCGATCAACCGGGCGATGTCGGCCGGCAGGTCGCCATTGCGGTCGTTGACGCGCGCCGCGGCCTTCTTGATCAGTGCCAGGGCGTGCAATACCGCGAGGGGCATGCGTTCCTTGCCAATGGCGAAGTTGATCAGCGAACGCTGGGTCTGCGCACCCCAGTAGGCGTCCTCCGGAACTTCGACCGGGCCCAGGCTGTCTGTCTCGATACGGCTCATTCTGTACTCACTCCTGTGTAGTTCGAAATCGCAGTTTAGGCCCTGATTCGACCGAGCGGTTCCGTCGCTCGTCGTGCCACTTGAGCACATCGCCACCACGGCGCAGAATGCTCTACTCTGAGGTGCCCGCCTCCCCCTCTTTGAAGGAAATGCAATGACCCGTCTCCGTGTCCTTTGTGCCGCCGTTGCCCTGGTTTGCGCCAGCGGCCAGGTACTCGCTGCCACCGCCAGCCACAACGCTGCTGCCGAGAAATTCCTGACCCTGGCCAACGCCGACAAGCTGGGCACCCCGGTGTACATGCAAGTGCAGCAGATGTTCGCCCAGCGTTTCGCCCAGACCAAGGCCCCGGCCGCCAAGCAGCCCGTGCTGGAAAGCTACCAGGCCAAGGCCAATGCCGCGCTGGACAACGCCATCGGCTGGAACAAGCTGAAGCCGAAGATGGTCGACCTGTACACCCGGACCTTCACCGAGCAGGAGCTGAAGGACCTGGTCAAGTTCTACGAATCGCCGCTGGGCAAGAAAGTGCTGCGTGAAATGCCTAAGGTCACCCAGCAGTCGGCACAGTTGACCCAGCAGAGCCTGGAGCCAGCAGTACCGGTGGTGAACAAGCTGCTGGAAGACATGACCAAAGAGCTGGACCCGAACGCAGGCAAGGCCGCCGCCCCAGCGAAGAAGTGAGTACGCCGCAATGACCATGCAACAACGTATCGAACAGCAACTGGCCGCGCTGGCGCCGCAACACCTGGAAGTGCTCAACGAAAGTCACATGCACAGTCGTGGTCAGGAGACCCACTACAAGGCGGTGATCGTCAGCGAGCAGTTCGCCGGGTTGAACAGCGTCAAGCGCCACCAGAAGGTGTACGCCACCATGGGTGAGCTGATGGGCGAGATCCATGCCCTGGCCATCCACACCTACACCGCCGAAGAGTGGGCCAAGGTCGGCGTTGCACCGGCCTCGCCCGTGTGTGCGGGCGGCGGGCACTGAAACCGTTTTGTTGTTCTGGTAGAATCTGCATCACCCAAAGGGGGCCGCTTAGCGGCCCCCTGCTTTTTATGCAACTGTCAAACCCGGTCCGCCCCTTACGAGGGCAACCACCTGGAGATTCCGTTACATGTCTCAAGCCATCGTCGTCGCGGCGCTGTACAAGTTCGTCACCCTGGAAGACTACGTCGAGCTGCGCGAGCCGCTGCTCAAGACCATGCTCGACAACAACGTCAAAGGCACCCTGCTGCTGGCCCAGGAGGGCATCAACGGCACCGTGTCGGGCACCCGGGAAGGCATTGATGGCCTGCTGGCCTGGTTGCGCAGCGACCCGCGTCTGGTCGATATCGACCACAAAGAATCGTACTGCGACGAACAGCCGTTCTACCGCACCAAGGTCAAGCTCAAGAAAGAGATCGTCACCCTCGGCGTGCCGGGCGTAGACCCCAACCAGGCCGTTGGCACCTATGTCGAGCCCAAGGACTGGAACGCCCTGATCAGCGACCCGGAAGTGCTGTTGATCGACACCCGCAACGACTACGAAGTGGCCATCGGTACCTTCAAGGGCGCCATCGACCCGAAGACCGAAACCTTCCGTGAGTTCCCGGAGTACATCAAGGCCAACTTCGACCCGAGCAAGCACAAGAAGGTCGCCATGTTCTGCACCGGCGGCATCCGTTGCGAAAAAGCCTCCAGCTACATGCTCGGTGAAGGCTTCGAGTCGGTCTATCATCTTAAGGGCGGCATCCTGAAATACTTCGAGGAAGTGCCTCAGGAAGAAAGCCTGTGGGACGGCGACTGCTTCGTCTTCGACAACCGGGTCACGGTGCGTCATGACCTGAGCGAGGGCGAGTACGACCAGTGCCACGCCTGCCGCCATCCGATCAATGCAGAGGAGCGCGCGTCCGAGCACTATTCGCCAGGTGTCAGCTGCCCGCATTGCTGGGACAGCCTGAGCGAGAAGACCCGGCGCAGTGCCATCGACCGGCAGAAGCAGATCGAGCTGGCCAAGGCCCGCAACCTGCCGCACCCGATCGGTTACAACTACAAAGCCGAGGCTTGAAGCATGTCTGCACGCCTGATCTATGTGATGGACCCAATGTGCTCCTGGTGCTGGGGTTTTGCGCCAGTGGCTGCGGCCCTGATCACCCAGGCGCGTGAGGCAGGCGTGCCTGCCCGCTTGGTAACGGGCGGGCTGCGTACCGGCGGCAGCGCCCTGGACAGCTCCACTCGCAAGTACATCCTGGAACACTGGCAGGCGGTGGCTGATGCTACCGGCCAGCCGTTCCGCTTCGAGGGGGCCATGCCGGACGGCTTCGTCTACGACACCGAGCCGGCCTGCCGCGCGCTGGTCACGGCCCGCGAGCTGGATGCCGAGCGCGTCTGGCCGCTGCTGGCGTTGATCCAGCGTTCGTTCTACGAACAGGGCATCGATGTGACCACCGCGCCGCAGCTGGTCGAGCTGGCCTCGCAGTGTGGCTTCGACCGTGCCGCGTTCGCCGAAGCCTTCGCCCGTGCCGATACCCGCGCCGCCACCGCGGCCGACTTCGCCTGGGCCCAGGACCTGGGTATTGCCGGGTTCCCGACCCTGCTGGCCGAGCGCAATGGCCAACTGGCCTTGCTGACCAACGGCTACCAGCCGCTGGAGCGCCTGCAACCCTTGCTCGGCCGCTGGCTGCAGCAGGCCGCCTGTGCTTGATGTACCAGGGTCACCCGACCCGGTACCGGGCAAGCCATACACTGCGGGCGATCGACTGAGCTGGGCGGAAATCCGCCGCCTGGCCCTGCATCACAAGAAAAACCTCTGGTCAGCCAACCTCATTGCGTTACTGGCGGCGTGTTGCAGTGTGCCCATTCCGCTGCTGCTGCCGCTGTTGGTGGACGAAGTTCTGCTCGGCCATGGCGATGCCGCGCTGAAGTGGATGAACCATCTGCTGCCGTCCAGCTGGCAGGTGGCAGCCGGTTACATCGGCCTGATGCTGGCGCTCACCCTGTGCCTGCGCCTGGCTGCACTGGCGTTCAACGTGATCCAGTCCAAGCTGTTCGCCGGGCTGGCCAAGGACATCGTCTACCGCCTGCGCATCCGCCTGATCGAGCGCCTCAAGCGTATTTCGCTGAAAGAGTACGAAAGCCTGGGCAGCGGCACGGTGACCACCCACCTGGTCACCGACCTGGACACCCTGGACAAGTTCGTTGGCGAAACCCTCAGCCGCTTCCTGGTGGCCATGCTGACACTGACCGGCACGGCGGCCATCCTGATCTGGATGCACTGGCAGCTGGCCTTGCTGATCTTGCTGTTCAACCCGCTGGTGATCTACTTCACCGTGCAGTTGGGCAAGCGCGTCAAACACCTGAAAAAGCTCGAAAACGACAGCACCGCGCGCTTTACCCAGGCGCTGGCGGAAACCCTCGATGCCATTCAGGAAATCCGCGCCGGCAACCGCCAGGGCTACTTCCTTGGCCGCCTGGGTCTGCGTGCCCGCGAGGTGCGCGATTACGCCGTGGACTCGCAATGGAAAAGCGATGCCAGTGGCCGTGCCAGTGGCCTGCTGTTCCAGTTCGGCATCGACATCTTCCGCGCGGCGGCCATGCTGACCGTGCTGTTTTCCGACCTGTCGATCGGCCAGATGCTGGCGGTGTTCAGCTACCTGTGGTTCATGATCGGTCCGGTGGAGCAACTGCTTAATCTGCAATATGCCTACTACGCCGCAGGCGGTGCGCTGAGTCGCCTCAACGAGCTGCTGGCGCGTGCCGACGAGCCGCAATACCCGGCCGCCAGCGACCCGTTTGCCGGGCGCGAAACGGTGGGCATTGAAGTGCGCGACCTGCGCTTTGCCTATGCCGACGAGCCGGTGCTCGAGCACCTCGACCTGTCCATCGCTGCGGGTGAGAAGGTGGCGATTGTCGGTGCCAGCGGCGGCGGCAAGAGCACGCTGGTTCAGCTACTGCTGGGCCTTTACAGCGCCCAGGCCGGGACCATCCGCTTTGGCGGGGCCAGCCTCCAGGAAATCGGCCTGGAAACCCTGCGCGAGAACGTCGCGGTGGTGTTGCAGCACCCGTCGCTGTTCAACGACAGCGTGCGTGCCAACCTGACCATGGGCCGCGACTGCAGCGATGATGCGTGCTGGCAGGCGCTGCGCATCGCCCAGCTGGATGCCACCATCGCCGCCTTGCCGCAGGGCCTGGACAGTGTGGTAGGGCGTTCAGGCGTGCGCTTGTCCGGTGGCCAGCGCCAGCGCCTGGCCATTGCCCGCATGGTACTGGCTGAGCCCAAGGTGGTGATCCTCGACGAGGCCACCTCAGCCCTGGATGCCGCCACCGAGTACAACCTGCATCAGGCCTTGGCGTGCTTCCTCAGCGGCCGCACCACGCTGATCATCGCCCACCGCTTGTCGGCGGTGAAACAGGCCGACCGGGTGCTGGTGTTCGATGGCGGGCACGTGGCCGAAGACGGCGACCATCAGCAGCTGATTGCCGAGGGTGGGTTATACGCCAAGCTGTATGGGCATCTGCAGCAGAGCTGATTATCTGGCTGCCTTCACCGGGCTTTTGGGAGCAACTGTCTTGCTCAATTTCTAAAAGCTGGTGTGACCCTGTGGGAGCGGGCTTGCCCGCGAACACGGGCGAAGCCCGTGCCATCCACCGCGGTGTCATCTTCGCGGGTAAACCCGCTCCTGCAATGGCCAGCGCGTACGCTGTAAAAATCCCCGATTCCTTGTCATAAAAATCCCCGCCACAGCGATGGCAAATGGCCTACGCTGTGCTTGTCTGGGTCGATTTACGCCTTATCTGCTCTGTGACAGGGACTCCATGAAGGGACATCGCACACTCGAAGCGCCAAAGTTGCTCGGCATCACCTGGCCTTTCATCGCCGTCGTGGTCCTTCAGGTGGCGTTGGGCAGCCTCAGCCTTTATACGCTCTCGGCCGTGCGTGCCTATGTCGCGGGCGAAAGCCTGTGGTCCAAGGCGCAGAAAGATGCCATCTACTACCTCAGTCTGTACGGCGAGACGCAGGACGACAGCACCTACCAGCGCTATCGCCAGGCCATTACCGTGCCCCAGGGTGACCATCGTCTGCGCGAGGTGCTCGACCACCCCAGCCCTGATCTGGACGCCGCGCGACAGGCGGTTCTGCAAGGTGGCAACCACCCTGACGATGTCGATCGGATCATCTGGTTCTACCGCAACTTTCGCCATGTCAGCTATATGCAGACAGCCATCGATTACTGGGACATCGGTGACGACTATCTGGCCAAGCTGGATGTACTGGCCGGTGAAATGCGCCAGCGTTTTGCCAATGGCCCGGCGGATCCAGACACTGTCAGCGATTGGAAGGCCCGCATTGTCGCCATCAACGAAGGCGTGACCCCGGCGGCCAAGGCCTTCAGTGATGCCTTGGGTGAAGGCTCGCGCATGTTGCTGCGGGTGCTGCTGATCACCAACCTGCTGACCGCAATGTTCCTGATCGCCATTGCCTGGCGCCGCTCCAGCAAGCTGTTGGCCCAGCGCCAGGCCTTCGCCAGCGCCTTGCAGGAAGAAAAAGAGCGTGCGCAGATTACCCTGCAGGCCATCGGGGATGCGGTGATCACCACCGATGTCGAGGGCAATATCGGCTACATGAACCCGGCCGCCGAGCAGTTGACCCACTGGCAATCCGGCCAGGCCCAGGGTCTGCCGCTGTCGGCGCTGTTCAGCCTGGTGGATGAGCACGCCGAGGAGGACGGTCGCAGCTTGGTCGAGCAGGTGCTCAGCGGCAGCCTCAAGGGCGGCTCCGAGCATGCCCGGCTGATCCAGCGCCTGGACGGCAGTACCGTGTCGATCAACCTGGTAGGCTCGCCGATCCTCAATGATGGCCAGGTCAGTGGCATCGTGCTGGTGCTGCACGACATGACCCAGGAACGCCAGTACATCGCCAACCTGTCCTGGCAGGCAACCCACGACGCCCTGACCGGGCTGGCCAACCGCCGCGAGTTCGAATACCGCCTGGAGCAGGCGCTCAACGACCTGGCGCGTCAGGCGGGGCGGCATTCGCTGATGTTCCTCGACCTCGACCAGTTCAAGCTGGTCAACGACACCTGTGGCCACGCTGCCGGCGATGAGTTGCTGCGGCACATCTGCGCGGTGCTGCAATCCGGCCTGCGTGAGGGCGATACGCTGGCGCGGCTGGGCGGCGATGAATTTGGCGTGCTGCTGGAAAACTGCCCGCCCGACCAGGCCGAGCGCATTGGCGAACAATTGCGCCAGATGGTGCAGAGCCTGCACTTCGTATGGAAAGGGCGGCCGTTCGTGACCACGGTCAGTATTGGTCTGGTGCATATGGCCCAGGCCCCCGGTACCTTGGAGGCCTCGCTGCGCGCCGCCGACATGGCCTGCTACATGGCCAAGGAAAAGGGCCGAAACCGTGTGCAGGTGTACCACGCCGACGACAGCGAGCTGTCCATGCGTTTTGGCGAAATGGCCTGGATCCAGCGCTTGCATGTGGCCCTGGAAGAAAACCGCTTTTGCCTCTACGCCCAGGAAATCGCCCCGCTCAAAACCTTCGAGGGCCCGGGCCATATCGAAATTCTGTTGCGCCTGCACGACGAAAGCGGCCGCACCATCCTGCCCAGCAGCTTCATCCCGGCGGCCGAGCGCTACGGCCTGATGACCGCGCTGGACCGCTGGGTGGTGCGCAATGTGTTCATGGTCATACGCCAGTGCCTGGAAGAAGGGCGTGAAGGGCCGTTGTCGACCTGTGCCATCAACCTGTCGGGGTCCAGCATTGGCGACGACAAGTTCCTTGAATACCTCCAGCGGTTGTTCGTCGAATACGACATTCCGCCGCGAATGATCTGCTTTGAAATTACCGAAACCAGCGCCATTGCCAACCTGGGCAGCGCCATTCGCTTCATCAACGAGCTGAAAGGGCTGGGTTGCCGTTTCTCGCTCGATGATTTTTGCGCCGGCATGTCCTCGTTCGCCTATCTCAAGCATTTGCCCGTGGACTACCTGAAGATTGACGGCAGTTTCGTCAAGGACATGCTCGACGACCCGGTCAACCGGGCCATGGTCGAGGTCATCAACCATATCGGCCATGTGATGGGTAAGCGCACAATTGCCGAGTTCGTCGAAACACCCTTGATCGAGCAGGCCTTGCAGGAAATAGGCGTGGATTACGCCCAGGGCTACCTGATCGAACGCCCCCAGGTGTTCACCTGTGACAGTCTGCAGCGCCAACGGATCGCCGCCCGGCCTCTGTTGCAGCGAGCACCTGGCACATTTCGCTAGTTGGAAATCACAAGGATCAAGGAGCTGAAAGTGATTGACGCATTCGTTCGTATCGGGCCTTTGATGGACCCCGCCAGTTACCCCCAATGGGCCCAGCAACTGATTGAAGACTGCCGCGAGAGCAAGCGCCGGGTGGTTGAGCATGAGTTTTATGCACGACTACGCGATGGCCAGCTGAAGCAATCGACCATCCGTCAGTACCTGATCGGGGGCTGGCCGGTGGTGGAGCAGTTTTCGTTGTACATGGCGCATAACCTGACCAAGACCCGCTATGGCCGGCATCAGGGCGAGGACATGGCGCGGCGCTGGCTGATGCGCAACATCCGCGTCGAGCTCAACCATGCCGACTACTGGGTGAACTGGTGCCAGGCGCACGGTGTGCATCTGCACGAGTTGCAGGCGCAAGAAGTGCCGCCCGAGCTGAACGGCCTGAACGACTGGTGCTGGCGGGTGTGCGCTACCGAGAACCTGGCTATTTCCATGGCAGCGACCAACTACGCCATCGAAGGCGCGACCGGTGAATGGTCAGCGGTGGTGTGCTCGACCGACACCTATGCGCAGGGGTTCCCTGAAGAAGGGCGCAAGCGGGCGATGAAGTGGCTGAAGATGCATGCCCAGTATGACGATGCGCACCCGTGGGAGGCGCTGGAAATCATCTGTACCCTGGCCGGTGAGAACCCCACCCTGGGGTTGCGGACCGAGCTGCGCAGGGCGATCTGCAAGAGTTACGACTGCATGTTCCTGTTCCTGGAACGCTGCATGCAGCTGGAAGGGCGCCAGCAAGGCCGTATGCGGCCGGCGTTGGCTGTGGGCTGATCGCTTTCCTGTACCGCCCTCTTCGCGGGCTTGCCCGCTCCCACAGGATCACCGCAACCCTCAAGGACTGCGCCCTACCTGTGGGAGCGGGCAAGCCCGCGAAGAGGCCGATGCAGGTTTATTGGGCGTTGAACGCCTGCCCGTTCACCCCTGTGCTGTCCGGCCCCATCAGGTACAGGTACACCGGCATGATCTCTTCGGGCAGCGGGTTGTTCTGCGGGTTCTCGCCGGGGTAGGCCTGGGCCCGCATCGCCGTGCGCGTGGCGCCCGGGTTGATACTGTTGGCGCGCACCGGCGCCACGCCTTCCAGCTCATCGGCCAAGGTCTGCATCAGGCCTTCGGTGGCGAACTTCGACACGCCATAAGCGCCCCAGTAAGCCCGGCCCTTGCGCCCCACGCTGCTGCTGGTAAACACCACCGAAGCGTCTTCCGACAGCTTCAGCAGCGGCAGCAGGGTGCTGGTGAGCATGAAGGTGGCATTGACGTTGATGTGCATCACGCGCATGAAGTTGTCGCCCGACAGCTGTTCCAGCGGCGTGCGCGGGCCGATGATCGACGCATTGTTGAGCAGGCCATCGAGGCGGCCGAACTGGCCTTCGATCATGGCCGCCAGCTCGTCGTACTGGTGTGGCAGGGCGGTTTCCAGGTTGAACGGGATGACCACCGGCTGCGGGTGGCCGGCGGCTTCGATCTGGTCGTAGACCTCGTTCAGGTTGGCCTCGGTCTTGCCCAGCAGCAGCACGGTGGCACCCAGTGCGGCATAGGCCTTGGCAGCCGCGGCACCAATGCCACGGCCGGCACCGGTAACCAGGATGACCCGGCCTTGCAGCAGGTCGGGGCGGGCGGTGTAGTCGAACATGGTTCTGTCCTTCGAGTTCGTGTGGGCGGCCTGGGCCTATTGTAGGAGCGGGTTCACCCGCGAATGCGCCAGCCCGGACAACACTGGCGCCTGATCGGACGCATTCGCGGGTAAACCCGCTCCTACAAAAGGGCGGTGCCCGGTCATCGGTCTGGGTTCAGCAGCCGCACAGCGCGCTGTCGATCACTTTGCGCAGTTCCAGCGGGTGGTCCACCACCACGTCGGCACCCCAGTTGTTGGGGTTGTCCTCTGGATGAATATAGCCGTAGCGCACTGCTGCCGTGCGGGTACCCGCGTCGCGACCAGACTCGATGTCGCGCAGGTCGTCGCCAACGAACAGCACACTGGCCGGGTCCAGGTTCAGGGTCTTGCAGGCCAGGATCAGCGGCTCGGGGTCGGGTTTGCTGTTTTTCACGTGGTCCGGGCAGATCAGCAACGCCGAACGCTCGGCCAGGCCCAGTTGCTGCATGATCGGTTCGGCGAAGCGCACCGGCTTGTTGGTCACTACGCCCCACAGCAGGTTGCCTTTCTCGATGTCGGCCAGCAGCTCGGCCATGCCCTCGAACAGCTTGCTGTGCACCGCGCAGTCGCGCTGGTAACGCTCGAGGAACTCCAGGCGCAGGGCCTCGAAGCCGTCAGCCTCCGGGTCCATGGCGAACGCAGTGGCAACCATGGCCCGGGCGCCACCCGAGATCACGCCACGGATCAGGTTGTCGTCAACGGCCGGCAGCCCGCGTTCGGCGAGCATGGCCTGGCAAATGGCGATGAAGTCCGGCGCCGTGTCCAGCAAGGTGCCGTCCATGTCGAAGAGTACTGCTCGCAAACGCATGCTTATTCCTCGCGCAGGGTCTGGATCATGTAGTTGACGTCGACGTCGCTGTTGAGCTTGTAGTGCTTGGTCAGCGGGTTGTAGGTGAGGCCGATGATGTCCTTCACCTGCAGGCCGGCATCGCGGCTCCAGGCGCCCAGCTCGGACGGGCGGATGAACTTCTTGAAGTCATGGGTGCCGCGCGGCAGCATCTTCAGGATGTACTCGGCGCCGACGATGGCCAGCAGGTAGGCCTTGGGGTTGCGGTTGATGGTGGAGAAGAACACCTGGCCGCCAGGCTTGACCATGCGGTAGCAGGCGCGAATCACCGAAGACGGGTCGGGCACGTGCTCGAGCATTTCCAGACAGGTGACCACGTCGAACTGTTCAGGCATTTCCTCGGCCAGGGCTTCGGCGGTGATCTGCCGGTATTCCACCTGCACGCCGGACTCCAGCTGGTGCAACTGAGCCACCGCCAGTGGCGCCTCGCCCATGTCGATACCGGTGACCGTGGCGCCGCGCAGGGCCATGGCTTCGCTGAGGATGCCGCCACCGCAACCCACGTCCAGCACTTTCTTGCCGGCCAGGCTGACGCGCTCGTCGATCCAGTTGACGCGCAGCGGGTTGATTTCGTGCAGCGGCTTGAACTCGCTTTCGCGGTCCCACCAGCGGTGGGCCAGCGCTTCGAACTTGGCGATTTCGGCGCGGTCGACGTTGCTCATTGAACAGTCCTCTGAAACTTCGCAAAATTGCGCCGGAGTATACCCGAGCGCTTGGCCGCGAGGGTCGCTATAATCGCCGGTTTTTGATATCCGAATGACGGGGAGAGGCGATGCGCGAGCGACTTTTGGCGGCGGAGAAGGTGACCGCGATCCGCTGGCAGGGCGGCGCCTTGCACCTGCTCGACCAGCGCCTGCTGCCGTCGGAGGAGCGTTGGCTGGCCTGCGACAATGTCGCGCAGGTGGCCGCAGCCATCCGTGACATGGCGGTGCGCGGCGCCTCGGCGATCGGTATTGCCGCAGCTTACGGCCTGGTACTGGCCCTTGAAGAGCGGCTGGCCGAAGGCGGCGATTGGGAAATGGACCTTGAAGACGACTTTCTCACCCTCGCCGAGGCGCGCCCTACCGCCGCCAACTTGTTCTGGGCGCTGAACCGCATGCGCGAGCGCCTGCAGCGCCTGCGGCCGGAAGAAGACGTTCTGGCAGCGCTGGAGGCCGAAGCGGTGGCCATTCACGACAGCGACCGTGAGGCCAACCTGACCATGGCCCAGCAGGGTATCGAGCTGATCCGTCGCCATCAGGGCAATGCCCAGGCCCTGCTCACCTTCGGCAACGCCGGCGCCCTTGCCAGTGGTGGCTTTGGCACCGCACTGGGGGTGATCCGTGCCGGCTACCTGGAAGGCATGGTCGAGCGGGTTTATGCCGGTGAGACTCGCCCTTGGCTGCAGGGCTCGCGCCTGACCGGCTGGGAGCTGGCCAACGAGGGCATCCCGGTGACCCTTTGTGCCGACTCTGCGCTGGCCCACCTCATGAAGACCAAGGGCATCACCTGGGTGGTGGTGGGGGCGGACTGCATCGCTGCCAATGGCGACATGGCCGGCAAGATCGGCACCTATCAGCTGGCCGTCAGTGCCATGCACCATGGCGTGCGCTTCATGGTCGTGGCGCCGAGCACCAGCATCGACCTGAACCTGGCCACGGGTGAGGATATCCCGCTGGAGGAGCGTGACGCCGACGAGTGGCTGGACTTCGGCGGTACCCCGGTGTCGCCGGGTGTCGAGGTGTTCAACCCGGTGTTCGATGTAACGCCGGCCGACCTGATCGATGTGATCGTGACCGAACGCGGCATCGTCGAGCGCCCGGATGCTGCCAAGCTGGCTCAGCTGGTTTGCCGCAAGCGCCTGCACTGATTTTGTATCGCCTCACCGGCCTTTTCGCGGGCTTGCCCGCTCCCACAGGGATATCGCATGGCCTTAGGGCTGTGGTGAACCTGTGGGGGCGGGCGAGCCCGCGAAGAGGCCGGTGCAGGCAATACAAAAACCAGGTTTCAAGCGCGGCTGAGACCAACTGCCACCTCTCCCCACCGCCCCCGCGTTTGTGATAACATCCGGCAGTTTCCAAGACCGCCCATCACGGCGGCCTTCATTGCGCAGATCCATGGCACAACTCATTGATTTGTCGTAAGTCGTCGCACCCTTATGCGCTGCGGCGGCGAGCTTCGTTCGGCCCTTGATGGAGCTGCGAAGTTTCACCAGAAAAAGGAATCAGGCTTCTCATGGGCGAACTGGCCAAAGAAATCCTCCCGGTCAATATCGAAGACGAACTGAGACAGTCCTACCTCGACTACGCGATGAGCGTGATTGTCGGGCGAGCGCTGCCCGATGCGCGTGACGGCTTGAAGCCCGTGCATCGCCGCGTTCTCTATGCGATGAGCGAACTGGGCAACGACTGGAACAAGCCGTACAAGAAATCCGCCCGTGTGGTCGGTGACGTGATCGGTAAGTACCACCCGCACGGCGACACTGCGGTCTACGACACCATCGTGCGTATGGCCCAACCGTTCTCGTTGCGCTACCTGCTGGTCGACGGCCAGGGCAACTTCGGTTCGGTGGACGGCGACAACGCTGCTGCCATGCGATACACCGAAGTGCGCATGACCAAACTGGCCCACGAACTGCTGGCCGACCTGCACAAGGAAACCGTCGACTGGGTGCCCAACTACGACGGCACCGAGCAGATCCCGGCGGTCATGCCGACGCGTATTCCCAACCTGCTGGTCAACGGTTCCAGCGGTATTGCCGTGGGCATGGCGACCAACATTCCGCCGCATAACCTCGGCGAGGTCATCGATGGCTGCCTGGCGCTCATCGACAACCCGGAAGTCACCATCGATGAGCTGATGCAGTTCATCCCTGGCCCGGACTTCCCGACTGCCGGCATCATCAACGGTCGTCAGGGCATCATCGAGGCCTATCGCACCGGCCGTGGCCGCATCTACATGCGCGCCCGCTCCGAGATCGAAGACATCGACAAGGTTGGCGGCCGCCAGCAGATCGTGATCACCGAGCTGCCGTACCAGCTGAACAAGGCGCGTCTGATCGAAAAGATCGCCGAGCTGGTCAAAGAGAAGAAGATCGAAGGCATCACCGAGCTGCGCGACGAGTCCGACAAGGACGGCATGCGCATCGTCATCGAGCTGCGTCGCGGCGAGGTGCCGGAGGTGGTGCTGAACAACCTCTACCAGCAAACCCAGCTGCAGAGCGTATTCGGCATCAACGTGGTGGCCCTGGTCGACGGCCGTCCGCGCCTGCTCAACCTCAAGGACCTGCTCGAAGCGTTCGTCCGCCACCGCCGTGAAGTGGTGACCCGCCGTACCGTATTCGAGCTGCGCAAGGCCCGTGAACGTGGCCATATCCTTGAAGGCCAGGCGGTTGCGCTGTCCAACATCGACCCGGTCATTGCCCTGATCAAGGCCTCGCCGACGCCGTCCGAAGCCAAGGAAGCCCTGGTTTCCACGCCGTGGGAATCCAGTGCTGTGCAGGTCATGGTCGAGCGCGCCGGCGCCGATTCCTGCCGCCCTGAGGACCTGCCGGAGCAGTATGGCCTGCATGACGGCAAGTACTTCCTGTCGCCGGAACAGGCCCAGGCCATTCTCGACCTGCGCCTGCACCGCCTGACCGGCCTGGAGCACGAGAAGCTGCTGGCCGAGTACCAGGAAATCCTCGAGCAGATTGGCGAGTTGATCCGCATCCTCAGCAGCGCCGAGCGCCTGATGGAAGTGATTCGCGAGGAGCTGGAGGCCATCCGTGCCGAGTACGGCGATGTGCGCCGCACCGAAATCCTCAATGCCAGCCACGACCTCAACTACGGCGACATGATCCCGGAAGAAGAGCGCGTGGTCACCATCTCCCATGGTGGTTATGCCAAGACCCAGCCATTGTCCGCCTACCAGGCCCAGCGCCGCGGCGGCAAAGGCAAGTCGGCGACCGGCGTGAAGGACGAGGACTACATCGAGCACCTGCTGGTCGCCAACAGCCATGCCACCCTGTTGCTGTTCTCCAGCAAGGGCAAGGTGTACTGGAAGAAGACCTACGAAATCCCCGAAGCGTCCCGCGCTGCCCGCGGTCGTCCGCTGGTCAACCTGCTGCCGCTGGAGGAGGGTGAGCGCATCACCGCCATGCTGCAGATCGACCTTGAAGCACTGCAGCAGAACGCCGACCTCGACGAAGAACTGGACGAGGCTGAAGACACCGTGCTCGAGGGTGAGCTGGTAGAGGCCGAGGAAGTCGACGAAGAAGACGGCGACACCCCGGAGTGGGTTGCAGAGCCGACCGGCGCGTACATCTTCATGGCGACCGCTTCCGGTACCGTCAAGAAGACCCCGCTGGTGCAGTTCGCCCGTCCGCGCTCCAACGGCCTGATCGCCCTGAAGCTGAAGGAAGGCGACACCCTGATTGCCGCGGCCATCACCGATGGCGCCAAGGAAGTCATGATGTTCTCCGACGCTGGCAAGGTCATCCGCTTTGCCGAGAGCGTCGTGCGTGAAATGGGCCGCAACGCCCGTGGTGTGCGTGGCATGAAGCTGGGCAAAGGCCAACGGATCATTTCGATGCTGATCCCGGAGTCCGGCTCGCAGATCCTCACCGCCTCCGAGCGTGGCTTTGGCAAGCGCACCCCGCTGTCCAAGTTCCCGCGTCGCGGCCGCGGTGGCCAGGGTGTGATCGCCATGGGTACCAAAGGGCGCAACGGCCTGCTGATCGGTGCTATCCAGGTGCAGGAAGGCGAGGAGATCATGCTGATTTCCGACCAGGGCACGCTGGTTCGCACCCGGGTTGGCGAGGTGTCCAGCCTCAGTCGCAACACCCAGGGCGTTACGCTGATCAAGCTGGCGGCCGATGAGACACTGGTGGGCCTGGAGCGTATCCAGGAGCCGTCCGAGGACGAACTCGATGAAGTGATCGAGACGGACGAGGAGGGTGTCGAGGCTGTAGCGCCAGACAATGAAAATGAAGAAGCTGCGGGTGCCGACGAGGCCCCGCAAGAGTAAGCAAGCGTAAACCCGAGCGGGGCGACCAAGGTCGCCCCGTTTGACTGATAACAGCTGGCAAAGCCCGGCCTTGTGGGAGCGGGCATGCCCGCGAAGCAGACACTGCGGTAGATGGCACCGGCTTTGCCGGTGTTCGCGGGCTCGCCCGCTCCCACAGGGTCGCTGCTAACCCATGTGATAGTTTTTGTTCTATTTGGCAGAGCGAGAGTGGATGTGAGCAAACGAGCCTTTAACTTCTGCGCAGGCCCTGCCGCGCTTCCTGACGCTGTCCTGCAGCGCGCACAGGCCGAGATGCTGGACTGGCGTGGCAAGGGGTTGTCGGTGATGGAAATGAGCCATCGCAGCGACGATTACGTGGCCATCGCCGAAAAGGCCGAGCAGGACCTGCGTGACCTGCTGTCCGTCCCCTCCAACTACAAGGTGCTGTTCCTGCAAGGGGGCGCCAGCCAGCAGTTCGCTGAAATCCCGCTGAACCTGCTGCCGGAAAACGGCACGGCCGACTACATCGAAACCGGTATCTGGTCGAAAAAGGCCATCGAGGAAGCGCGCCGTTTCGGCAACGTCAACGTCGCCGCCACTGCCAAGCCTTACGACTACCTGGCCATCCCCGGCCAGAACGAGTGGAACCTGACCAAAAACGCAGCCTACGTGCACTATGCGTCCAACGAGACCATTGGTGGCCTGCAGTTTGACTGGGTGCCGCAAACCGGTGACGTGCCGCTGGTGGTCGATATGTCGTCCGACATCCTCTCGCGCCCGATCGATGTGTCGCAGTTCGGCCTGATCTACGCCGGCGCGCAGAAGAATATCGGCCCAAGCGGCCTGGTGGTGGTGATCGTGCGCGAAGACCTGTTGGGCCATGCCCGCAGCAGCTGCCCGACCATGCTCGACTACAAGGTTTCGGCTGACAACGGCTCGATGTACAACACCCCGGCCACCTACTCCTGGTACCTCTCGGGCCTGGTCTTCGAGTGGCTGAAAGAGCAGGGCGGTGTCGAGGCCATGGAGCAGCGCAACCGTGCCAAGAAAGACCGCCTTTACGGCTTCATCGACCGCAGCGAGTTCTACACCAACCCGATCAGCGTCAACGCCCGTTCGTGGATGAACGTGCCGTTCCGCCTGGCTGACGAGCGCCTGGACAAGGCCTTCCTCGCTGGCGCCGACGCGCGTGGCCTGCTCAACCTCAAGGGCCACCGTTCGGTTGGCGGCATGCGCGCGTCCATCTACAACGCCCTGGGCCTGGAAGCGGTAGAAGCGCTGGTAGGCTACATGGCTGAATTCGAGAAGGAGCATGGCTGACATGTCCGAACAGGAGCTCAAGGCGCTGCGCGTGCGCATCGACAGCCTCGACGAGAAAATCCTCGAGCTGATCAGCGACCGCGCCCGCTGCGCCGAAGAAGTGGCCCGGGTCAAGACGGCCTCGCTGAAAGAAGGCGAGAAGCCGGTGTTCTACCGTCCCGAGCGTGAAGCTGCGGTGCTCAAGCGCGTGATGGAGCGCAACAAGGGCCCGCTGGGCAACGAAGAGATGGCGCGGCTGTTCCGCGAAATCATGTCGTCGTGCCTGGCCCTGGAAGAGCCGCTGAAAATCGCCTACCTCGGCCCAGAGGGCACCTTCACCCAGGCGGCGGCCATGAAGCACTTTGGCCACGCGGTGATCAGTCGGCCGATGGCGGCCATCGACGAAGTGTTCCGTGAAGTGGCGGCCGGTGCCGTCAACTTCGGTGTGGTGCCGGTGGAAAACTCCACTGAAGGTGCGGTCAGCCACACCCTGGACAGCTTCCTCGAGCATGACATGGTGATTTGCGGTGAGGTCGAGCTGCGTATCCACCACCACCTGCTGGTGGGCGAGAACACCAAGACCGACAGCATCACCCGCATCTACTCCCACGCCCAGTCGCTGGCCCAGTGCCGAAAGTGGCTGGACGCTCACTACCCGAACGTGGAGCGCGTGGCCGTATCGAGCAATGCCGAAGCGGCCAAGCGGGTCAAGGGCGAGTGGAACTCGGCGGCGATCGCCGGCGATATGGCGGCCAACCTGTACGGCTTGACCCGTCTGGCCGAGAAGATCGAAGACCGCCCGGACAACTCCACGCGCTTCCTGATGATCGGTAACCAGGAAGTACCGCCGACCGGCGACGACAAGACCTCGATCATCGTTTCGATGAGCAACAAGCCAGGTGCGTTGCATGAGTTGCTGGTGCCGTTCTATCAGAACGGCATCGACCTGACCCGCATCGAGACCCGCCCGTCGCGCAGCGGCAAGTGGACCTACGTGTTCTTCATCGACTTCGTCGGCCACCACCGCGACCCGCTGATCAAGGCGGTGCTCGAGCAGATCAGCCAGGAGGCTGTGGCGCTGAAGGTGCTGGGCTCTTATCCGAAGGCGGTGCTTTGATTCAGGGGCCTTGGGGCTGCCTTGCAGCCCTTCGCGGGCATGCCCGCTCCCACAGTGAGCATGTGATGCCGATCTCTGTGGGAGCGGGCTAGCCCGCGAAGGGCCGCGCCGCGGCCCCAATGGCCCTCACAGGCTACCTAGATTTCTGAACAGGGTTCGCACCAGTGGTAAATGCAGCAAAAACCAAACCCGCGCCCATCATCGACCGCCTGGTCGTGGTCGGTCTAGGCCTGATCGGCGGCTCGTTCGCCAAGGGCCTGCGTGAAAGCGGCCTGTGCCGCGAAGTGGTCGGTGTCGACCTGGATGCCCCCTCGCGCAAGCAGGCCGTGGCCCTGGGCGTGGTCGACCGCTGCGAAGAAGACCTTGCCGCCGCTTGTGTGGGCGCCGATGTCATCCAGCTGGCCGTACCGATCCTGGCCATGGAAAAAGTCCTCGCGCGCCTGGCCCTGCTCGACCTGGGTGATGCGATCATCACCGACGTCGGCAGCGCCAAGGGCAACGTCGTGCGTGAGGCGCGTGCCGTCTTCGGTGCCCGCCTGCCGCGCTTCGTCCCGGGCCACCCCATCGCCGGTTCCGAGCAGAGCGGGGTAGAGGCGTCCAATGCCACCTTGTTCCGTCGGCACAAGGTCATCCTCACGCCGCTGGCCGAAACCGACCCCGCCGCGCTGGCCCTGGTTGACCGCCTGTGGCGTGCGCTGGACGCCGATGTGGAGCACATGTCGGTCGAGCGCCATGACGAAGTACTGGCCGCCACCAGCCATCTGCCACACCTGCTGGCCTTTGGCCTGGTCGACTCACTGGCCAAACGCAATGAAAACCTCGAGATCTTCCGGTACGCTGCGGGTGGGTTCCGCGATTTCACAAGAATCGCCGGCAGCGATCCGACCATGTGGCATGACATCTTCCTCGCCAACCGCGACGCTGTCCTGCGCACGCTTGATACATTTCGCAGTGATCTCGACGCCCTGCGCGACGCGATCGCTGAAGGGGATGGGCACCAGCTGCTGGGTGTATTCACCCGCGCACGGGTTGCCCGCGAGCATTTCAGTAAAATCCTGGCCCGCCGGGCCTATGTGGACGCTATGAACGCCAACGATCTGATTTTCCAGGCCCAACCGGGTGGCCGCCTGAACGGGCGGATCCGTGTACCGGGCGACAAGTCGATTTCCCATCGCTCGATCATGCTCGGCTCGCTGGCCGAAGGTACTACCGAGGTCGAAGGCTTCCTCGAAGGCGAAGATGCGCTGGCGACCCTGCAGGCATTCCGTGACATGGGTGTGGTCATCGAAGGCCCCAACCACGGTCGTGTGACCATTCACGGCGTGGGCCTGCATGGCCTGAAGCCGCCACCAGGGCCGCTGTACGTAGGTAACTCCGGTACTTCGATGCGCCTGCTGTCGGGCCTGTTGGCCGGTCAGCCGTTCGATGTCACCATGACCGGCGACGCCTCGCTGTCCAAGCGCCCGATGAACCGTGTGGCCAACCCGCTGCGCGAAATGGGTGCTGTGGTCGAGACCGGCCCGGACGGCCGTCCGCCGCTGACCATCCGCGGTGGCCACAAGCTCAAAGGGTTGACCTACACGCTGCCGATGGCTAGCGCCCAGGTCAAATCCTGCCTGCTGCTGGCCGGCCTGTACGCCGAAGGCAAGACCACTGTCACCGAGCCTGCGCCTACCCGTGACCACACCGAGCGCATGCTGCGCGGTTTTGGCTATTCGGTCGACAGCAATGGCCCGGTGGCCTCGCTGCAGTCCGGTGGCAAACTGACCGCTACGCGGATCGAAGTGCCGGCTGACATTTCCTCGGCAGCGTTCTTCCTGGTCGCAGCCTCTATCGCTGAAGGCTCCGAGCTGGTGCTGGAGCATGTCGGCATCAACCCGACCCGTACTGGCGTGATCGACATCCTGCGCCTGATGGGCGGCGACATCACCCTGGAAAACCAGCGTGAAGTGGGTGGCGAACCCGTGGCCGACCTGCGTGTGCGCGGTGCCAAGCTGAAGGGTATCGACATTCCTGAAGCGTTGGTGCCACTGGCCATCGACGAATTCCCGGTCTTGTTCGTGGCCGCTGCCTGCGCTGAAGGGCGTACCGTGCTGCGTGGCGCCGAAGAGCTGCGGGTGAAGGAGTCCGATCGTATCCAGGTGATGGCCGATGGCCTCACCACCTTGGGCATCAAGTGCGAGCCGACCCCGGACGGCATCATCATCGACGGCGGCCAGATGGGCGGCGGCGAAGTGCATGGGCATGGTGACCACCGCATCGCCATGGCCTTCAGCGTGGCTTCGCTGCGCGCCAGTGCGCCGATTCGCATTCACGACTGCGCCAACGTCGCCACCTCGTTCCCCAACTTCCTGGCGCTGTGCGCCGAAGTGGGGATTCGCGTGGCAGAAGAGGGCAAGTCGTGAATTCAATGGCACCGGTTATCACCATCGACGGACCAAGCGGCTCGGGCAAGGGCACGGTCGCCGGGCTGATTGCCCGCGAGCTGGGCTGGAAGCTGCTGGACTCCGGCGCGCTGTATCGCTTGCTGGCATTCAATGCCAGCAACCACGGCGTCGACCTGACCAACGAAGAGCTGCTGACCAAGCTTGCCGCCCATCTGGATGTGCAGTTCATCGCTGCCGAGCCCGGTAAGCTACAACAGATCATCCTTGAGGGTGAGGACGTCAGCAACGTCATCCGTACCGAAACCGTCGGTGCCGGTGCATCGATGGTGGCCTCGCTGCCGGCAGTGCGTGATGCGCTGCTGGTCCGTCAGCGTGAGTTCCGCGAAGTGCCGGGGCTGATTGCTGACGGTCGCGACATGGGTACCGTGGTGTTCCCGGATGCGCCATTGAAGGTCTTCCTCACCGCCAGCGCGGAGGAGCGCGCACGTCGCCGCTACCTGCAGTTGAAGGGCAAGGGTGAAGATGTTAGTCTGTCGAGTCTGCTGGATGAGATTCGTGCGCGTGATGAACGTGACACCCAACGTGCAGTGGCCCCGCTGAAGCCAGCGGCCGATGCCATTCAGTTGGACTCTACCGAGTTGTCCATCGAGCAGGTGTTGCAACGTATCAGAAGCGAGATCGCCCAGCGCGACCTTATCTGATAGCCAGGAAAGCAGGCAGGGGCACCAGTCAACGTCCTGCCGGCTTTCCTTTACTTAAAACGAACCCACATTGTCTGGAATGTGGTTATGGGCGTCTGTTTCGCCCGAATCTACAGGAATTAAAATGAGCGAAAGCTTTGCAGAACTCTTTGAAGAAAGCCTGAAAACCCTCAATCTTCAGCCGGGTGCGATCATCACCGGTATCGTTGTCGACATCGACGGCGACTGGGTTACCGTACACGCTGGCCTGAAGTCCGAGGGCGTCATCCCGCTCGAGCAGTTCTACAACGAAGCTGGCGAGCTGACCATCAAGGTCGGTGACGAAGTTCACGTTGCGCTGGACGCGGTCGAAGACGGCTTTGGCGAAACCAAGCTGTCCCGTGAAAAAGCCAAGCGCGCCGAGTGCTGGATTGTTCTGGAAGCAGCTTTCGCCGCCGAAGAAGTGGTCAAGGGCGTTATCAACGGTAAGGTTAAGGGCGGCTTCACTGTCGACGTTAACGGCATCCGTGCGTTCCTGCCGGGCTCCCTGGTTGATGTCCGCCCAGTGCGCGACACCACCCACCTGGAAGGCAAAGAGCTGGAATTCAAGGTCATCAAGCTGGACCAGAAGCGCAACAACGTTGTCGTTTCCCGTCGCAGCGTGCTGGAAGCCGAGAACAGCGCCGAGCGCGAAGCCCTGCTGGAAACCCTGCAGGAAGGCCAGCAAGTCAAAGGTATCGTCAAGAACCTCACCGACTACGGCGCATTCGTGGACCTGGGCGGTATCGACGGCCTGCTGCACATCACCGACATGGCCTGGAAGCGCATCAAGCACCCATCGGAAATCGTTAACGTTGGCGACGAAGTCGACGTACGCGTTCTGAAGTTCGACCGTGAGCGCAACCGCGTTTCGCTGGGTCTGAAGCAGATGGGCGAAGATCCGTGGGTAGCTATCACTGCCCGTTACCCAGAAGGTACTCGCGTACAGGCTCGCGTTACCAACCTGACCGACTACGGCTGCTTCGCTGAGCTGGAAGAAGGCGTTGAAGGTCTGGTACACGTTTCCGAAATGGACTGGACCAACAAGAACATCCACCCGTCGAAAGTCGTTCAGGTTGGCGACGAAGTGGAAGTCATGGTTCTGGACATCGACGAAGAGCGTCGTCGTATCTCCCTGGGCATCAAGCAGTGCAAGTCCAACCCATGGGAAGACTTCTCCGGCCAGTTCAACAAGGGTGACAAGATCACCGGTACCATCAAGTCGATCACCGACTTCGGTATCTTCATTGGTCTGGACGGCGGCATCGACGGTCTGGTTCACCTGTCCGACATCTCCTGGAACGAAACCGGCGAAGAAGCCGTGCGTCGTTTCAAGAAGGGCGACGAGCTGGAAACCGTCATCCTGTCGGTTGACCCAGAGCGCGAGCGCATCTCCCTGGGCATCAAGCAGCTGGAAGACGATCCGTTCTCCAACTTCGTTGCTGTCAATGACAAGGGCGCTATCGTCAAGGGCATCGTGAAAGAAGTTGACGCCAAAGGCGCCATCGTCACCCTGGCCGACGACATCGAAGCCACTCTGAAAGCTTCCGAAATCAGCCGTGACCGCGTTGAAGACGCGCGTAACGTTCTGAAAGAAGGCGAAGAGATCGAAGCCAAGATCATCAGCGTTGACCGCAAGTCCCGCGTTATCAGCCTGTCGATCAAATCGAAAGACGACGCTGAAGAGCGCGAAGCTATCCAGAGCCTGAAAAACGCTCCGGAAGCTGCTGCCGACACCACCATGGCTGCGCTGCTGCGCGAAGCAATGGCCAAGCAGAACTGAGTTCTGTTTGATCGGTAAAAAGGGCGACCCTCGGGTCGCCCTTTTTTTTGCTCCGCAACCAGGTGGCGCGGCGGATGGCACTGCTGGAACACGCCAGCTTCAGGCTGGCGAAGCCCGTTGTAGGAGCGGGTTCACCCGCGAATCAGGCGGCGCGGTGGATGGCACCGGCTTCGCCGGTGTTCGCGGGTAAACCCGCTCCTACACCGATGGCGCTGGATCACACTCGCCTCAGGCCGACACGCCCCGTTGTAGGAGCGGGCTTGCCCGCGAATCAGGCAGCGCTGGCCTGTCTGAGTGGTAGACCATTCTTGAATTACTTCAATCTTGAATTTTTTTATTAAGTCAAGATCCACCCTGTTCAAATCCTTCCCAGCGTGCTACAAACTGGTTAAGCAATGATCTAGCTGCTTGATAACGAAGGGAAAAATATGACGAAGTCGGAGCTGATCGAACGTATTGTCACCCATCAGGGGCTGCTCTCGTCCAAGGATGTTGAGCTGGCCATCAAGACCATGCTTGAGCAGATGTCACAATGCCTGGCTACCGGCGATCGCATCGAGATCCGCGGTTTTGGCAGCTTCTCGCTGCACTATCGCGCCCCTCGCGTAGGCCGTAACCCGAAGACCGGCCAGTCGGTCAGCCTCGAAGGCAAGTTCGTGCCGCACTTCAAGCCCGGCAAAGAGTTGCGTGACCGGGTCAATGAAGACGAGCATGAAGAGGCCCACACCTGATTCCACAAGGAGCAATCTGATGCGTAACCTCAAGCGCGCCCTGGCGGCGGTGTTCGTGCTGCTATTGGCGGCTGTGGTGTTGTTCTTCGTGCTGGAGAACCAGCAAGCCGTGTCATTGGTCCTGTTCGGTTGGGCTGCACCCGCCATGCCGGTTGCTGTCCTGGTGTTGGCTGCCTTGGTCATTGGCCTTGCAGTCGGGCCGTTGCTGGGGGCCTACGGCGTGCAGCGCAGCAAGCGCAAGATCAGGGCTTCTGCTCGTCAGGCGGCATTGAACGGCAACTAAGGAAATTTCCTACACCTACTAAAGAAAGGTTCACCTATGCATGCGTCGGTCGTCATGGAGTAATAGTCCACTTCATTTTCGGTCCAGGCGAGTGTGCGCAGCATGGAATATCCCAGCCTTTCCCATCACGGTGGTACCCGGGGTGTCACCGGGTCCTGTCACCAGTTGCACCTCGGCCCATCCACCAGTTTGCTGGTCGACTGCGGGCTGGAACAGGGAAGTGATGCGCCGCCCGGTGCAGAATCCGCCCCCCTCGGTTTTGACATCCAGGGTATTCAGGCCCTGGTCATCACCCATGTCCATCTCGACCATGTTGGGCGCATCCCTGCGCTGCTGGCAGCGGGTTACCGTGGCCCTATCCTGTGCAGCGAGCCCTCGGCCCGGCTGCTGCCGCTGGTGCTGGAAGACGCCTACAAGCTGAGCATCAGCAGCGAGCCTGCGCAGGTGGCGCGCTATCTCGATTTCATCCGTGACCTTATCGTGCCGCTGCCCTTCGAGCAGTGGCACACGGTGGTTGAGTACCCTGGTCTTGCCTGTCGTATTCGCCTGCAGCGTGCAGGGCATCTGCTGGGTTCCGCTTATGTCGAGTGCGATATGCAGCATGAGCAAACCAACAGCCGGTATGTGTTTTCTGGCGATCTGGGCGCTTGTGGCAACCCGCTGCTGCGCCCGGTGCAGCCCCCGGAGCGTGCTGACGTGCTGGTGCTGGAAAGCACCTACGGCGACCGCCTGCACCCGCAGGCAGACGACCGCCGTCAGGGGCTGGAAGACGCCATCGACCGAGCCCTCGCCGACAAGGGCACCCTCCTGATTCCTGCATTCAGTCTTGGTCGCACGCAGGAGCTGTTGTACGAGCTGGAAGACATTCTGCACCGCAAAGCCCTGCTGAACACTACCGGCCCGGCTCCGGACGGTGAGCCAATCGACTGGTCACAGTTGCCCATCATCCTCGATTCGCCCTTGGCTCAGCGCATCACCAGCGTGTATCGGGAGCTGCACGAATACTGGAATGCAGAAGCCAGGGCGCGTGTTGCAGCTGGGCGCGATCCACTCGGCTTCAGCCAACTGATCTGTGTGGACACCCATGCCCGCCACCAGCAGGTGGTCAATTACCTCAAGAGCACCGGGCGACCGGCGATCGTGATTGCCGGCAATGGCATGTGTTCGGGTGGGCGCATCGTCAATTACCTCAAGGCCATGCTGGGGGATCCGCGGCATGAGGTGATGTTTGTGGGGTACCAGGCTAAGGGGACTCCGGGGGCGGTGATACAGGCGAGTGAGGGGGCTGAAGGTTTCGTGCAGCTAGATCTGGATGGAGAGGCTTGCGAGATTCGGGCTAAGGTGATGACGTTGAGTGGGTATTCTGGGCATGCGGATCAGGCCGGTCTCTTGGTATTCGCGACCGGAATACAGCATGCGCCCACTAAGATAGTGCTAGTGCACGGAGAGAGAGCTTCGAAAAACATGTTGGCATCCGTACTGAAGCAAGCGTTTGCGCGCGGTACATCAAGTACGCGTATTTCAGTTCCTGGTTGACCACTCTGCAGAGATTTTGAGGGCGCACAGCTACCTGGGAACCACTAACATCATAAGAACTCCAATCGTGTTCGTTTCATTCGTCTTGACCGGACGGTCTTGGTAGGGTGCAATTACGTGATGCATGCAGGCAAATTGACGCTACGCGATGCCACGTACCTCTATGGTGAGGCCTGTAGATCAAGTGCTTGGCCCGTACCAAGGATGAGCTCAGTGTTTGAATGATGTTAGACGGCCCCTAGGATAATCAGAATAAATGCGTAACGAACCTCAGTGCCCAAATCGTGATGATGAAATCGACCTTTTCGAATTGATGCAGGGAATATGGCGCCAGAGGTTGTGGGTGGGGGTGGTCGCTACACCAATTGTAGCGGCGGGCGTTGCTTATGCATTGTTGGCCACGCCAGTCTACGAGGCGAGGCTATTTGTAGAGCCGCCCAGCCAGAATGATATTGCGCAGTTGAATCTCGGCCGTGGTGGTGAGTCTGGCTTGAGCTACCTGACCGTGAAGGATGTGTATGACATCCACCTTCAGGCATTGCAGTCAGAGGGCGTGCGCTACGCTTTTTTCCGTGATGTGTATTTGCCAAGCTTGAGTGAAGAAAGGCGTAAGGGTTCGCGCGATTCGTTGTACAGCGAGTTTGCCAATTTGCTGGCTGTGGCGCCTGCAGGCAAAGGTTCCTCTACGCGCTACATGGTCACTGCTTCGGTTGCCGACCCTCAGCAGGCGGCTAAGTGGGTAGTGGCGTACAACGAGCTTGCCGCGGGGAACGCCAAACGTGAAGTGCTCGAAAGCAATCGCAGTGACATGCTAGTCAAGGCGGACAACCTGCAAACTCAGATTGACGCTCGGAAAGCCAGCGCGCGACGGGAGCGTGAAGACAACATTGTACGGTTGAAGGAGGCGCTGCTAGTTGCGAAATCCATTGGTCTGGAAAAACCACCAGTCATTTCGCAATCGCTGACCGATGAAGTGTCTGCGGCAATGGGGGGGGCGCTCACCTACATGCGAGGGAGCAAAGCGTTGGAGTCCGAGATCGCGAACCTTGAAGCGCGTACCTCTGATGAGCCGTTCATTCGTGGCCTACGTCCCTTGCAAGAAAAGGTCACGTTTTACCGTAATCTGAAGATTGACCCATCGGATATAAATGTGTTTGAACAGGATGGTGCTGTGGAGCTGCCGGACCGACCGGTCAAACCGAAAAGGGCGCTTATCGTTGTGCTGAGCGCAGTGCTGGGCCTCGGTGCTGGTGTTCTGTTGGCATTCGGCAGAGACCTCTGGATTCGGCGTCGGTCATTTTGAGTACCCCGCTTGTGAGCGATCGGTTTTAGTTGATATCAAAATACTGTTACGTGAGGGGCGATGACCGTTTTTCATAGGGCAAGGAGCCTGCCTTGATGACGTAAGGTAGTGCAAAGGTGTAGTGTGGATGGTCCGTCTATCACGAGATAGAGCGCGTTGGCGGGCTGTCGTTGCCGAGTTCATGGCGGGTCTGCGCCTCGAATCACGGTCGTACTGTTTTAGCTGGAGTTCATCCCCTCGTAGGATGAAATAGACATCTTAAACACCCCGCCTCCTGTCATATGTGCAGGCGGGTAATAGAGAAGGGTGGTTCACGCGATATGACGGATCTCAAGAAGCAGGCGGTTGAAAAGTTCAAGGGTAGAACAGCTCTGATAGGTATAGTAGGGCTTGGGTATGTTGGCCTGCCCCTCATGCTGCGTTATAACGCTATCGGCTTTAACGTTTTAGGCATAGACATTGACGAAGTAAAAGTTGGGCGCTTGAACGCAGGCCAGAGCTACATTGAGCATCTTTCCAGTGAGCGAATCGCTGCGGCTCGCCAGCAAGGGTTCGAGGCGACCTCAGATTTTAGTCGGGCCAGCGAATGTGACGCCCTCATTCTTTGCGTTCCTACGCCTCTGAATAAATATCGCGAACCTGACATGAGCTTCGTCATCAATACAACCGATGCGATAAAACCCTATTTGCGGGGCGGTCAGGTAGTGTCGCTGGAAAGTACTACCTACCCGGGTACCACCGAGGAGGAGCTGCTGCCGCGCCTGCAAGAAGGTGGTTTGAAGGTAGGGGAGGATATCTTCCTTGTTTATTCTCCAGAGCGGGAAGACCCGGGTAATCCGAACTTCGAAACACGAACGATTCCCAAAGTCATCGGCGGGCATACGCCAAGTTGCCTGGAAGTCGGCATCGCCCTGTATGACCAGGCTATCGAGAAAGTCGTACCGGTGAGTTCGACCAAGGCTGCCGAGATGACCAAGCTGCTAGAGAACATTCATCGTGCCGTCAACATCGGTCTGGTCAACGAAATGAAAATTGTCGCTGACCGCATGGGTATCGATATCTTCGAAGTGGTGGATGCAGCGGCAACCAAGCCATTCGGTTTTACCGCTTACTATCCCGGTCCGGGGCTTGGCGGACACTGCATTCCTATCGATCCTTTCTACCTGACCTGGAAGGCGCGTGAGTACGGTGTCAACACCCGCTTCATCGAGCTCTCGGGTGAGGTCAACCAGGGTATGCCGGAGTATGTTCTCGGTAAGCTGATGGATGGTCTGAATGAGTCAGGCAAGGCTCTGAAAGGGAGTCGAATCTTGGTGCTGGGAATTGCTTATAAGAAGAACGTCGATGACATGCGCGAATCGCCTTCGGTCGAGATTATGGAGTTGATCCAGGCTAAAGGTGGCGTGGTGGCCTACAGTGACCCGCATGTGCCGGTATTCCCGAAAATGCGCGAGCATCATTTCGACCTTCGCAGTGAGCCCTTGACGGCAGAAAACCTGGCTTCGTTCGATGCTGTGCTGTTGGCTACCGACCATGACAAGTTCGACTATGCGCTGATCGAAGCCAAGGCCAGGTTGATCGTAGACAGCCGTGGTAAGTACCGTTCTCCAGCTGCTCATATCATCAAGGCTTGAGCCTCGAGTCGATTCGCCCATCCGCCCGGGTTCTGGCTTCGGGCGGGTTCACCTGTTTGGTAAGGAAAGTTCATGAAGAATTTCGCACTGATCGGCGCCGCTGGTTACATTGCCCCCCGGCATATGCGGGCCATCAAGGACACCGGCAATCGCCTGGTCTCGGCCTACGACATCAATGATTCTGTGGGCATCATCGACAGCATCTCTCCTCAAAGCGAGTTCTTCACCGAGTTTGAATTTTTCCTCGAGCATGCACACAGCCTGAAGCGAGAAGCCGCGAGCGCGCTGGACTATGTCTCGATCTGCTCGCCGAATTACCTGCATTACCCACATATCGCTGCGGGTTTACGCCTGGGTTGCGATGTGATCTGCGAGAAGCCGCTGGTCCCAACGCCAGAAATGCTAGATCAGCTTTCGCTTATCGAAAATGAAACGGGTAAGCGCTTGTATAACATCCTGCAACTTCGTCATCACCAGGCGATTATCAAGCTCAAGGACAAGGTTGCCGCTGAGAACCGTGTACACAAATACGAAGTCGACCTTACCTATATCACTTCACGCGGCAAGTGGTACCTGAAGAGTTGGAAAGGTGACCCTCGCAAGTCGTTTGGGGTTGCTACCAATATTGGTGTCCACTTCTACGACATGCTTCATTTCATCTTCGGCAAGCTGCAGCGCAACGTCGTGCACTATTCATCCGAGCACAAGGCCGCCGGCTACCTTGAGTACGAGAAAGCGCGCGTGCGCTGGTTCCTTTCGGTAGATGCCAACGACCTACCCGAGTCCGTAAAAGGTAAAAAGCCAACTTACCGTTCAATCACTGTGGATGGCGAGGAAATGGAGTTCTCCGAAGGGTTCACCGACCTGCACACCACCAGCTATGAAGAAATTCTGGCAGGGCGTGGCTACGGTATCGAGGACGCCCGCCATTGTGTGGAGACCGTCAACGTAATCCGCAGCGCCGCTATAGCGCAGGCCAAGGACAACGAGGCGCACCCTTTCGTCCTCGGGCTTTCTCGCTGAAAACCCAGGGATAGCGGGCGGCCCGCAGGCCGCCTTTCCACGTGCGATACATTCAGTAAGGTCTTTGCCAGCTTGCCCAATAACAATGAAACTTTGCCGCAGGACTTGAACACGTTACGGTCGCGTAAGGGCATGCGGCTGGACGTTCAGGGGCTGCGCGCGGTAGCGGTTTTGGCTGTTCTTATCTGCCACATGGGCAGCGCATGGCTCCCGGCGGGGTTCGTCGGCGTCGAAGTGTTTTTCGTCATATCGGGTTTTATCATTACGGCGCTACTGACTGAGCCAGGGCAGAAGATCCACCTGGCAGGCTTCTACCTGAACCGTATTAAACGCATTGTTCCCGCGTACGCCGCCATGCTGGCGGCGGCCATTCTGCTAGTGTGGAGCACGATGAGAGTGGAGACGGGCGCGCAGGGCAGCCACTATTTCTCGCTCCTCGCTCGCATACCTGAATTCCTGGTGGGGGGCGTAGCCGCTCTCGGTCTACGGGATCGTGAAATACCCTCGCTTGTTTCGACGCTTCTCGGCTTGCTGGGCCTGGGCTTGCTTGCAGCCAGCTTTGTGCTGATTGATAAAACTCTATTCCCCGGTTTATGGTTGCTCGCACCTTGTTTAGGCACCGCACTGGTGATCGCGGCACGCCGAGGCCATGTCAATAATCTCCTGGCCACCCCAGGCTGGGTATGGGTCGGGGGCATCTCTTACTCTCTATATCTATGGCGAGCAGGGCAGGTGTGCATTTTCTGGACCTCTCCAATTCAGGTTTTTTGCCGACGCCCCTTACGAGCATGGAACGGTTATCTACTTGGATAACCACCATCTGAATGAAGTCGGCGCGCGTCGCTACGGATATTTTGCGCGCGGGCGGCTACAGCAGTTGTACGACCAAACTCAATCCAGCGTGAGTCTCAAGTAATGAATCATTATCAGCATCCTAGTGCAATCGTCGATGAAGGCGCGCAGATTGGCAAAGATTCGCGTGTTTGGCATTTCGTCCATATATGTAGCGGTGCCCGGATCGGTGCAGGCGTTTCCCTTGGACAAAACGTCTTTGTCGGCAACAAGGTCGTGATTGGTGACCGCTGCAAGATTCAGAACAACGTGTCGGTGTACGACAACGTCACATTGGAGGAAGGGGTATTCTGCGGGCCGAGCATGGTCTTCACCAACGTCTACAACCCACGTTCGCTCATCGAGCGCAAGGACCAGTATCGGGACACCCTTGTGAAGAAAGGCGCAACTCTGGGGGCGAACTGCACGATCGTTTGCGGGGTCACAATTGGTGAATTTGCTTTTGTAGGTGCGGGCGCGGTGGTCAATAAGGACGTACCGGCCTATGCGCTGATGGTCGGAGTGCCGGCCAAACAGATCGGCTGGATGAGTGAGTTTGGCGAGCAACTGGATGTAGGCGTAGATGGCCAAGCCATTTGCTCACAAACAGGTGCAACGTACGTAGTACGCGGTAATTCCCTTGAAAAACTGGATGTTTGATCATGATTGAGTTCATCGACCTGAAACAGCAACAAACACGCATAAAGGCGTCTATCGATGCCGGTATTCAGCGCGTATTGAGTCATGGTCAATACATCTTGGGTCCTGAAGTAGCCGAGTTGGAGGACCGACTGGCGGCTTATGTCGGGGCGGCTCACTGCATCACCTGTGCCAATGGCACTGATGCCTTGCAAATTGTTCAAATGGCACTTGGTGTCGGGCCTGGTGACGAAGTTATCACGCCCGGTTTCACCTATATTGCGACGGCTGAAACTGTTGCGTTGCTCGGTGCGAAGCCTGTGTACGTCGATGTTGATGAGCGCACATGCAACCTGGATGTAGCGCAACTGGAGGCCGCCATAACGCCGCGTACGAAAGCGATAGTCCCCGTCTCGCTTTACGGGCAGTGCGCTGATTTTGATGCGATCAACCAGATTGCAGAAAAATATAATCTACCGGTTATTGAGGATGCGGCGCAGAGCTTTGGAGCTACTTACAATGGGCGGCGCTCTTGTGGGTTGACCACGGTGGCATGCACCAGTTTTTTTCCAAGTAAACCCCTCGGCGGTTATGGTGATGGTGGTGCGATATTTACAAACGACCCAGCGCTTGCTCTTATTATTCGTCAGATTGCCCGACACGGCCAGGAAAAGCGTTATCACCATATAAGGGTAGGCGTCAACAGTCGGCTCGATACCCTACAGGCCGCTGTACTTCTGGCGAAGCTCGATATTTTTGATAGTGAAATAGTGCTTCGTCAGCAGGCGGCGAAACGCTACTGTGAGCTTTTGAGTGGGCACGATTCAATCAAGCTCCCTCATATTGCAGCGGGGAATTCCTCGGTCTTTGCCCAATTCACTGTCCAGGTAGAGGATCGGGAGAAAGTCCAGGCTGAGTTGAAAAGTCGTGGGGTGCCGAGTGTGGTTCACTATCCCATTCCTCTTAATAAACAAACCGCAGTCGCTTCTGACGCTTATCTCCCGGTAGGGGATGCACTGGCGACTAAGGTATTGAGCTTGCCGATGCATCCCTATTTGAGTGAGGTCGAAATCAAAGCTGTAGCAGACGCTCTAATTAGTGCGTGCGGTAAGAATAAATGAAAGTTTTTGAGTATGTTTCGTCGTACTGGCGAGATGTTTTTTTGCAAGCCTCAGGAAATACGGTAGCACAAGTCGTTGGGGTGTTGGGTATTCCGTTGCTGTCAAGGTTGTATGCGCCCCAAGAGTTCGCGTTGCAAAGTATTTTCCTGCAGCTCGTCATGTTCTTCGCGGGTGTCATGACTTGGAGGTATGAGTATTTTTTTCAAATGCTTAAAGACGATCAGCAAGCGCGTTGGTTGTTATCTGGGATAATAAAGCTTGGCATTGTTTCTGGGGTTGTACTTACCATTGCGCTGTACGCGTTCTCGGCGGAAATTTCGCAACTGTTGTCCGTTGAACAAGGCGCTAATTTACTACTTATTGCACCTGTCAGTGCATTTCTAGTGTCCCTGGCGTTGGCGTTTCAACACAATGCCCAGCGCTTAGGTGACTACAAGATTTCCGCATTATCGGAAGTGTTTGGTAAATCATCCTATGTTGCGTCGGGCGCGTTGTTGGCGACGGTAAGCACGAGCGGTTTGGTTTTTACGACATTATTTAGTGCGTTGGGCAAAATTGGTGCCCTTCTGCGCTACTCTAAAGACCTTATCTACGGTGCTCGTGTACATGCGCCCAACACCATGAGCCCTTTTAAAAAGCATGCCAGTGGTGCCAATGCCATGGTGATGTCACATGTCTTGGTTACTGTTAGCAGTGCGGCACCCATTTTTTTCATATCGGCCGTATACGGTACGGAAGTACTTGGGCAATTTTCGATGGTCATGGCAACGATCTTCCTTCCCTCTGGACTGATAGGTGCAGCTATAGGCCAGGTTTTCTATCAGCGTGCGGCGTCGCACGCGGAGGAACCGCTGGTTCTTAGAGGGCTCTGGAACATGACCATACGAAAACTGACGCTATTTGGAGTTCCAATCTATTTGTGCGCTGGTATTTTGTCCCCTTGGCTTTATCCGTTTGTTTTGGGAAGCCAATGGGGTGATGCGGGACTGTACGCGCAAGTTTTGATGGTTGCCGCGCTCAGTGCCTTCGTCAGTACGCCCTTGGATCGCGTCTCATTGGTGCTTCGCTACAACTGGTATATGCCTGCATTACATGTGTTCAGGCTGACAGCAACAGGAGTGCTACTTGCGCTCGCTACTCATTTCGCCCTTGATTTCAAAGACTTCTTGCTATTTTATGTCGTGCAGGTATCGGCCGTGTATCTTCTCGATCTTTTGTTTGCTCATTTTTTGATCGTTCACGCGGTCAGGAACGGTGCGGCGGCAATGGGAGAGTCTTGATGTATGGTTGATATAATCAAAGTTTTGCGCATGGGTATGCTGTGATTGGCAAGGTAAGTTGTGTCGGGATAAATGGCATGCGTCGGCTAACCGAGAGCGATAGATCATAATGAGCAATGAAGTGTCGGGTCGTTATAGGGAGCAGGATGCTTTAGTGTTGCCAGGCTCTTTGGTGTTAGTAAGGTTGGCGCGCATAAAACTACTGGTGGCTGTGGTATTTTATGTTTGTGCACTTATTTACGGCCATGATCGATACCTTTCTCTAGTGCAGGGGTTTTGGGGGTTCAATTCGCCTAGCTTTAATCTTGGCAGTATGCTGCTTATCATCGTCCTGGCTGTGGTTCCTGTTTTTGTTATGCCTTTATACCTGACAAGGCCGTCTACTTTATTTATTTATGCTTTGGTATTTTGCGTTTACCTACCAGCGATCGTCATCGGAATGCTTAATCATGAAGACTCCCTTGATCGTTACTTCTGGTTATTCTTTTGTTTTTGCATCGGTCTTGTCGGTTGTTGCTTGGCTGTTCGCTGTGTTCCCTTGCGAAGTAACGCTTCCAGATCGTTGTCGAGGCCTTTGGTGCTTGCCTGCGTGCTGGGTTCGCTAACTTCCTTCTTGGTCTTGTTTCTGACGTATCGGGACATTCTTTCGTTTTCGGGTGCGGATGATATTTATGCGCAAAGGGAGAAGGGGGCGGCTACATCCTTGTTTATAGGCTACTGCCAGGTTTATTTGGCTTATTTTTTATCGCCGGTGCTTTTTGCTACCGGTTTAGTGTCGAGGCGTGTCCTGATCGCGTTGCTCGGCTTTGCTGGTTTTATTTTTGTGTTCATGATCACCGCTGAGCGAACGGTGTTTCTCATGCCTTTCGCAATGTTTTTGTTGGCTTTCATTTTCAAAAGGCGTGGCGGTAATCCTAATAATCCTGCGTATTTGTTTGCGGGCGGCGGGATGATGATCTTTCTGATTGCTGCGCTCTACGATCAGGTAGGTATTTTCAGAGAGTTGGGCTTCTATTTTTATACACGTTTAATCGCTTATCCTGGCTTATTTGTTACCCAGTATTATGATCTCTTCGCAGCGCAAGGTTTTACTTACTGGGCTCACGTGTCTGGCATCGGTCGATTAGTTGATGTCCCTGCAGCGTTTGCAACTGATGAAAAATGGCCTCTTCTTGGCAAAATTCTGGCTGAGCGGGTGCTCGGTGTACAAAGCCAGTCTAATGCCAGTTTTGTGGCTACCGATGGCGTCGCCGCTGCCGGCGCCCCGGGAATACTGGTCATCTTCGTGCTTTACACAGCCTGGCTGATTGCACTTGATTGGGTGTCCCAAGGGTGGAACAAGGTGTTGCTGCTGACGGCACTTTTTCCTCTCGCATTTGTAACCACGAATGGACCTTTTTTTACCATGCTGGCTTCCTTTGGCGGAGGGCTGTGGATTGCCATGCTTTGGGCTGACAAGTTTAGAATAAAACTATGGGGGTATCGACTGTGATTGGATATATCATCTCGCGGATACTAAAAAAATCACGGGGATCTGCGCTGATCGACTCGCATGTTCCTCGTAGTTCGAAGGTAGAGTCTGGCAGTACGTTATTTTCCACACGTTTTGGTGAGCATAGCTTTTGCGGCTATGATTGCACGTTCATAAAAACTACTATTGGGTCATTTTGCTCAGTTGCCAATAATGTTGTGGTGGGTGGCGCGCGACACCCAATCGAGTACGTCTCGACCAGTCCCGTGTTTCTGGCGCATAAAGAGAGTATCAAGAAGAAATTCTCTCGGCATGAGTACCGTTGGGACCCTACCACGACCATAGGGCACGATGTCTGGATCGGGGAGGGCGTTTTGATAAAGGGTGGGATTACGATCGGAACCGGTGCTGTGATAGGCATGGGCAGCGTGGTTACCAAGGATGTCCCTCCTTATGCTATCTATGGCGGCAACCCGGCACGCTTGATCCGTTACAGATTTCCTGAGTCCATTGTTGAGGGACTTCTGAAAAGTCGTTGGTGGGAACTATCGGATGAGCAATTGAGTGTGGCTGCTGCCCATTTCACCGATCCAGAAGCTTTTTTGAAAAATCAGAATTTGCTATGAAAATCATTCATCTGTGTGTTTCATGTTTCTATATCGATGGCTATCGGTATCAAGAAAATGAGCTAGTGCGCGAGCACGTAGATACCGGCCACGATGTATTAGTGGTGGCGTCCACGGAAACCTATCTGGATAATTTGACCCTTGGCTATACCACGCCAGGTGATTATATGGGGACGGATGGAGCTCGCGTTATACGGTTACCTTACAGTGGTTTCGGTCCGTTCTTTTTGAGAAAGAAGCTCAGGATTCACAAACAACTGGGGCGTATTCTTGAGACGTTTGCTCCAGATGTGATCATGTTTCATGGGTTGTGTGGCTGGGAGTTGCGCACTGCGGCGCGGTACAAATGCAAGCACGCGAATGTTAAGCTTTATGTCGATAGTCATGAGGATGCAAATAATAGTGCGGTAAGCAGGTTGTCAAAACTGCTTCACAAATTTTACTACCGTCCAATCATTAGGGCGGCGCTCCCGAGCATAGACAAGGTGCTTTGCATTTCTCGAGAGACTCTCGATTTTTGCCGAAAACAATACGGCATCGACGATGCATCTATGGAGTTTTTCCCGCTGGGCGGAAGGATCGCCGATGACTCAAGCTATACAAAAAATCGGTCTGAAACACGCGCGATGCTGGGTATCGCCCCTGGTCAAACAGTGTTTATTCAGTCTGGGAAGTTTGATGAAAAAAAGAAGCTGGTTCAAAGTCTTCGGGCGTTCTCGCGATTGCAATCTGAAGGTTTCCAGTTTTTGATCGTTGGGCAATTGCATGACTCCATTGCCGAGGAGGCGCGTGAGCTCATTGCCAGAGACCCCCGTATCACTTTCTTGGGCTGGAAAACTGCCGATGAATTATACGATTTGTTGTGCGCGGCTGATGTGTATGTCCAGCCCGGGAGCCAATCAGCGACAATGCAGATGAGCCTCTGCGCTCGCCGGCCTGTTATCGTTGCTGACGTGCCCAGTCATGTTCCGTTTGTGCAGGGAAATGGATGGACCATTCGAGATGAAAGCGATTTGCTCAGCGCCTTTGCAAAGATTGAGGCAGATCCTGGAATATTGGATACTTACTCGAGGCGGTCTTATGAAATTGCTTCGAGTCTTTTGGATTATCGTCGCATGGCAAAGCGCCTGCTGACCTAATTGCTGGAAGCTAATATGAAAAACTACAAGATTTGTACCCATTGTATCATGGATACCAGTGATCCAAATATTCGCTTTGATCAGCATGGTGTTTGCGAGTACTGCGCCAACTTCGAGAGTGAAATCAAGCCCAATTGGGACACTGGCGCGCATGGCGAGTCCCAATTGATGGCGCTGGCAGAAAAAATCAAGAAGCACGGTAGAGGCAAGGATTTCGACTGCATCATCGGTTTGAGCGGCGGCCTGGACAGCTCCTATGCCGCTTACATAGCCAAAAATGTCATGGGGCTGAGACCGTTGCTGTTCCACGTAGATGCGGGATGGAACACTGATCAGGCTGTTGGCAACATCGAGCGCTTGGTCGACGGGCTCGGCCTGGATCTCTACACCGATGTAATCAATTGGGAAGAAATGAAGGACCTTCAAGTGGCCTTCTTGCGCTCGCAGATTTCCGACCAGGATTTACCGCAGGATGCAGCCTTCTTCTCTTCGCTTTACAAGTTTGCACGCAAGCACAAGATAAAATATGTCTTGACCGGCGCAAATTACTCGACGGAGTGCTGCCGTGAGCCCGAAGAGTGGGGCGGCTATCCAGGGATCGATAAGACATTATTCAATGACATTCATGGACAATTCGGAAAGCGATCACTGAAGAGCTTCCCGCTAGTTGATATCCTTACCTACAAGATTTTTTACCAGCGCATTCTCGGCATGCAGATTGTCAAGCCTCTGAATCTCGTGCCCTACGTCAAGGCGGATGCAGAAGCCACGTTGGAGCGCCTGTTCGGCTGGAAGCGATTCAAGCATAAGCACCACGAGTCACGCTTCACGCGTTTTTACGAAGATTACTGGATGCCGCGCAAGTTTGGCTACGAAAAGCGCCGCGCGCATTTCTCCAGCCTGATCATGACAGGCCAGCTGACGCGGGAGGCGGCCCTTGAGCGGATTGCCAAGCCTGAGATGGACGAAAACTTCCTGAAATCGGAGTTCGAGTACGTCGCGCACAAGCTGGACTTGACTGTGCCTGAGCTTCAGGGCATTTTTGAAGGTCAGAACAAGACCTTCCGTGACTACAAAAACAAACGTTTCCTGATCGGCATTGGGGCGAGAGTGCTCAGCGCCATCGGATTGGAAAGAAGGCTGTTCAGATGATTACCATCATTGATTACGGCTTGGGCAACATCCAGGCATTCGTCAACGTCTATAGACGCTTGCACATTCCGGTATCGGTTGCGCAAACCGCAGCGCAGTTGGACGGCGCAACCAAACTGATCCTCCCCGGCGTCGGCGCCTTCGACCACGCGATCGAACGGCTGGATGCCTCTGGCATGCGTCCTGCTCTCGAAGCGCTGGTACAGCAGCACAAGGTGCCTGTGCTTGGTATCTGTGTGGGTATGCAAATTCTCGCCAACAGCAGTGAGGAAGGGCAACTGGCAGGCCTGGGCTGGGTACCTGGGTGCGTTCGGTCCTTCAAGTCCGTCCCGAACCTTGCAGATCTGCCGTTGCCTCACATGGGTTGGAATGATGTGGCTGCACTCAACGACAACTCCTTGTTTAAAGGCTTCGAGGATGAGGCGCGGTTCTATTTCCTGCATTCGTTCTTCTTTGAGTGTGAACAGGAGCAGCACCGGGCAGCGATCTCATCCTACGGGCTTGAGTTCAGCTGCGCCGTTCAGGCCGGGAACGTCTATGGCGTTCAGTTCCATCCTGAGAAGAGTCACCACTTTGGTGTCGGCTTGCTGAAAAACTTCGCGGAACTGTGAGCGGAAACTGACAAATGCTAAGACCACGGATCATTCCATGCCTGCTCATCCAAGACGGTGGGCTGGTGAAGACGGTCAAATTCAAGGACCCGAAATACGTCGGAGATCCCATCAATGCGGTGAAGATCTTCAATGAAAAGGAAGCCGATGAACTGATCGTGATTGATATCGATGCCACTGCCCATGGTGTCGAGCCCAACTATACCCAGATCGCCAAGCTTGCAGCCGAGTGCCGCATGCCACTGTGTTATGGCGGGGGTATCCGCACTGCAGAACAAGCCAAGAAGATCATCCAGTTGGGCGTCGAGAAGGTGGCCATCAGTTCAGCTGCGCTCGATAACCCTCGGCTGGTGACCCAGATTGCCGAGGAAATCGGCACCCAGAGCGTCGTGGTAGTACTGGACCACAAATCGCGCTTGTTGAGCAAGCATCAGGAAGTATGGACGCACAACGGCACGCGCAATACCAAGCGTAACGTCGTTGAAGTTGCACAAGAGCTGGAAAAGCTTGGTGCCGGTGAGATCGTGCTCAACTCCATTGAGAACGATGGGAGGATGAAGGGCTATGACCTCGAGCTGGCCAGCAAGCTGCGGGCCGCGGTGCATATTCCTATCACCATACTGGGTGGGGGAGGGTCACTCGAAGATATGGCCAGCGTGGTCAAGGCGTGCGGTGTGGTAGGCGTGGCAGCAGGCAGTTTCTTCGTATTCAAGGGGACCTATCGAGCTGTGCTGATCAGCTACCCAACTGCCCAGCAGAAAGACGACATCATTTATTCCGCTCTACGAGCCCGCTAACTTCCAACGTGCGTCGCAAGGGTCAGATCATATGTTCAAAGGTAAGAAGCTCCTCATCACCGGTGGCACGGGGTCTTTTGGCAACGCTGTGCTCAAGCGGTTTCTCGATAGCGATATTGCTGAAGTGCGAGTTTTCAGCCGCGACGAAAAGAAGCAGGACGATATGCGCAAGCGCTACGACAGCGCCAAGTTAAAGTTTTACATCGGCGATGTTCGCGATTACCAGAGCGTGCTGAACGCCACGCGAGGGGTCGACTATATCTTCCACGCTGCCGCGTTGAAGCAGGTACCTTCCTGCGAGTTCCACCCGATGGAGGCTGTGAAGACCAACGTCCTCGGCACCGAGAACGTCCTTGAGGCAGCGATCCAGAACGAAGTACAGCGTGTGGTCTGCCTCAGTACCGACAAAGCGGTATATCCGATCAATGCCATGGGTATTTCCAAAGCCATGATGGAAAAGGTCATGGTGGCAAAGTCGCGCAACCTCGACCAGACCAAAACGGTCATTTGCGGTACCCGCTACGGCAATGTCATGGCATCGCGCGGGTCGGTGATTCCGCTATTCGTCGAGCAGGTTCGCGCAGGCAAGTCATTGTCGATCACAGACCCGAACATGACTCGTTTCATGATGACGCTGGCTGACGCTGTGGACCTGGTTCTGTATGCCTTCGAGCACGGTAACAACGGTGACCTGTTCGTACAGAAAGCGCCTGCTGCGACGGTCGAAACCTTGGCCATTGCATTGACCTCGCTGCTTGGCAAGCCCGAGCACCCTGTGCAGGTTATCGGTACCCGTCATGGTGAAAAACTCTACGAGGCCCTGCTCAGTCGTGAGGAGATGGCCTGTGCCGATGACATGGGCAACTACTTCCGGGTACCGCCAGACCTGCGCGATCTAAACTACAGCAAATTCGTTGAGCAAGGTGAAGAGAAGATCTCAAGGACTGAAGATTACAATTCGCACAACACTGAACGCCTAGACGTTATAGGCATGCAAGCATTGCTGCTCAAGCTCGAATTCATTCAGGCCATTCAGCGTGGCGAACATGCTACTCCGGAGGAATGAGTGATGAAGGTTCTGGTTACCGGCGGCAATGGCTTTATCGCGCGCAACCTGCTGGTTCACCTCAAGGAACGTAAGAACATCGAGGTGACTTTGTTTGTCCGCGGCGATGACCTGGGCACCTTGAACCGCAAGGTCGCCGAAGCGGATTGCATCTTCCATCTGGCAGGTGTAAATCGCCCCCAGGACCCCGCGGAGTTCGACAGCGGCAACAGCGAACTGACTCAGCAGCTATGTGATGCAGTCAAGGCTTCCGGGCGCAAGATACCGGTGGTGTACTCGTCATCCATTCAGGCGGAGCGTGACAATCCATATGGTGTCAGCAAGCTCGCGGCTGAGCGGGCTTTGACGACCTTGGGCCAGCAGAGCGAAAGCCCGGTTTACATCTTCCGGTTGCCCAACGTATTCGGGAAATGGGCACGACCGAACTACAACTCGGCCGTTGCGACCTTCTGCCATAACATTTCCCACGACCTACCTATCCAGATTCACGACGAATCTGCAGCATTGAACCTGGTCTATGTAGATGATGTGGTCAGCAAATTTCTCGCCATCATGGATGGAGAGGTGCCGAACAGCGGCCTGGTAGAGGTCGAACCGATCTACAGCACTACCGTAGGCGAGTTAGCGAAGCAGATACGCCGCTTCCGTGACAGCCGTGCCACCCTGGTTACCGAGAACGTGGGCGTGGGTCTGGTCAGAGCGCTGTACTCCACTTATCTGAGCTACCTGCCGCCATCTGCATTCACCTATGAGGTACCCAAGTACGGCGACCCGCGTGGCGTTTTCGTAGAAATGCTGAAAACCCCCGAAGCCGGGCAGTTTTCCTACTTTACGGCACACCCAGGCATTACACGTGGCGGTCACTATCATCACTCGAAAACCGAGAAGTTCCTAGTCATCAAAGGCAAGGCTAACTTCCGCTTCCGTCAGGTAGTGACAGGCGAGTTTTACGAGCTGCAGACCAGCGGTGAGTCGCCGACCATTGTCGAGACGGTACCAGGCTGGACCCATGACATCACCAATATCGGTGATGACGAGATGATCGTCATGCTTTGGGCCAATGAAATCTTTGACCGTGAACACCCAGACACCTATGCACTGCCGGTCTGCCCTTGACCCGGCTGGGCTAGGAATGAGAATTGTATGAAAAAGCTCAAAATCGTCACCGTTGTTGGAACACGTCCAGAAATCATTCGCTTGTCTAGGGTCCTGAGTGCGCTCGATGAACACTGTGAACATGTGCTGGTGCACACCGGGCAGAATTACGACTACGAACTGAACGAGATTTTTTTCCAGGATCTGGGCATTCGTAAGCCGGATCACTTCCTGAACGCAGCAGGTGCTTCCGGCGCCGAAACCATCGGTAATGTGATCATTGCGGTGGATCGTGTGCTGGCTGAGGTTAATCCGGAGGCTTTGCTGGTGCTGGGCGACACCAACAGCTGCATGGCTGTGATCTCGGCCAAGCGGCGTAAGATCCCTACCTTCCACATGGAAGCTGGCAACCGTTGTTTCGACATGCGCGTGCCCGAAGAGATCAACCGCCGCATCGTGGACCATACCGCTGACATCAACCTTACCTACAGCACCATCGCGCGTGACTACCTGTTACGCGAAGGCCTACCAGCCGATCGCGTCATCAAGACCGGTAGCCCGATGTTCGAAGTGCTCAACCATTACCGCGACGGTATTGAGGCGTCCGATGTGCTTGAGCGGCTTGGGCTTGAGGCGGGTAAGTTCTTTGTGGTCAGCGCGCACCGCGAAGAAAACATCGATTCCGACAAAAACTTCCTCAAGTTGGTCGATGCACTCAATACCGTTGCCGAACAATTTGATTTGCCAGTTATTGTTTCTACCCACCCCCGCACCCAAAAGCGCGTCGACGTGATGGGGGTTACGTTCCATGCCAATGTACGCTTGCTGAAGCCCTTGGGTTTCAAGGATTACAACAAGCTGCAACTCACCTCCAAGGCGGTGCTGTCGGACAGCGGCACCATCAACGAAGAGGCGTCGATACTCAACTTCCCAGCCTTGAATATCCGTGAGGCTCATGAGCGCCCTGAAGGCATGGAGGAAGCGGCTGCGATGATGGTCGGACTTGATGCCGAGCGGATTCTGCAGGGGCTGAGCATTCTCGAAAGCCAATTGCGCGGCGAGCAGCGCAGCCTGCGATTGGTGGCCGATTACAGCATGCCGAACGTTTCGGACAAGGTGGTGCGTATCGTTCACAGCTACACCGACTACGTTAACCGCACAGTATGGAAACGGTACTGAACCTGTGGAAGGCATACCCGAGAAGAAACTGAAGGTGCTGGTGGTCAGTCAGTACTTCTGGCCAGAGAACATGCGTATCAATGACATGGTTCGTGACCTCACGGAAAAGGGCCACGAAGTCACGGTGCTGACGGGGTGGCCAAACTACCCCGAGGGCAAAGTTTTCCAGCGATACAAGGATAATCCTGACCAGTTCTATAACTACGAAGGGGCCGAAGTCGTCAGGGTGCCACTGGTACCCCGTGGCAAGCGCAGTATCCAGTTGATACTAAACTACCTTTCATTCGTGCTATCGGCATCTGTGCTGGGGCCACTCAAGCTCAGAGGAAAACAGTTCGATGCCATATTTGTTTATGCGGTGTCGCCGATTCTTGCCGCGATTCCCGCAGTGGTGCTTCGCCGTTTGAAGCGCGCGCCGTTGTTCATCTGGGTGCTCGACTTGTGGCCGGAAACGCTGCGCGCGGTGAATGTCATCCACAATCCCAAAGTGTTGGAACTGGTGGGTTTGGCTGTTTCCTGGATCTACAACCGCACCGATTACCTATTGTTGCAGTCTCACGGCTTTTTCGACAACGTGCGCCGTTATTGCACAAAGCCCATCGATGCAGATCGCCTAGTGTACTTCCCAAGCTGGGCCGAAGATGATTTTTCGGCTCAGGTGCTTGAGACTTCGAAGCTGATTAAACCCGATGATGCGACGTTCACCGTGGTGTTTGCCGGTAACTTGGGGGAAGCACAGGATTTTCCGGCAATTCTCGATGCTGCAGAGGTGTTGCGTAGCCAGGTTTCGGTGCGTTGGGTGATCGTTGGGGATGGTCGTATGAGTAGCTGGCTCGAGGAGCAGGTACGCAGCCGAGGGCTGGACAACATTTTGCTGCTCGGACGACATCCGTTGGAAGAAATGCCGCCGCTGTTTGCACAGGCTGATGCTTTGCTGGTGTCCCTGCGGACCAATGACGTCTTCGAGAAGACTATTCCCGGCAAGGTTCAGGCATACCTGGCATCCGGCCGCCCGATACTCGGCATGATCAACGGGGAAGCCGCGCGCGTGATCGAGTCGTCTGGGGCAGGGTTCGCCTGCGAATCGGGAAATGGCGGCGGGTTGGCCAATATTACCCGGCAGCTGGCGGAGCTAACTGCGGCACAACGCCAGCAGATGGGCACGGCAGGGCGGCAATATTACGAACAGGAGTTCGCTCGGCCTGCGCTGTTGACGCGACTGGAACGCCTTTTTAGCAACGCCACTATGAGAAGGTCAGGACGATGAGCCACAAGGTTTTTCTCACCGGAGCCAGCGGCTTCGTCGGGAGTGCAATTTTGCGCAGGCTCGTGGCTGATGGGACCCCCGTGACTGCTGCTGTCAGGCGGGGGAGTGCAGCGCCGTCTCCGTTGGTACGGAGCGTACTGTTCCAGTCGTTCGAACAAGATAACGATTGGGGGGGGGCACTGACAGAGTGTGATGTTGTGGTCCATAGCGCAGCGCGTGTTCATGTGATGAATGACACCGAGGCCGACCCGTTAGCAGCCTTTAGAAGAGTCAACGTAGAAGGGACATTGGCACTGGCCCGCCAAGCCATTGCGGCAGGGGTTAAACGGTTTGTGTTCATCAGTTCGATCAAAGTGAACGGTGAAGGTACCCTGCCTGGTAGACCTTATTCCGCCAATGACACCCCGCTGCCGCAAGATCCGTATGGCGTTTCAAAGCTGGAGGCTGAAGTGGCCTTGCAGGCGCTCGCAAGGGAATCTGGCCTTGAGGTGGTGATCGTGCGCCCGGTGCTGGTGTACGGGCCAGGTGTAAAGGCCAACTTCCTTAATATGATGCGCTGGCTCGACCGAGGCATCCCTCTGCCGTTTGGGGCCATACACAATCGACGAAGCCTGGTAGCTCTGGAGAATCTGGTGGACTTGGTTGTCACGTGCATTGGTCATGAAGCGGCAGCCAACCAGGTATTTTTGGTCAGTGATGGAGAGGACCTTTCCACTACCGAGTTGCTGCGGCGTATGGCGAAGGCGCTGGGCAGACCGGCGCGATTGCTGCCGGTACCGGCAGGCTTGCTGAGTGCTGGTGCCAAAGCGCTCGGCAAAGGTAGTTTGTCTCAGCGCCTATGTGGATCGTTGCAGGTGGATATCAAGAAAACACGCGATTTGCTCGGCTGGTGCCCCCCGGTAAAGGTGGATACTGCGCTTCAAGCTGCCGCCAGGCACTATCAGGAATACGATAAGAAATGATGCTTTTGTGGTTTCTTCCGGCCATATTGATTATGTCACTCTTGATGACAGCGGGCTTGCGCCGCTATGCGCTGGCGCGCAGTGTCATGGACGTGCCCAATGCACGTAGCTCGCATACAGTCCCCACACCAAGGGGCGGCGGCGTGGCTATTGTTCTGACGTTCCTGCTGGCCATGATTGGCCTCATGCTGTCAGGTACCGAACAGATCAATACGCTGCTGGCGGTGGGGGGAGCAGGGGCATTGATCGCGGTCATTGGTTTCATGGATGACCATGGGCATATTGCTGCTCGCTGGCGACTGCTCGGGCACTTCGTTGCGGCTGCCTGGATGCTTGGTTGGCTGGGTGGGCTGCCACCACTGGTAATGTTTGGCTGGACGCTGGAGCTGGGCTGGTTTGGGGGGCTGCTGGCTGCTTTCTATCTGGTGTGGTTGCTTAACCTGTACAACTTCATGGATGGTATTGACGGCATTGCCAGCGTCGAAGCCATTACTGCGTGCCTTGGCGCGGCGTGGCTTTACTGGCTCGCAGGCCTCGGCGGTACCGCTGTGTTGCCGTTGCTGCTGGCAGCGTCGGTGTCAGGCTTTCTTTACTGGAACTTTCCTCCTGCGAAGATTTTCATGGGGGATGCAGGCAGCGGGTTCATCGGCATTGTGCTGGGCGGGCTTTCGCTACAGGCAGCGTGGGTGTCCCCCCCCATGTTTTGGTGCTGGCTGATTTTGCTGGGGGTATTCATTGTTGATGCAACCTATACCCTTGTGAGGCGTTTGCTGCGCGGCGACAAGGTCTACGAGGCTCACCGCAGCCATGCTTATCAATTTGCCTCGCGCGCTTACGGCAAGCACCTGCCGGTTACTGTCGCGGTAGCTGCCCTCAATGTCTGCTGGTTGCTGCCTATTGCATATTGTGTTGCCCAGTTGGGCCTGGATGGCGCGGTGGGGGTGGTGCTGGCCTATGTGCCATTGATATTGCTGGCGATACGGTACCGTGCGGGCGACCTGGAAAATTGACACTAGAGTAATGGGACAACGGATTGTCGGTTGACAAATGGAAGGCATTTAGAGGGGTTATGGGAATAGTGCGAAAAAAACTGCTTGCTCTGCCTCGTCGGCACAAGCGCATGTTGCAGGTGCTGACCGATATCGTGTTGATATGGGTCGCTCTGTGGATGGCGTTTGTGGTGCGTCTCGGTATCGAAGAGCTGGCCAACCCCATCATCGACCACTCGTGGTTGTTCCTGTGTGCCCCGGTTGTGTCCATCCCGCTGTTCATTCGTTTTGGTCTGTACCGCGCCGTCATGCGCTACTTCGGCAACGACGCTCTGATTGCCATCATCAAGGCCGTTACGCTGTCCGCGCTGCTTCTGGGGTTCATCATTTATTGGGCCAGTAACCACCAGAACGTCGTGCCACGCTCAATCACCTTCAACTACTGGTGGCTCAGCCTGATCATGATCGGCGGGCTGCGTCTGGCCATGCGCCAGTACTTCCTGGGCGACTGGTTTGCCGCAGCCGCGCAACATGTACCGTTCGCCCAACGTGACGATGGCCTGCCCAAAGTCGCCATCTATGGTGCAGGTGCCGCCGGTAACCAGCTGGTGGCTGCCTTGCGCATGGACCGGGCCATGCGCCCTGTGGCGTTCATCGATGACGATCCCAGTATCAGTGATCGCGTGATTGCAGGGCTGCAGGTCTACCGTCCAGAGCAACTTGACCAGATGATCAACGTGACGGGCGCCCAGGAAATTCTGCTGGCCATCCCTTCATCCACGCGCACCCGTCGCAGGGAGATTCTCAACTTCCTGGAAGGCTATCCGCTCCATGTTCGCAGTGTGCCGGGCATCATGGACTTGGCCAGCGGCCGGGTGAAAGTCGATGATATTCAGGAGGTCGACATTGGCGACTTGCTGGGGCGGGATACAGTGCCTGCCCAGGCTGACCTCCTGGAGCGCTGCATTACCGAGCAAACGGTGTTGGTGACCGGGGCTGGTGGTTCCATTGGTTCAGAGCTTTGCCGGCAGATTTTGGGGCAGACGCCCAAGTACTTGCTGCTTTTCGATCACAGTGAATTCAACCTCTACAGCATCCTCTCCGAGTTGGAGCAGCGTGTTGCCCGTGAATCCCTTACGGTCAGCCTGGTACCCATCCTGGGCTCGGTGCGCAACCAGTCCCAGCTTCTGGACATCATGCGCACCTGGCACGTCGACACTGTCTATCACGCAGCCGCCTATAAGCACGTGCCGATGGTGGAGCACAACATCACCGAAGGCCTGATGAATAATGTCATCGGCACACTGCACACTGCCCAGGCCGCGTTGCAGGCCGGAGTTGCCAACTTCGTGCTGATTTCCACCGACAAGGCCGTGCGCCCGACCAATGTGATGGGCAGCACCAAGCGCCTGGCCGAGATGACCCTGCAGGCGCTGAGCCGCGAAGTGGCGCCGGTGCTGTTTGGCGACAGCAGCAACGTTTCGCAGGTGAACAAGACCCGCTTCACCATGGTGCGCTTCGGTAACGTGCTGGGCTCATCGGGGTCGGTGATTCCACTGTTCCACAAGCAGATCAAGGCGGGCGGCCCGCTTACCGTCACCCACCCCAAGATCACCCGCTACTTCATGACCATTCCCGAGGCCGCGCAGCTGGTAATTCAGGCCGGCTCCATGGGCAAGGGTGGCGATGTGTTCGTGCTGGACATGGGCGAGCCGGTGAAAATTGTGGAACTGGCCGAGAAGATGATTCACCTGTCGGGCTTCAGTGTGCGCTCCGAGCGTAACCCGATGGGTGATATTGCCATCGAGTTCACCGGGTTGCGCCCGGGGGAAAAGCTGTATGAAGAGTTGCTGATCGGCGATAACGTCATTGCGACCCGTCACCCGATGATCATGAGTGCCAACGAAGACTTCCTGCCCTGGGATACGCTCAAGGAGTTCCTGCGGCAGCTGATGGCGGCAGCGGCGGTTGATGACTTTGTGCGGGTACGGCAGTTACTGCGCGAAACCGTGAGCGGCTATTCGCCGGAAGGCGAGATTGTCGACTGGATTTACCAGCAGCGGCGCCTGGAGCCTTGACCTTGCTTTGCAGGTAAACCTGCTTCCACAGGGCCGCAGCGCGGCCCCTGTATCTCCGCCATTCCAGCCTGAATGTCACGTTGCCATCGTCTTCGCTCTCGAATCAACCGCCGACAGGCTAGAATCCTGAAAGTGGAAGCGCAGACCCTGACAACGGAAGCAGACAAACATGACCATTCTGGTAACCGGCGGTGCAGGCTTTATCGGGGCGAACTTCGTTTTGGACTGGCTGGCCGGCGATGACGAACCCGTGGTCAACCTGGACAAACTCACCTATGCAGGCAACCTGCAGACCCTGAGCAGCCTGCAGGGCGACAAGCGCCATATCTTCGTGCACGGCGACATTGCCGATAGCCGGCTGGTCGCGGAATTACTGAATGCCCATCAGCCCCGCGCCATCATCAACTTTGCCGCCGAGTCTCACGTCGACCGCTCGATCCATGGCCCGCAAGCCTTCATCGAAACCAACGTCGTCGGCACGTTCCAGTTGCTGGAAGCCGCGCGTGCATACTGGGGCGGCCTTGATGAGCCGGCGCGGCAGGCATTCCGCTTCCTGCATGTGTCTACCGACGAAGTGTATGGCTCTCTGACTGCCGACGAACCGGCTTTCACTGAAACCCACCAGTACCAGCCTAACAGCCCGTACTCGGCCAGCAAGGCTGCCAGCGACCACTTGGTGCGTTCGTACTACCACACCTACGGCCTGCCGGTGCTGACCACCAATTGCTCGAACAATTACGGCCCTTATCACTTCCCGGAAAAGCTCATCCCGCTGATGATCGTCAACGCCCTGGCCGGCAAGCCACTGCCGGTGTATGGCGACGGTCAGCAGATTCGCGACTGGTTGTACGTAAAGGACCACTGCAGCGCCATCCGCCGCGTACTGGAGGCCGGCAAAGCTGGTGAGGTGTACAACGTCGGCGGCTGGAATGAAAAGCCCAACCTGGACATCGTCAACCGCGTATGCGCGCTGCTGGACGAACTGCGCCCACGCGCCGACGGCAAGCCCTACGCCGAACAGATCACCTACGTAAGCGACCGTCCAGGTCACGACCGCCGTTATGCCATCGATGCCCGCAAGCTGGAGCAGGAGCTTGGCTGGAAGCCTGCGGAAACGTTCGAAACCGGCATCCGCAAAACCGTGGCCTGGTACCTCGACAACCAGGACTGGGTGCAGAACGTGCAGTCTGGCAGTTACCGCGACTGGGTAGAAAAAAACTACGCAGGGCGTTCTGCATGAAGGTGCTGCTGCTGGGTAAGGACGGTCAGGTAGGATGGGAACTGCAACGCAGCCTGGCCCCACTGGGGCAGTTGCTGGCGCTGAACGCTCGCAGCCAGGCGTACTGTGGCGACCTGGCCAACTTGCCGGGCCTGGCCGAAACTGTCCGTGTCTATGCCCCCGATGTCATCGTCAATGCGGCGGCCTACACTGCCGTGGACAAGGCCGAGAGTGACCGTGAGCAAGCCTTCAAGGTAAACGCCGACGCCGTCGGCGTGCTGGCCCGCGCTGCCGCCCAATGTGGCGCGCTACTGGTACATTACTCCACCGACTATGTGTTCCCGGGGCAGGGCACCCAGCCTTGGCGCGAAGACGATGCCGTTGACCCATTGAATACCTATGGCGCCAGCAAGCTGGCCGGCGAGCAAGCGATCCAGGCTGCCGGTTGCCAGCACCTGATCTTCCGCACCTGCTGGGTGTATGCCGCACGCGGCAACAATTTCGCCAAAACCATGCTGCGCCTGGCTGCGGAGCGTGACAGCCTGGGCGTGATCGATGACCAGCACGGTGCCCCGACGGGTGCAGAACTGATCGCCGACATCACCGCCCACGCCATTGTCGCCACGCGCCGCAACCCATCCCTGGCTGGCCTGTACCACCTGGCCGCTGAGGGTGAAACCACCTGGTGCGGCTATGCCCGTTACGTACTGGAGCAAGCGGCGGTCCATGGCGTGCCGCTGAAAGCTCATGCCGAGAACGTCACCCCCTTGACCACAGAGGCTTACCCGACGGCGGCCATGCGGCCGGCCAACTCGCGTCTCGATACCCATAAACTGCAGAAGGCCTTTGCCCTGACCCTGCCAGACTGGCGCCTGGGTGTGGCTCGCATGCTGACGGAAATCCACGAGAAAGGACCACTATGAAGCGTAAAGGCATCATTCTGGCGGGTGGGTCGGGTACCCGCCTGCACCCGGCGACCCTGGCAATTTCCAAGCAACTGCTGCCGGTGTACGACAAGCCGATGATCTATTACCCGCTGACCACACTGATGCTGGCGGGCATTCATGACATCCTGATCATCTCCACCCCGCAAGACACCCCGCGCTTCGAGCAGCTGCTGGGCAACGGCCACCGCTGGGGCATCAACATCACCTACGCCGTGCAGCCATCTCCGGACGGCCTGGCCCAGGCGTTTCTAATTGGCGAAGACTTCCTCGGCAACGCCCCCACCGCGCTGGTGCTGGGTGACAACATCTATTACGGCCACGACTTCCAGCAGTTGCTGCGCAACGCGATGGACCGCCAGGGCAGCGCCAGTGTGTTCGCCTATCACGTGCAAGACCCCGAGCGTTATGGCGTGGTCGAATTCGACGGGCAAGGTAATGCCATCAGCCTGGAAGAGAAACCGGCCAAACCCAAGTCCAACTATGCCGTGACCGGGTTGTACTTCTACGACAACGACGTGATCGAGATTGCCAAAAGCATTCGGCCATCCGCGCGTGGTGAGCTGGAGATTACCGACGTGAACCGCGCGTACCTGGAGCAGCACCGTTTGTCGGTAGAGATCATGGGGCGCGGGTATGCCTGGCTGGATACCGGGACGCATGACTCGTTGCTCGAGGCAAGCGGGTATATCGCGACGATCGAGCGGCGGCAAGGGCTGAAAGTGGCCTGCCCCGAAGAGGTGGCATTCCGGCAGGGGTGGATCGATGCCCAACAGTTGGAGACGCTGGCAGCACCGCTGGCCAAGACCGGTTATGGCCAGTACCTGCTGCGTTTGATTCAAGGCACGGTTTATTGAGGTAACAACCTCGGTGGGGCGGGGCCGCCATTCCACGGGCGGTTCAAGCCTCGAAGGGGCCGGGCCTGCTGGCCAATTCCCACCCGCCGTTCACCGTTGCCGGCGCTACCGTATTCGCGGGTAAACCCGCTCCTACGCAGATTGGTGGTGGACACACCTCGGTGGCTGGGCACGGGCCGTCGTGTAGGAGCGGGTTTACCCGCGAAAGGGCCGCCCCTGCTGGCCAATTTCCACCCGCCGTTCACCGTTGCCGGCGCTACCGTATTCGCGGGTAAACCCGCTCCTACACAGATTGGTGGTGGACACACCTCGGTGGTTGGACACAGGCCGCCGTGTAGGAGCGGGTTTACCCGCGAAAGGGCCGGCCCTGCTGGCCAATCTCCACCCGCCATTCACCGTCGCAGCCGCCACCGTATTCGCGGGTAAACCCGCTCCTACGCAGATTGGTGGTGGACACACCTCGGGGGTTGGACACAGGCTGGTGGTGGACACAGGTCGGTGGGTGGGCACAGGCCGTCGTGTAGGAGCGGGTTTACCCGCGAAGGGGCCGGGCCTGCTGGCCAATTTCCACCCGCCGTTCACCGTTGCCGGCGCCACCGTATTCGCGGGTAAACCCGCTCCCACGCTGTGAACCATCCCTCACCCCAGGGTTTTCCCACCCCCACAACCCGCGTATCATCCGCACACACAAATCTGAACATTCCCACGCCAGTTCCAGACCATGAGTCTTGCGCCCCCTGCGTGCATGGCAGTTTCAGGTACCCAGACAATCATCAGTGACATATAACGAATGGCCAGTTTCGTGGCCAGGCCAGGCATGCCGGCTGTCCGACGGATGGGACGGTGCCCGATGAGATTTGAAGGAATAGGTTTTGATCAAGCGTAGAAAGGTTGCAATCGTTGGTTGTGCGTACCGTTTTCCTGGCTCTTCCAATGCAGGCTTCTGGCAAAACCTGATGGAGGGCCGCGACCTGGTGACCCAGGTTGACCCGTCGCGTTGGAACAAACGCGAGTTCCTGCACCCGGACAAGGCCAGCCCTGCATCCAGCTACACCTTCGCCTCAGGCACCCTGGGTGATATCAGCGCTTTCGACGCTGGCTTCTTCAGCATCTCGCCGCGTGAAGCCGCGATGATGGACCCGCAGCAGCGCATGCTGCTGGAAATGTGCTGGGAAACCTTCGAAAACGCCGGGGTCAAGCCGTCCAGCCTGCGTGGCAGCAACTGTGGCGTGTACCTGGGCATCGCCGGTGTCGAGCAGTCCTACCGCCTGCTCGAGGACCTGTCGGCCATCGATGGCGCCACGGCGACCGGCAACACCATGAGTATCGCGGCCAACCGCCTGTCGTTCTTCTACGACCTGCGTGGCCCGAGCATGGCCATCGACACCGCCTGCTCGTCGTCGCTGGTGGCCTTCCACCAGGCGTGCCAGGCCATCCTCAGCGGTGATGTCGACCAAGCCGTAACGGGTGGTATCAGCCTGCACATGCACCCGTTCGGCTTCATGATCTTCGCCAAGGCGACCATGCTGTCGCGCACCGGGCGCTGCCAGTCGTTCGACGAAAACGGCGACGGTTACGCCCGCTCCGAAGGCGGCGGGTTGTTCCTGCTCAAGGACTACGACCAGGCAGTGGCCGATGGAAATACCATTTTGGCGGTGGTGGCGGCCAGTGCGGTGAACACCGACGGGCGCAAGTCCAGCCTGACCCTGCCCAATGCCGAGGCCCAGGCGGCGTTGCTCAAGCGCGCTTACGCCCAGGCCGGCATCGCCCCCGAGCAATTGGACTACCTGGAGGCCCACGGCACCGGTACCGCCGTGGGAGACCCGATCGAAACCCGCGCCATCGGCGAGGCACTGGGCCAGGCGCGCGGCGCCGGCAACCCGCTGCCAATCGGCTCGGTGAAGAGCAACCTCGGGCACCTTGAAGCCGCCTCTGGCGTGGCTGGCCTGATGAAGGCACTGAACTGCCTGGCCGAGCGCACCGTGCCCGCTACCATTGGCGTGCAGGCGCTCAACCCGAACATCGCGTTCGCCGACCTCAACCTGCAGGTGGTCACCGAGCCCCTGCCGCTGAAGGCCGATGGCCAGTTGATCGTAGGGGTGAACTCGTTCGGCTTTGGCGGCGCCAACGCCCATGTCATCCTGCAAAGCCCCGAGCCACAGGCGCCGGCAGCGCAAGCGGGCAGCGCCCGGCGCGTGCCGTTACTGCTCAGTGCCAAGAGCGAACAAGGCTTGCGCGCAACCGCTGAACGCTTTGCCGCCTACCTGGCCGGGCAGCCCCAGGCCGACTATTACGATGTGGCCTACCAGGCGATGTTCCGCCGCGATGCACACAGCCACCGCCTGCTGCTGGTCTGCGACAACGCGGCCGAAGCCGCCCAGGCGCTGGACGACTATGCCCAGGACCCGACCCTCAGCGAACTGAGTGCAGTGCTGGAGGCCGGCCAGGCTCTGGACGGCGCCTCGGCACCGGTATTTGTCTATTCCGGCAACGGCTCGCAATGGCAGGGCATGGGCCGGGCGATGCTCGACCAGCCGCTGTTCGCCGCCGCCGTGGATGAAGTGGACGCGTTGTTCCAGCCCTTGGCGGGCTACTCGCTGCGCGCCGAGCTGCTGGGTGACAACGGCGAAGGCCGTTATGCACGTACCGAAATCGCCCAGCCTGCGCTGTTTGCCCTGCAAGTGGCGGTTACCAAAGTGCTGGCTGCCGAAGGCATCCACCCGGTGGCGGTGATCGGCCACAGTGTGGGTGAAGTGGCGGCGGCCTGGGCCAGCGGCGCGTTGAGCCTGGAGGACGCCACCCAGGTCATCTACCACCGCAGCCGCCTGCAGGGCCTGACCCGTGGTACCGGGAAGATGACGGCGGTCGGCCTCTCGGGTGAGGCCACGGCGCAACTGATTGCCGAACTGAAACTGGATGGCCGCCTGGTGGTGGCGGGCGAGAACAGCGCCCGCGGCGCCACTGTGGCCGGTGAGGTCGACGCCCTGGCACTGCTGGAAGCGGCCCTGGAAGAGCGCCAGGTATTCGCCCGTCGCCTGGACCTGGACTACGCCTTCCACTCGCCGGCCATGGACCCGATCAAGCAAGCGGTTATCGACGACCTCGCGCATATCCGCCCGCAGGCTACGAAGATCCCGTTCTACTCCACTGTCGTCGGTGGCCAGTTGAACGGCGAACGCCTGGACAGCCAGTACTGGTGGCAGAACATTCGCTTCCCGGTGCTGTTCCAGGGCGCGCTGGCTGCCTTGGTGCGCAATGGCCTTAACCTGTTCGTCGAAGTGGGCCCGCATGCGATCCTGCGCAGCTACGTCAACGATGTGCTGGTTGAGTGCGAACAACCGGGGCAGGTGATTGGTACCCTCAAGCGCAACGACCACAGCCCGCTGCTGCTGGAACGTACCGTAGCCCGCCTGCAGATTGCCGCCGTCGAGCCACAGTGGCAGGCACGCTTCCCGGTGACCGGGCGCCCGCTTCGCCTGCCTAACTATGCCTGGCAGCACGACCATTTCAGCTTGCCGGTCACTGCCGAGGCCTATGGCCCGCTGAGCCACGAGCGCGTGCACCCGTTGCTGGGTTACCCGGTAACAGACCAGGCGCTGACCTGGGAAAACCGCCTGGATACCCAGCAGTACCCGACCCTGGCCGACCACAAGGTGGGTGAGTCGGTACTGTTCCCGGGTGCAGGCTTTACCGAGCTGGCCCTGGCCGTGGCGCAACTGCACCAGCCGGGCGAGTTCGTCGATATCGAAGAGCTGGAAATCCACAACCCTCTGCTGCTGAGCAGCGAAGTCATCAAGAAAGTGCGCGTGCAGGTCGAAGAGGCCGACGGCACATTGCGCATCAGCTCGCGCACGTTGATGCAACGCGAAGACTGGGTACAGCACGTGGTTGCACGCTTGCCGGGCGAAGCGCGCGGTGTGCTGCTGGACTCCCGGGCACCGGCGTTGCCAGCCCGCCCGGCAGACTTCACCGGCGAGCAGCACCTGGCAATGACCAGCGCGGTTGGCCTGAACTACGGCCCCGCTTACCAGACGGTGGCCGCAGCCTGGGTGGAAGGGGAGCGCGTGTTGGCTCAGTTGGTCGTGCCTGCTGCCATCGAACACGAACTGGCAAGCCTGCACCTGCACCCGGCGCTGCTGGATGGTGCCTTCCAGCTGATTACCGAGCTGCTGGCCAGCCGCCAGGGGCATGACGATGGCCTGGCGTTCATCCCCGTCAAGCTTGGGCGCATTGCCTTTACCAATGCTGGCGGTGTGCCGGTGCTGGCCGAGGTGCGTCAACGCAAGCGCACCGCGCATTCGCTGCTGGTCGACTTCACCCTGTTCGATGCCAGCGGCGCTGCCGTACTGGCGATCAAGGATGCGCGCATGCGTGCCGTGCGCCTGCAGTACGACCGCAGTGGCGACATCAAGCGTATGGGCCATGTGGGGCAGGCCGCGCCAGGCGCGGTTGTGCCTGTGCAGCGTAACGCCGTGGCCTGCTCGCCGCTGGTCGAGGCCTTGCAGTGCCTGGCCGACGAGCCGGCACAGGTGCGTTACCTGAATGAAGTGGAGCCACTGCTGGATGTGCTGTGCAGCAGCTTTGTCCTCGATGCGGTGGAACAGGCCGGCGGCCGCATCAGTGCCGAGCAGGTCGCGCAGTGGTCGCAGGGCCAGGGCGACTTCCTGGCGATGCTGTTGCGCCATGCCGAGCACGACGGCAGCCTGCTGCGTAGCGCTGACGGTGGCTGGCAATTGGTCGACCAGGGCGAGCGCCCGACCTCGCAGGCTATCTGGCAAGAGCTGTTCAGAAGCTACCCCGAGTACTTCCAGATTATCCATTCCGTGGGCCGTATCGGCCGTCATCTGTCGGCGTTGCTGGATGGCAGCCAGGCCTTCGACACTCTGCAACCGCGCGAAACCAGCGGTGCCAGCCTGGCGCGCCTGGTGCTGGGTGCGGCAGGGCAGCAGCACCTGCTCAGCGGCATTGGCCAGACCTTGGCCGCGCGCCTGGCGCAACTGCCGCGCGGCCAGCGCCTGCGTGTGCTGGAATTCGGCTTCGGTGGCGCTTCGTTTGCCGAGCTGTTGTACGCCGGCCTGGATTTCGATCGCCTCGATTATGCCTACTGCGTCGCCGAGCCTGAGCTTGAGCAGCGTCTGCGTGACGATTGCCCGGCGCTGGAGGTGCTTGGCCTGGAGCAACTGGCCGACGCCGGTACGTTCGACTGGGTACTGGTGCCTACCGACTTTGGCCCCCTTGGTACCGTGGGTGACGCCCTGCGCCTGGCCAGTGGCCGGCTCAACCCGCACGGCCAGTTGGCGCTGCTTGGGCAGTATCCGGCGCGCTGGGCCGATTTCGTCTTCGGTGCCCAGCCAGACTGGTGGCTGGCCGGCCCGCAGCAGGCGTTGTCGCGCCAGCAAGGCCCGGCGTTCTGGAGCCATGAGCTGCAGCGGCATGGCCTGACCGCGTTGCGCACGCTGGAAGCGTTGCCGGGTAACGCCTGTGGTAGCTACCTGTTGCTGGCGGACAAGCCCGCCGGTGCCGACACTGCTGCACCCGTGGCCGTGCAGCGCTGGGCCGTACTCGCCGAAGCCGGGCAGGGCGCTGCCCTGCGCCTGGCAGAGCAACTGCGCGCCCAGGGCCAGCAGGTTGACCTGTTGCAGCCGGGTGACGCCCAGGCGCTGGCGGCTCAGCTTGGCGCCTTTGCCCAGCCCCCTGAGCATGTGCTGCACCTGGCCGGTTTCGACAGCGGCACAGGCCTCGATGGCCAGGCCGAGCGCTGCATGCAAGCGGCCGCGCTGGTGCAGGCCTGTGAGTCGCTGACGATCGCCCCGCAGTGCTGGCTGTTCAGCCGTGGCGCTGCCGAGCACCTGCACAGCGTCGACACCGCCGCTGACGTTGCGGCCATCGGCGACGCGGCGTTGTGGGGCTTTGGCCGTACCCTGGCCAACGAATCCCCGAACTGTCGTATTCGCCTGCTCGATCTGGCCCACGCGGCAGCGGTCGAGCTGGCGGTACCTGCGTTGCTGCACGCCGACAGCGAAACCGAGCTGGCCCTGGACGCCGAAGGCCGTCGCTACGTGCCGCGCCTGCGCGTGCTGGCCGACCAGCCGCGCCGCGCAGTGGGCGATGCGCAGTGGGTGTGCCTGGGCTTCGACCTGCCGGGCCAGCTGCGCAACCTGCGCTGGGAAGTGCGTGAGCCGCGTCAACCGGCGGCGGATGAGCTGGACATTCAGGTGCGCGCGACGGGCCTTAACTTCCGTGACGTGATGTTCGCCCTCGGCCTGCTGTCGGATGAAGCCATCGAAAACGGCTTCTCCGGCCCTACCCTGGGCTTCGAATTTGCCGGTGTGGTGCAGGGCAAAGGCGCCGAGGCAGTGGGCAACTTCGCCCCGGGTGACCGTGTGGTGGGCTTTGGCCCCTGCAGCTTCGCCAACCGCCTGGTCACCAACGCCAACGCCGTTGCACGCATCCCCGAAGGGATGTCGTTCGAGGCGGCGGCGACCATTCCGAGTACCTTCTTCACCGTGTACTACGCGCTGCATCACCTGGCGCGCCTGGAGCCGGGCGAGAAGGTGCTGATCCACGGCGCTGCCGGTGGCGTGGGCATCGCTGCCATCCAGATCGCCAAATGGCTGGGCGCAGAAATCCACGCCACCGCAGGCAGCGACGAGAAGCGCGACTTCCTGCGCCTGCTGGGCGTCAGCCACATCTACGACTCCCGTTCGCTGGCTTATGCCGACCAGGTGCTGGCGGCCACCGGTGGGCGTGGCGTGGACGTGGTGCTCAATTCGCTGGCCGGTGAGGCCATCAACCGCAACCTGCAGGTGCTGAAGCCGTTTGGTCGCTTCCTGGAGCTGGGCAAGCGCGACTTCTACCAGAACACCCGTATCGGCTTGCGCCCGTTCCGCAACAACATCAGCTATTTCGGTATCGACGCTGACCAGCTGATGAGCGAGCGCCCTGCGCTCACCCGCCGCCTGTTCGCCGAAATGATGGAACTGTTCGAGCAGGGCATCCTGCATCCGTTGCCGTTCCGCGAGTTCGACGCCAATCAGGTGGTCGAAGCCTACCGTTACATGCAGCAGGCGCGGCAGATTGGCAAGGTCGTGGTGACGTACGCCAACCCTATCCAGCAAACCGTCGACACCCGCGTGCAGCCGGTGCGGGCATTGCAGCTTGCCGCCGATGCCAGCTACCTGGTCACCGGCGGCCTGGGTGGCTTTGGCCTGCGTACTGCGCAGTGGCTGATCGACAAAGGTGCCCGTCACCTGGTGTTGCTGGGCCGTCGTGGCCCGGCCAGTGAAGAGGCCCAACCGCAGCTGGCGTTGTGGCACGCCCAAGGTATCGATGTGCAGGCCGTGGCGTGCGACATCACCGACCGTGAGCAACTGCGCGGGGTGTTTGATCGCATTGGCGCCAGCCCATGGCCACTGCGTGGCCTGGTGCATGCCGCGACGGTGATTGACGACAGCCTGATCCGCAACCTTGACGGCGACCAGTTGCGTCGCGTGCTGGAACCCAAGGCCAAGGGCGCTCAGTACCTGCACGAGCTGACCCAGGGGCTGGCGCTGGACTTCTTCGTGATGTTCTCCTCGGCCACCACCTTGTTCGGCAACCCCGGCCAGGCCAACTACGTGGCGGCCAACCACTGGCTCGAAGCCCTTGCGCGGCACCGTCGTGCTCAGGGCCAGGCAGCCACCGCCGTGCTGTGGGGCGCCATCGACGATGTCGGTTTCCTGGCGCGCAACAGCCAGATCAAGGACGCCCTGCAGAGCCGCATGGGGGGCTCGGCGCTGCGGGCCGAGGCAGCCTTGGCACAGCTCGAGGCCATGCTGTTGCAGGGTGATAACGGCCATGGCGTGCTGGAGCTGGACTTCAAGGCCCTGGCGCGCTTCCTGCCGAGCGCCACTACACCGCGCTTCAGCGAACTGGCCCGTGCCTACGGCGGCGATCATGAGGATGAAGGTGGCGGTGAAGACATCCAGCGCATGCTGGAGGAGCTTGACGATGGCGAACTGCTCGAACGCTTCGTAGACATGCTCAAGCACGAGGTGTGCGAGATTTTGCGCCTGCCGCCAGCACGCCTGGATGCCCAGCGCCCGCTGCAGGAAATGGGGCTCGATTCGTTGATGAGCGTTGAGTTGGTGGTGGCGCTGGAGGAGCGTTTCGGTATTCGCCTGCCGGTGATGGAGCTGAGTGACAGCTCCAGCATCGACAAGCTTGCCGCACGCTTGCTGGAGCTGCTGCGTGGTGAAGCGGGCAGCGGCGAAGAGCAACTGGCGCAGAATGTGCTTGCCCGCCATGGCAGCGAGCACAGTGCCGAAGAGTTGGCGCAGTTGAACGCAGCCTTGGCCGACAGCAACGCGGCACCCAACCGATTGATTGATTAAGAGTGCCAGATGACAGCCAGAACCCCGACCGGCCTTGGTGGCGATGCCAAGCAACGCCTGATCCAGCAAGCCCTCGCCCGGCGCCGCCATGTGGCTGCCGAGGGCGAGCAGGGCGCCACCCTGGAGCAGGTACAGCAGGCTGCCCTGAAGGTGCCCGAAGCGCACTATCGCTTTGATCAGCACCCGGGGTACCAGCAACTGCGGGTACTCCAGCAAAGCGCCATGCAGTTGGGCGTGAGCAACCCGTTCTTCCGTATGCACCAGGGCACCGCCGGTGCCCAGACGCAGATTGGCGAGCGCGAGTTTCTCAACTTTGCCAGTTACAACTACCTGGGCTACTCCGGCCACCCGACCGTGGCCGAAGCGGCCAAGGCGGCGATCGACCGCTACGGCACCTCGGTGTCGGCCAGCCGCCCGGTTTCTGGCGACCGCCCGCTGCACCGTGAGCTGGAGCGCGAACTGGCGCGCCTGTACGAGGTGGACGATGCGGTGGTGATGGTCAGCGGCCATGCCACCAACGTCACCACCATCGGCTACCTGTTCGGGCCACGCGACCTGGTGGTGCATGACGAGCTGATTCACAACAGCGTGCTGCAGGGTATCCAGCTGTCCGGTGCCCGCCGTCTGAGTTTTGCCCACAACGACTGGCAGGCGCTGGACCGCCTGCTGGGCGAGCAACGCCAGCACTTCGAGCGGGTGCTGGTGGTGGTGGAAGGCATCTACAGCATGGACGGCGACTACCCCGAGCTACCCCGGTTCGTCGAGCTCAAGCATAAGCACAAGGTTTTCCTCATGGTGGATGAAGCTCATTCGCTGGGGGTGATGGGTGCGACGGGCAAAGGTATTCGCGAGCACTATGGGTTGGCTGGCGATGACGTCGACATCTGGATGGGGACCTTGAGCAAGACCCTGGCCAGTTGCGGCGGGTACATTGCGGGCCGCACGGCACTGATCGAGCACCTGAAGTTTCTGGCGCCGGGCTTCTTGTACAGTGTTGGCATGCCGCCGGCGGTCACGGCCTCTGCGTTGGCAGCGTTGAAGCTGCTGGCTGCAGACAGCGAGCGGGTAGCGCAACTGCAGGCGCGAGGGGAGCTGTTCCTGCGCCTGGCGCGTGAAGCTGGGTTGGACACGGCGACCAGTACCGGGTTGGCGGTGATCCCGGTGATTACCGGCAGTTCGTTCAAGGCCGGCCGCTTGTCCAGCGCCCTGTTCGAGCGTGGCATCAATGCCCAGCCGATCCTGTACCCGGCGGTGCCGGAGCATTCGGCGCGGGTGCGGTTTTTTGTGTCTTGCGAGCATACGGAAGAGCAGATCAGGCATACCGTGGCGGTGGTGGCGGAGGAGATGGCGCGGCTGGGGTGATGGCCACGCCTACAGCCAGATGGCATCCCAGTGTGGGTATTCGCCGACATTGGGTGCCAGGCCGGCCCTGACCGGGTTGGCAATGATGTAGCGAGCGGCGTTGAGCAGGTCATCATCCTTGCGCATGGCGCGATCGCAGTAGCCCGCCTGCCAGATGGGGTTGGCTGTTACGCCAGCCTTGTGCAAGGCAAGGCTGGACCTTGATTTGAAGCGGCGCATCAACGTGGCCAGTGTCACCTGTTTCAGTTCTATCAGCCAATGCACATGGTCGGGCATGACCACCCAGGCCAGCGTGACGCAGCTGTTTTCCCGGTCTGCCTGGCGCAGGTGATTGACCACCAGCCTGGCCAGGTTGAAGTTGTGAAACAGCGGGCGACGCTGGTGGGTGACGGTTGTCAGCATGTACAGCCTGCCGGGGTGTGAAACCCGATGGCGGCGCAGATGGTGGGCGTGGGCGTAGTGCATGTGGTCATCCTTGAGGCTTCGATCGTTCGAGCCAGCGTAGACGTCCTCATGACGTCAGCAGCGATTCAACCATTGCAGAATGTGCCCACTGACCAGGGGGGGACGGTGATTGGCCAGGGATATTGGCTAGCAGGCCCGGCCCTTTCGCGGGTAAACCCGCTCCTACGACGGCCTGCGCCCAACCACGGATGCGTTTCCGTGTAGGAGCGGGTTTACCCGCGAATACGGTGGCGGCAGCAACGGTGAACGGCCAGGGATACTGGCCCGCAGGCCCGGCCCATTCGCGGGTAAACCCGCTCCTACGACGGCCTGCGCCCAACCACCGAACTGTGTCCACCCCAGATCAGGTGTAGGAGCGGGTTCACCCGCGAATACGGTGGCGGCAGCAACGGTGAACGGCCAAGGATACTGGCCCGCAGGCCCGGCCCTTTCGCGGGTGAACCCGCTCCTACGACGGCCTGCGCTCAACCACGGATGCGTTTCCGTGTAGGAGCGGGTTTACCCGCGAATACGGTGGCGGCGGCAACGGTGAATGACCAGGGATATTGGCCAGCAGGCCGGGCCCTTTCGCGGGTAAACCCGCTCCTACGATGGTCTGCGTCTCACCACCGGGCCGGGGGCCGGGCGGGGGTCAGATATGCGGTGCCTCATACGCATTCAACTGCTCCACAAACCGCCAATGGCTCTTCTTGCCAAACCCCATCAACCGCTTCAACCGGATATCCCAACGCATGTGGTGGTTGGCAATCCATGGCAATGCAAACAGGTGCGCCCCGCGCCATGGAATGAACGGGTTACGCCGCAGGCTGGCATATATCTCGACGCGGTGGCTGGCCTGATGGCTTGCACAACGGGCATGGAAACCAGACGTGTCGGCCACCACCAGGGTGTTGGCTGGCACCGCAAAGCGACGGGGCGGCGGCAAGCCGAGGGCCGCCAGCTCGGGCTCGTCGATGCGGAATGAACCCTCACGGTGCATCTGCTCGCCGGAGCGCGCCGCCCCCAGGCTTTGACGATACTCCCAGGCCAAACGCTCCGGCGTCAGGCGGTGCGAGCCCGGCACATAACTGAACGGCCCTTGGTCATCCGCCACATCGTCCAGGAACAACCACGCTTTCGCCGTGGGGTGGAAGGTGTCGGCATGCAGGCGGGTCTGCGGGTCCTGGTCGGCATTGGCAGCGTCGATCACGATCGACTGCAACTGGTAGGTAATGCCACCTGTATTGGACGACGCATAGGCAATCAGGTCGCGCACCCCACGGTCCGCCACAAACGCCGCACTGGCCGGGTTTTGCGCCAGCACGTCCTGGTCAAGGCTGACCCGGCGGGTAACCGCGCGGCCCTGGCGCATTTCCCAGCCAGTGCTGCGCAATGCACCCAGCTCGGCGCGCAAGGCCGCAAACTGCTCGGCAGGCAGGGCGTTTTCACGAATGAAAAAACCGTTCTGCTCAAAATGCGCACGCTCACCGGCATCCAGCCGCGAGGCCAGCGCATTGCGACGGTAACCTGCCATGGCCATCGCCAACTGACGACGCTGCACATGCAGGCCCAGGGCATTGAGCCGGGCGCTGCCCAGCACCGGGTTGTTCTCGAACGACTTGGCATGGGTAGCCAACTGCAGGCAATGCCAGGGGAGTGCCGCGTAACGGCCGATGTCCTTGATCGAAACAGGCATGATCTAGTCCTTTGATGGGGCCAATGGCCGGCCACAGCCGAGCATGGTCCGGGTATAGTTGAGCAACGGCGCCACTCGCCGATAGGCCACCGGCGCCGGGTGGGGCGCGCTGAGGCAGGCGAGGGCGTGCCAGGCATCGCAGGGCAGGTCTTGCTGGACGTCGGCATAGCGCGCATAGCGCAACAAGGCGCCGGCTACCAACTGGTCCAGGGTTAAACGCCGGGTGCGGCGGGGCAAGGGCTGATGGTCCTCGGTCAGGCCCCAGCCGGCATAGAACGGCGTGCCATAGGTGACCACCGGCAGCCCGCGCAGCAAGGCTTCGAAACCGGCGGTGGAACTGAGCGTATGCAGCGCATCGACCTGGCCATACAGGCTGGCGATGTCCACACCCGCCAGTACCTGATCGGCCAGCCCCACCAGCTGTGCCGGGGCGATGTGCCCGCGGCGCTTGCCGGCCTCCACGTCGGGGTGCGGCTTGTACAGAATCCAGGCATCCGGCAACCGCGCACGCACCTGTTGCAGCAGCCGCAGGTTGCACCCGGCACCGCCACCGCTGCACAGCGCCGAGGCGTCATCCTCGACCTGGCCCACCACCAGTACCCTCAGCTGCCCCGGCTGCCCTAGCAGCACCGGGCGCACATTGCTGCGCAGGTTGAACTTGCTGGTGCCGCTGGCAACGATCTGCGCCCGCAAGCGCGCCGCTTCGGCCAGGCATGGGGCGTCGAATTCGCCACGCTGCAACAGCTGCTCCAGGTCGCTGGCAGACTGCGCATCGTAATGAATGCCACCCCGGTCCAGCACCAGTGACAGCGCCGGGCTGTTGGTCGCCCCCAACCCCGTGGAGCGCAAGAAACCATCCTCGACCCGCCACACTGGCACCCCCGCCTGGCGCGCACGTTCGGCCAGGCCGGCCGGCTCGCGCGCAGCCCATACCAGCAGCCGGCCCTGTTCGGCCGCTACCTGGCTTATCAGTTGCGGGCTGTCCACGCTGAAGCGCAACTGCCCCCAACGGCTTGCGAAAAAGCGCCGGATGTTGTGCTGCTTGTGCCGCTTCACGCCCAGTACCGTGGTGGGGCCGGCAAACGCAGCATCGCGGGCTTTCTTGCTGGCCAACTGGCGGGCAACGGTCAAGGCATCGGTCAATTGGCCGCTCAATGGGTCGACATAACGGCAGTAACGCACGTAGGCCGCCGCCACCAGTTGCACAAGGTCTGGCCGTGCCTGCCGGCGAGCAATGGCCATGCGGTCATCGGTCAGCCCCCAGCCCGCATAGAACGGCAGCCCGAAGCAGGTGACCGGCACACCCTGGATCAACGCCTCCAGCCCGGCCTGGCTGGTGCCCACGTACACGCGCCGGGCACGCCGGGCCAGTGACGCCCAGGCTACCGGCCGCGCCTCCAGAGTTACCCCACGGGCCCGCGCGGCATCCAGCAGGCAACTGGGCTTCTGCCCGCCCAGGCAGTCCGGGTGAATGCGCACGCGCACGTCGGCATCCGGGTTTTCTGCCAGGGCCTCATCCAGCATTCGCACGTAATCGGCTTCGCATAGCCCGCCGCCCGGGATCGAATAATCCCCGGCAGTCTGGTCCACCACCAGCACCAGCGGTCGATCACGGCCCAGCGGGTCGTCGTCGGGCAGGTCCTGGGCGTTGTTGTACTTGCCGATGCCGCTGCTGCGCATCAAGGCAATCAGTTCGCGGGCGCAATTCAGTTCATATGCGCTGAGCGCCTCGGGCTGCTGCAGGATGTTTTCCAGCAGCGAAGGGCGGTCAGCCAGGTAGTGGATGCCCACCGGGTCGACCACCATGGACATCGGCGTATCGCCCTCGATGCCAAGCGAGGACGAGCGCAAAAAACCGTCTTCCAGCGCAATGTAGGGCAGCCCCCAGCGCTGGCACAGCACCCGGGCATGGGCCGACGACTGCTTGTAGCCGATACCGGCAATGGCCTTGAGCCCCTTGGGCGCCTTGCGGCCACGGCGCCACAGCCAGAAGGGCGGGCCTTCCGGGCCGAGGAACTGCGGCAGGTGCAGGACCTTCCAGGCCACCCATTGCGACATGATGCCGACCCAGCCGCTGCCGTCTACCAGGGCATCGGGTGGCGAGTAACCTTCGGGCGAGTGGGGTGCAAAGGGCGGTGTGTTGTGCATTACACGGCCCGCCACATGTTGCGCACCGGCGGGAACGGCACCCAGCGCTTGCGGCGCAGGGCAAAGCCATTATGCAGGTACAGGTGCTGCGCCCGATGATTGCTCAGCGGCACCTCCAGCTCTACCTGGGTAAAGCCCTGGCCGGCGGCGTGCGCGCAGCACGCCTGCACCAGCGCCGAGCCCACGCCTTGCTGGCGTGCGGCCTTGCTGACCCGCAGCCCGTACAGCAAGAACGGGTAGCGCCATTCGCGCAGCTCGCTCAGGCAGAACCCGATAAACCGCACCCAGCCACTCAACACGCCGAACTCACGCACGAACGGCCGCCAGTGCAAGGCAAATGGCCCGCGCCGGCCATGCTTGAGCGCGGCAAAGCCCAGTGCCTGCTCGCCGTCGAAGGCCAGCAGCACACGGTCCCAGTGGATAGCCGCCCCCAGCAGGCGATAGCGGCAGGCCGTATTGCCAATCAGAAACGCCAGCGACCCCCGGCCCTCGGTCAGCAAACGGGCCAAGGCAGGGTCTGCGGCACGCTCCGGCGACAGGTCCGATCCCAAAACGATACGCACCACGTTGTCAGGCTACCCCGGCACTGGCCATGGGCGTGTCCTGGCGGGTTGCCGGCGCCAAGGCATGGGCCAGCAATGTGCTGGAAAGCTGCTGCACCGGCATTGGCCTGGCCCCGCAGCCAGGCTGGCGGCGGTTGGACCACACCAGGTAGTCGGTATCACCCGCGGGCGCACCAACAGCCTGGTATACCTCGGGCAGGATCGGCACATGGTCGCCAAAGAAGCACAGCAGCGCCTCGTTCGGCTGGGCCAGCAAGGTTTCGCGCAGCATGCCCAGCATGCGGTCGGCATTGCCGATGTGCCGCAGGTAGGGCGCCAGGTCTTTCATGCCCGGTTGCAGCGGGCGGTCGAACCAGGTGGGCAGCTCGTGCGCGGCTACGCTTTCCAGGTGCAACGGGCCATGGTTTTCCATGGTGACCGCATGGATGAACAGCGGCTGGGTGCGGCCTGGCGCCTGCAGCAGTGCGCGGATTTTGTCTGCCACGGCGCAATCACCAATGAACGGCCCGGCCTTTTGCGAAGCGTTGAACGCCTTCACATCGATGAATTCATCAAAGCCCAATGCCGGCAGCACCTTGTTGCGGCCATAGAAACCACCATCGTACGGGTGGATGCAAATGGTCCGGTACCCCTGCGCCTTGAGCCTGGAGGCGATACTGGGCAGGCCCTGGCGGGCCAGCACCCGGTACGGGTTGAAGCGGTGCACGCCCAGCCGGTCGGCAGGGATGCCGGTAAGGTAGGCGAACTCGGTCCGCACCGTATTGGCGCCCCAGGCCGCCACCTGCAGTTTGCCCCGGGCCAGCGCCTGGCTGGCCAGCAGGTCGTACTGGTCGAGCACTTGCGGGCGCACGCCAGGCCACAGCCCACGCACATCGAAGAACGACTCGCTCTGCACCGAGACCAAGTCCGGCAGCGCCCCGGCCTGGGCCACTGTCGGCTGCGAAGAGGCCGGCGCAGCCCCACCCGCAAACGGCGAGCCCAGCCCGTCCCGGTCCACCGGCGCCCGCGCCGCCCAGAAGTACCGCCACAAGCTGGCCGCCAACCCCCAGCCACGCACATCCTGCTCGGCATCAAAACTCGGCTTCACAGGCCGATGCCCCAGGCGCAGCAAGCCCAGGCCCAGCGCCAACGGTAGCAACGCCTCAAGCCGCGCGCCCGCCACCTCGAAGCTCAACCCCGCCCACAGGTAAACCAGAAACCCCACCGCCAGCAGCGCGGCTTTGCCAAAGCCAAAGAACGGCAAGTACAACCGCGGAAACTTCACTGCATCGCTGAAATACTCGAAATCTGCACACACAAACGGCTCGCGCAGCGAGTGATACTTGGCGTTGCTTACCAGCACGATCAGCAGCCACAGCAGCAACACATTCACGCCACTGAATAACGGCCGCGCCGTCAGCGCATACAACAGCCCGAAGGCCACACACCACAGCCCCGCGTGCAGCAGCCAGCAATCGGCCGGGCGACGCAGGGCAGGGCGGGGAACCAGCAGGCGCTCGACCGCGACGGTCAAGCCCAGGCCAATCAAAGCGACCGGCAACATGGAAACATCAATCACTGTACTTCAACCCACGCAGGATCATCGAAGAAAGCCACTGCGGGATAAGCCCCAGCAGCCAGGTGCCCAGGTTGAGCGGGAACGGAAAGCTGATACGCGCCTGGTTCGCCGCCAGCCCGCGCTTGATACGCCTGGCCGCTTTGTCGGCGGTCCACAGAAAAGGTTTAGGCCCGGGCATTTCGAAGCACATCTTCGACTCCACATACCCCGGCACAATCACATTCACTTTTACCCCTTCCGGCGCCAGCCAGTCGCGGATGGCCTCGCCGTACACACGGATGGCGGCCTTGCTGGCGCTGTAGGTCGGTGTGACCGGCAAACCACGCCAGCCCGCCAGTGAGCTGAACAGGGCGATCTGCCCGTCGCCACGGCTGCGCATGGCGGGCAGGGCGGCTTCGACGGTGGCCAGGGCGGCCATCACGTTCACTTCCATCAGGGCGCGGCTGTCGTCCCAGTCTTCCGCTTCGCCATTGGCGCCCACGGCGGTGTTAAGCCCTGCGCCCACCAGCACCAGGTCGGGCTGATGCTGCTCGCTCACCCGGCGCACCATGGCCCGCAGGGCGTCCAGGTCGCGCACGTCGAGGGCTTCCAGCAGCACCTGGGCACCCAGGGCGCGGCATTGTTCGGCCATTTCGGCCAGGCGGTCCTGGCGCCGGCCTTGCAGGATCAGCGTCACCCCCGGTGCGGCGTAGGCAGGCGCCAACGCGCCACCGATACCGCCTGTGGCGCCGGTGATGAGGATGCAGCGGGGTGAGGCATGCGAACTCATAGGTATTTTTCGATTCTTGAGGTTTTCGCCATCAGCACTTCCAGGCAGTTGGCCACGGCCATGTCCATGCCGCAGGCGGTGTAGAAGCCGCCGTTGACCTGGGTGGTGTGGATGACGGTGTTGCGGAAGCGTTGAAACAGCGTGTTGTCGGGCGCTTCGGGCTGCTGCCAGAAATCATCCAGCCCGCCCTGGTGGGTTAGCCCCGGCATCGCGTAGATCGGCTCGGCCAGCGTGCAGGTAGGGCGGTGGTGCAGCAATGCAGAAGCCCCCGCGGTACTGTTGACGGTGATCATGCCGGTGATGTGCGAGAGCAGCGTAGGCATGTGCCCGCTTTCCATGAAATCGACACGCTCGGCCACGTCGTACTTGCGCGCCAACTGCTCGGTGACCTTGCGGTAGTTGACCAGCCCGGGCGTCAACGGGTGGTTTTTCACCAGCAGGCGCGCATCGAAGGGGGCGTTGAGCGAGAACGAGTCGATCACATGCTCGATCACCTGGGTCATGTTCTGGAACGGCGAGTGGTCGCGGATTTGCGCATCGCTGTCCAGCTGCAAGGGCAGCAAAAACGTGGGGTGCCGCTCGCGGGCCACTTCGGCCACCAGCGCGTCGTCATGCACACGGGCGCGCAGCAGGCGCATGCCCTGGCGGATGAACCCGGCGTACTCCATGGCGGCGTTGAACGGGGCATGGGTGCGGTAGCGCGGGAAGCACAGCCGGTTCAGCGCGCCGCCGGCATGGTACAGCACATCGTGCGTGGCACGTGCGGCGAACGACAGCTTGAACGGGTTGCCATTCTGATAGCGCGGAATGTACTTGCCCACATCGCGGTACCACTGCGGGTCACGTGGCAAACGCGAGTTGTTGTTGACCCCGTCGCGCTCCAGCGTCACCCAATAGGGCCGAAAGTAGCCTTCCTCGAACACGTGCACGCGAATACCCGACAGCCGCGCCAGGGTCACGGCCGGGCGGTGTACCGGGCGGCAGTCGCCGAACAGCACCAGGTCGGTGATATCCAGTTGGCGGAACACCTGTGAATACCAGGCCTCCATGTCTTCCGGGGCGTGCGGGCAGGTCAGCTGCGCGCCGCCGGGGCCGTACAGGGCGTCACCGACGTTGAAGCGCACACTGTGCACTCGCTGGCCGATATCCCGCAGCCCCTTGGCAAGGCGGCTGAAGAAGGGCGAACTGACACCCTGAAGCAGCAGAAAATTGTGTGACGGGATACGCAGCAGCGGACCACGCGTCGCCCTTGCATTCAGTTGGTCGGGCGCTTCATGCCCAACAAACTGCTCAAGCGTCGTTTCAAGTCCTGCCATCGGGAGGGAGCTCCAGGCTGCGGTAAGGCGTGCCAATTTTGTAGTTCGTATAAGGTTCGTTCGGCGGTGGTGAAGCGGTTGGTCACCAGGCTTACGTAAGTGGGGTAGAGCAGCAGCGTGCCCGCTACCAGCTGGTCCAGCGTCAGTTGTCGGCTGCGCCGTGCCTGCACCGGTGCTTGAAGGTCCATGTCGCGGGTCAGCCCCCAGCCGGCGTAGAACGGCTGGCCATAGGTCGTCACCGGCACACCGCGCAGCAGGGCCTCGAAGCCCGACTGCGAGGTCAGTACATGCAATTCATCGACCACTTCCAGCAATTGCTGCAGTGGCGTATCGCCGATCACTTCATCGCACCAGTGCACGGTTTGCGCTTCGTCGTCACCGCGGGCGCGCGTGCCGGCCAATACCTCTGGGTGGGGTTTGTACAACACCCACGCATCAGGGTTTTGCTCGCGCACGGCGCGCAGCAGTTGCAGGTTGCTGCGGATACGGTTGCCGCCAAAGCGGATGGAGGCATCGCCCTCCACCTGGCCAGGCACCAGGATCACCCGTTGCGCATGCGCGGGGCGCTGCCAGCTGGCGCCGGGCAAGTTGTACTTGGTCAGCCCCGCCGCGCAGATGGCCAAGCGCAAAGCATGCGCGCGGGCTAGCAACTGCGGGTCGAACGGCTCTTCAGCCAGGATGCGCTCCAGGCGCGAAGGCCGGGTGGCGTCGTAGTAAATACCCAGGTCATCGACCACCCACGACAACGGTCGCGCCTTGCCGGCGCCCAGGCCGACCGAGCGCAGGAAGCCGTCTTCCACCCGGTTGACGGGTAGAGGGTGGGCGCTAAGGTGGGTGTCGTGCTTGCAGCCCCAGGACACCACGGGCAAGTCTTGCGCCAGCGGTTGCTCGGGCTTGACGAAGCGAATGGCCGCGCCATTGAAAAACAGGTTTGCCAGCGGTTCTTTCCAGCGGCTGAAACCCAGCATCTGTACGGTGCCTGGCAACACGCTGCGGTGCCGCCGTTGCAGGCCCAGCCAGTTGATCAGCACCTCTGGCGTACACGGCTGACCTCGTTCTGGGCAGACATAGCGCGGGTAGGCCACCAGGCTGGCATGAATCAGTTGCGCCAACGGCACAGGCTTGCGGCGTGAAGGTGCCGGCAAGCGGTCGTCGGTCAGCCCCCAGCCGGCATAGAACGGCATGCCCCAGGTGTGCACCGGTACGTCCCAAAGCAAGGCATCGAAGCCCAGTTGCGACGTCATCACGAACACTGCACGCATGCGGGGCAGCAAATCGGCCGGGTGAACATTGTGGGCCAGTACCTGCACCCGCGGGTTGCCGGCCAGCGCTGCCAGGTCGAAGTGCCCGGCCTTGCGCCCGGCCACCACGTCGGGGTGCACCTTGAGCACGATGGTGCTATGCGGGTAGCGGGCCAATGCCGCCTCCAGCATGGCCCGGAAGTCGCCGGCCCCTGCACCTTGCAACGAGGCATCGCCACAGGTCTGGTCGGCCACCAGCACGCAGTCGGCCGGCAACGCTGGCAGTTCGATGCGTGCGTCGTTGTACTTCGACACCCGTTGCTGCTGCCACAGGTCACGTAGCGCCAGGGCACGTTGGGTTTGCTCGGCGTCGAGGGGCGTGGCGATCAACTGTTCGAGGCGGGACGGCTGGGAAGCGTCGTAGTACACGCCCACGTCATCGACGATCAGCGACAGGGGCGGCTCGTCGGCGCCCAGGCCCACGGAACGGATGAAGCCGTCTTCCAGCGTGAGAACGGGCTTGCCAGCCTTGCGCGCCTCGGCCATTGCCTTGATGGCGCTTGGCTTGCGGCCCCAGGCCATTACCCAATCAGCGAGCTCGACATCGCGCACAGCACCGCTTTGCAGCGCGAATTCGGGCAGCAAGGCAGGCAACGTACTGATGCGCTGGGCTCCTTTTGACAGGATCAGCAGGCGAGGGCGGGGCGAAGCGTCGTCCATATACGTGGAGCGGCATCCATTCAGCAAAGGGGCGGCATGGGCTTATAGCCCTGCGGGTCCGGTGGAAACAAACGAGGGCGAATCTTAATACAAATTCACATTTGTAGGCGCGCCGCTGAGCAAAAAACGCGAAAAGAAATTAGACGATATGTGCAGATGATGACCTATGGCATCAAAATGACATCTGATCCCGGCAAACTCCTCGAAACCGCGGCGCACCACACCGCAGGGGGAACGTAACGCACGCCTGTAGGAGCGGGTTTACCCGCGAAGCTTTTTCCCCCCATGGGTACAAAAGCTCATCTACTCCTGCTCCAGCATCCCTAGCAAATAGTGGTATTTCTCCAGCAATAACCCCATCCGGTCGCGCTCCTTGTACTCAGCGACCGTTTCTGGGCGCAAGCAATGGAACAGCGCCGTGAGGAGAAACACGTAGCGCAAGTTCCCTAGCGCCTGTTCCACATCGAAGCGCTCCGGCAGGGCTGCTCGGTACGTCTCAATGAACTCGGCCTGCGCTGCCAGGAATACCTTCATGTCCTTGCGCCGGAACAGGCTGCCCAGGTAGGCGCCGCCGTCAAAGCCTATGCGCCCAACCTTTACCTCGCTCCAGTCGATCAGGTGCAGTTGGCCATTGTCTACGAATAGGTTTTTGCGCAGGTAATCCATATGGCTGATGCAGCGTGGGCTGCTCTTTGCTCTGGTTGCCATCTTGCGCGTCAGTGGCAAAAAGGCCTTGAAGCGCTCCGCTAGGCCAGCAAACCGATCGTCTTCTAGCCCGAGCTTCTGTAGGGATGGGAGGCAGCGAGCAAAGTTAAAGCGTGGTCGCAGCAGAAACCAAGGTCTGTAGAAATCCATGCTCCACAGCAAAGGTGTCTTGACCAACGGTTGTGAGTGAAGATAGCTATGGCTGAGGATTTCCAGTTCGGCAATACCCCATGCCAACTGTTCGGCAATGGCGTGCATGTGGGGCGGTTTGCCATGCACAAATTCGGTGAAGATCAGGCTCTCCCAAGGTGTTTCGATAACCCCTAGGCAGCAGGGATAACGGAAGTGGGTACTACCTGTGAGCATGCCCTCGGAGCGATGAAAGCGCGCCTCCTGGCTGCCGATGAATGCCACCTTACGAATTGACTTTTCCACCACCTCTACCGCAAACCCAGTAGACGGGTCCAGAAAGCGATGATGACGAACATAATTCACGAATGAGGCATTCGCCCCCAACACTTCAGTCCTGATATCCAGAGCCTTCCCACGCCATTGAGGAACCAGCGCGCTCAAGTGGTCCTCGAGAGGTCCGCGGGACCAGCGGTAAAGCGTTCTGCTGGGCATTCGCTGGCTGGTTGGAGGGGCGTTTACATCCATGTTGGCAGTGTCACACGTCAATTTAAAGCTGGTGAGGAGGGGTATGCTGCTTTATGAGCGTGCTTCACACAACGAAAAGTTACCTCAAAGGTTTGATTTACAAGTGCGTAAGGACTGATTCTCGATCATGTCCCGGGAAGTGGTGTAACTGAACCAGCCGAAGGTTTCGCCTTGCCTGACCTTCGTCTCAAGGCTTTCATACAGACCCTAAGGTTGAGTTTGCGAAGACCAAACACTCACCGGAGAAACCACAATGGCCAAGCCCACCATCGCATTGACCGAGTAGGTTGAGAAAGGGGGAGATGCAGATCTGCTAAAACAAATGATCCAGTTCGTAGCCCAGCGCAGGATGGGATTGGACATCGAAGCCTGTGCGGCACTGGCTTCGATGTCAAAAACCCAGACCGGAAAAACAGCCGCACCGGCTACCGTGATTGCCTCTGGTAGACCCGCGCCGGCGATGTCGACCTGAAGATCCCCAAGCTGTGCTAGGGATTCTCCGATCAAGTCAGCTCAGGCCATCTGACCTGTGCTGAAATAGCCCTCCGTCCAACTGCCCTCTATAAGCCCGTCATCCAATGAGTCAGATGAGCTTTTCCGATTTCGAGTACGCCGGTAAGCGCAAGCAAAACCGTCGCGAGCGTTTCCTGGCCGAGATGGAACAGGTGGTACCGTGGAGCGGTTTGTTGGCATTGATCGAGCCGCATTGCCCAAAGGCCAGCGGTGGTCGCCAGCCGTACCCACTGGAAACCATGCTGCGTATTCACCTGCTGCAGAAGTAATTCTCGTTGAGCGATCCAGCCATGGAGGAGGCGCTGTACGAGATCACTTCGAGGCGCCAGTTTGCTCGTATGACACTCAGCGCTCCGATCCCTGAAGACACGACAATCATGAATTTCCGGCAGCTGCTGGAGAAGCATCAGTTGGCGGCGGGCATTCTGGAAACCATCAACAATTGCCTGCGAGACAAGGGCCTGTCGTTGCGCCAGAGCACCATTGTCGACGCCACCATCATCCACGCACCCAGTTCTACCAAGAACAAGGAAGGCAAACGCGATCCTGAGATGCATCAGACGAAGAAAGGTAACCAATATTTCTTTGGCATGAAGGCGCATATCGGTGCAGATGCCGAGTCGGGGCTGGTGCACCGCGTCCACGGCACAGCGGCGAATGTGGCCGATGTAACGGAGGTCGCTCAGCTGTTGCATGGCGATGAAAATGTTATCTGTGCCGACGCGGGTTATACCGGCGTGGAGAAGCGGCCGGAGCATGAAGGAAGGCCGGTGATCTGGCAGGTTGCGGCTCGTCGTAGCACCTACAAGCACTTGAGCAAACGCAGCGTGCTCTACAAAGCCAGACGCAAGATCGAGAAGGTCAAAGCGCAGGCACGAGCGAAGGGCGAACATCCATTCCGTGTGATCAAGCGCCAATTCGGCTATGTGAAAACCCGCTTCCGTGGCTTGGCCAAGAACACGGCGCAACTGACCACGCCATTTGCCCTGTCGAATCTGTGGATGGTGCGCCGGCAATTATTACCTGCTGCGGGAGAGGCGCGCCCGTGAGGGCAGAAAACCAAGGCCGTGCCTTGGTTATCCAATAATCAGCGGCTGAAAATCGGGCTTTTCGGCATCCCCAAGCCGTCCATTTCCGGCTGATGGGCAACTTGTTCGGAGCTTCCCTAGGGGGAGGGCTTGCCTGCGATAAGCATGACAAAGCGTGGGCTGTAGCAGCAAAGCGATCAGAACGTCTGCCAGGAGCCCATCGGGCTATGCTTCTCGCTGAAAAAATCTTACCATTCGCCCCTTCGCAACTCTTCAGCTGTCGTCAGGGACGAAAATGAATCACCTCAGTATTGCCAAAGAAGCCCTCATTGCCCAGGCTCAAGCCGTCAAACAATTGGCTGACCGTATCGACGGAGAATTTCAAAGCGCCATCGAATTGATTCTCGCTTGCAAGGGGCGCACCGTAGTTTGCGGGATGGGCAAATCTGGCCTTATAGGTCAGAAAATGGTCGCTACCTTTGCCTCCACTGGCACCCCTAGCTTCTTCCTGCACCCTGCTGAAGCCTTCCATGGCGACTTGGGTATGCTCAAGCCAATCGACGTGCTAATCCTAATCAGCTACAGCGGTGAAACCGAAGAGCTGATCAAGCTAATTCCGAGCCTGAAATCATTTGGTAACAAGTTTATCGCTATGACTGGCAACGGTAAGTCCACATTGGCCAAGCATGCTGATATCTGGCTTGACATCTCAGTAGAGCGCGAAGTTTGCCCCAATAACTTGGCTCCTACGACTTCGACCCTGGCGACCATGGCCATGGGGGACGCGTTGGCAGTCGCCCTGATTGACGCTATCCAGTTCAAAGCTATGGACTTCGCACGCTATCATCCCGGCGGTAGCCTTGGGCGAAAGTTACTGACTCGTGTACGCGACGTGATGCACTCGCCTGCTCCCGTAGTAGCGCCAGATACCAGTTTTCATGATTGTCTGTTGGTCATGACGCGTAGCCGTCTGGGTATGACTACCGTCATGTATGGGGATAAGCTCGTCGGTATTGTTACGGACGGTGACCTTCGTCGTGCGCTAGTGGAAGATGAAGGCATTGTCCATGCCAACGTAGAACAGTTTATGACGGCTAACCCTCACACCATAGAAGAGGATGCTCAGCTATCGGAGGCTGAAGCCTATATGCTGGAAAATAAAATTCGAGCCCTGGCTGTAGTTAACGAGGCAGGTGCCGTCGTAGGCGTAGTCGAGATCTTTGACTGATAGAACTGCATGCGCCCGTTGCATTAGGGGTTATGCCAGTTTTCAGCAGAAAATCGCATAGAGTGCTGAAGTTCTTGCTTTTTTGGCTAGTTGTTTTTTGTGATAGGAATCTGCTGATTTGGAGAATCGCTCGGTAAGTGAGTCAAGGCGACCAAAGGATGGCTTTTTTTTGCTGAATTTCTGGGTGCATTTAGAAGTTTTTATTCTAGTCTTGCTCAATTCGAGAGAGGAAAAATGCTAGAGCTAGTACTCAGCGCGCAGCGTTGCATCGATAAGAATTTTGATGCATCACTACTACTCCTACAACCTTCGATCCGTCACATTGCATTATGGCCTAGATTGCGAAATGTACAGTAAGCATCGCAAGGTGGACGGCGTATCACGCCTGATTGGTCGTTATCCGCTGGCTCGCATTTTTTCGCCTCTGGCTTGAAATAAGGCTTTCATATAGGCGTTTTTTGCTATTCGAAACCACGGTCTAATATGAAAGTAATGGGTTTTATGGATTAAGTTAAGAGGTAGTGGTTGCTGTGCTGTGCCAGGGGGGCGCTCATTGTTTTTTGTGATCAAGCTAAATGAGTTGTAGTAGAATCTTTTTTGTAGTGGGGCGCAGAGATTTTTTGTGGCCTCGCTCATTAATGGGGGGGGCGCAGTTATGCCAAGAGAGCTTGATTATACCTCGTAAGGTATTTTATGTTCGGCCTATTTTTTAAATCCTAGCCTAGAGAATTAAAGCGAATTCGTATGAATGTTTTCAAGTTTCTAGAAAGCCCGCCAGATGAGTACTTAGAGTTTCTTCCTGAATGTAGCGGCAAATGGTCGAATATAAAAGAGCTAGCCTTTATGTTTGATATGTTGTCTAGGAATATTGGTGGGGTTCAGGTTCCTAATGAGCTAATTCCATGTGTTCAAAGTGCTATTGAGAGATCCCCTTACTTGGTGGGGCGTAACGCAGTAGGCTCAAACGTTTCGCTTCATCCAGCTTCGCAGATTTTTGATGCGGGCGAGATCAAATCATCTGATGCTTTTTACAAAACTTTGATTGGATTGAGAGATTTACAGCAGGACTGCTTGTTTATTTGCAGTGGCCGAATTGCACTAGAGTTTATATTGCGATGGAAGCACGCTCTCGCTAATAAGTTCTTTATTGCTGATGCGTCGAGTGAGTTGCCAATTGTATTTGTATCGTCTAAGCAAATTGTGAAAGCGCTAGGATTGGAGAAATAAATTGGCAGTATTTGAAAGTGTAAACAAATTTACCGGCGCGAGAGCTGACAATTTTTTGCCGAAGCTCGAGTATATCTATAAATCACCTGCTAGTATTCTCGGTGAGGTAGCGAATACTCCTAGGGTTACCCTTGATAAGCTGGCGCGTGAGAAGATCGTACTTCCAGAAGTAAATATAAATTATGTTGAAGGGGCTACGATTGTAGGTGATCGTTTAGTGGTTTCAGGGGAAGAGGCGTTAAATGCTTCTTTTTTGAATAAGCGAGTTGCCCACGAGGCAGCTGTAAAGCGTGCAAAAGATCAAACAGTCGATATTGATGATAAGTATCTAAGGAAGGAGTTTCCTGTAGAGGAGGTCGGTGAAGCGCTGTGGCTTTGTGGTCAGTATGGTAGCTACCAGCACTGGTTCACCGAAACGTTGCCAGTCATTTGGGCCTACAAGGCGAATAACATTGATCTGGGGGCTGTCAAGGTAATTGTAGGGAATGATATAAAGAATTACCAGCAAGCAATCTTGTTACAGCTTGGAATTGCTGAAGAAAATATAATAAAAAAGAATAAGCTTTGTAATCTGCGTGTAAAGTCTCTGGCAGTGTCGGACAACCTCTCCCTCAACTCGTTTTGGGTTCGCCCGGAAATCAAAGATGCATATAAATTCATTTTTTCTAGCTATATCGAGCAGCCTAGCGTTAAGAAATTCTCAGAAAAAATTGTGCTTGGGCGTAAGCAGTTAGGGAATGTTAGGCAGGTTTTCAATTTCGACCTGTTAGAGAGGCGATTGCTTGATCGCGGTTATGAGGTAGTCTATCCAGAAGATATGTCTTTTGGTGATAAAGTTAATTGTTTTAGAAGTGCGAGAGAAATTGTGTCCTTGTCTGGTGGAGGGCTCTGCAATCTAATTTTCTGTGAGCCAGGCGCTAAGGTAATGGCGATATCACCAGACTCGTTCCCCATAAATACATTCCGAGATTTTTCTGACATATACGACCTTAATATAACCTATTGTTTGGCACGATCTTTCTTGCGGTACGATGATATAAATCTAAATGCTAATTCATTCCTTACCAATGAACTAGTTAATGATATTGCTCTCGGGCGGTGGCAGAAAAATGATTGATAAAAACTCGATTGTCCATCCAGCAGCCGATATTGAGATGCCTATAGTGGCATCTTCGTTTACAGAAATTCATAACAATACAAAAGTGGGTAAGTACACTGCTATTGGTCGGAACAGCATTGTTTATACCAATTCGAAGATTGGAAAATTCTGTTCTATAGGTCGATTCGTTGAAATTGGACTTGCACGACATCCAGTTGATTGGCTTTCCACTCATGTTTTTCAATTTAATTCTTCAAGCTTCAAAGGTGACCCTGAGTTAGATCAGATTACAAGGCAAAGAAGAAACGAGATGATGCATCCACATACCACGGTGGGGAATGACGTCTGGATCGGAACAAAGGCGAGCATAGCCAGTGGCGTAAACGTAGCTTGTGGAGCTATTGTATTTGCGAATGCTGCAGTTTCGAAAGACGTGGGGCCTTATGAAAAATATGCGGGTATACCTGCGCGGAAAGTAGGGCAGCGTTTCTCGGACGAAATAATCGCCGACCTTATGGACCTACAATGGTGGGATCTGCCAGCTAAACACCTAAAGGCTATAAAATTTGACTTGATTGAGGTTGCAGTGGAGCAGCTGAAAGATATACGTCGAATTATCAAAGAGAGCGAAAAATGATTATTATACCGATGGCTGGTCTTAGTAGCCGATTTACGAAGGCTGGCTATGCAAAGCCCAAATACCAATTGAAGATTGGTGGACGCAGTGTGTTCGACCTGGCAGTATCTTCGTTTAAGAATTATTTTAATGATGAAAAGATCGTCTTTGTCATAAGAGATGTTTGCGATACAAAAGATTTCATTCAGGCTGAGCTGGTAGCTATGGATGTGCATGATTACGATATTATCGAACTCGAGAATGAGACCAGAGGTCAGGCGGAAACAGTTTACCTAGCTTGCAAAGAGTTCGATGAAGAAAGCTCTATCACAATTTTCAACATCGATACTTTTCGTTATGGTTTCGAATATCCGCCATTTGTTCAAGACTGTGCAGGGTATTTGGAGGTTTTTCGAGGGGAGGGAGAGCACTGGTCATTTGTTGGTCCCATTGATGAGGTGAATGTTGCGAAAACTACAGAGAAGGAAAGAATTTCAGACCTCTGTAGTAATGGGCTGTATTACTTTCAAAGTAAAAAAGAATTTGAGCGGTTATTTGAAAAGGCGGAGGCCAATAACTGCACTGTGAAGGGTGAGTTTTATATTGCTCCTCTCTATAATCTAATGATAAAAGAGGGTGGTGTTGTTAAATACTCGATTGTAGAACCTGATCAGTTAGATTTTTGTGGTACCCCCGCGGAATATGAAGATATCTTGCTAAGATTAAAATCTGCTGAATGGAGTTTTCGTTAATGAAACGGATTATCATGGATCTAGATGACACTATTTGCTCCACGGTAGATGGGGATTATCGAAGCTCGGCTCCTAATGTGGAGGTTATTAATAAGATTAAAGAGTATAAGTCTTTGGGTTTTGATATTGTGATAAGTACGAGTCGCAATATGAGAACATATAATGGTAACGTAGGAAAGATTGCTGCTAATACACTGCCGATAATAATGGAGTGGCTAAAAGAGCACTCAGTGCCGTATGATGAAATATATGTAGGAAAACCCTGGTGCGGGCATGAAGGGTTCTACGTTGATGACAAAGCTGTTCGACCGAGTGAGTTCGCAAAATTGTCATACGCAGAAATTAGATCTTTAACGGATTCTAAGTGATGATAATTATAAATTCTGCGGCATACGTGATACCGGAATTCAGGTCGGAGTTTGGGAAAATCCCTCCCTGCTTGCTCCCCATCGGGAATCGAAAACTGGTGGAGTACCAAGTTCCACTTCTCAGAAAAGCCTATGCAGAGCGTATAATCGTCTCATTGCCTCATGGCTATGAACTATCAATTGATGAGGTGGAAATATTTTCAGATTTGGCGGTTGAGATAGCTTATGTTCCCGATCACTTCTCACTTTCAGAGGCTCTCCTGTTCGTATTGAACACTGTAGGCCTACAAAATGAGAACCATGAGCCGTTGAGGCTAATGCATGGTGATACCTTGATGGATGATTTACCTCAGGGTGTTGATTTGATTGCCGTTTCTGTTACCGAAGATGACTATAATTGGGAGTCTGAAGGAGTAAATTCTAACCATCCATTAGTGTGGTGTGGTTATTTTTCATTTTCATCCCAGTCGGAGTTTGTCCGTTCCTTAGCACTTGCTCAGGGTAGTTTTGTTCAAGCCGTCAGGATTTACTCTGAAAGAATAAAGCTAAATTTCAAAGAGTTATCAGGTTGGCATGATCTAGGGCATGTTAATACCTACTTTGTCTCACGCTCGCAGATCACTACGCAGCGGGTCTTTAACTCACTACGCATTCAGAATGGCGCAGTTTGGAAGTCTGGTACTCAGCAGAAAAAGATACAGGCAGAAAGTGAGTGGTTTGGTAACCTGCCCGCTAAATTGAAGCGCTACACTCCCCAGTTGATTGATGCGGGTACCGATGCTAGTACCAACGCTCCGTTTTACGTCATCGAATACTTGCCATTTTCACCACTAAATGAGGTTTTCGTCCATGGGCGAAACCCTGACTTCTACTGGAGTCGAATCTTTAAGTTGATGGTGAACTTCCTAGGTGATGCTAGATCCTGTGTTGCGACGGATTCCACGACTCTGGAGGCAATCAAGAGCGACGCATTTGATTTGTATGAAAATAAAACTTATACAAGGCTTGAGGAGTATTCTTCAATAGCTAGCGTTAACATGTCTGAATCTAATAGGTACGGTGGAGTGGTGCTTCCAAGCCTATTCGAGATAGCAGAAGACTGTATTCGAAGAACTCTCCTCTTACCTATTGTTCCTTCGGTGTTACATGGTGATCTCTGCTTCAGTAATATGCTTTTTGATTCACGTTCGGTATCTATTAAAGTAATTGATCCAAGAGGGATCAATCAGCAGCAGGAGCTTACCATATTTGGCGATCAAAAATACGATCTTGCAAAGGCATGTCATTCGGTTGTTGGTTTATATGACTTTATTATCTCAGGTCGCTATCAAATTGAGCGTGATGAGTCCGGTGAGAAAAGCATCCGTTTCCGTGCTGATGATCGACTGCTGAATATTCAAAAGCTCTTTATGGAGGTGGACTTCATTCCTGGAGTCAAAGTCAGCGAGATTATGCCTCTGACTGTTTTGCTTTTCCTTTCCATGCTTCCACTTCACTCTGATCGACCAGACCGCCAAGAGGCTATGCTAGTAAATGCTTTGCGTTTATATGCTGAATATGTGGTTGTTTAAAATAAATGAAGTTCTTCGGTGGTAGGTGGGCGCTTGGCAGTATAACTGCCAAGCGAAGCCCGGTATAGGCAGAGTTTAGTCTCGCAGATTATTTTAATGTATTTTAGAGGGGCGTTAGTTTTTTGATAATGCTTGTAAAGTGGTCGTTCAAATTTTGTCGCAGAATAAGTGTGCGTTTATTGCGTTGCGACGCAATGGCCAGGCTTTATATTGTCTGGCCGTGTGTGTTTGTAATATAAGTGTAATTGGTTGTTATTTGAATCAGTTACTGTGCCATCTTTGCCATGACGAGTGCGTAACCAGCCGAAGTGCTGAGCACCTCCTCTTTACCTTGTGCAAAGAGGATGGCATCAGCGACCTCGCGAAAAGCACCAGAGCCGCCAGTTGAGTGGAGTGTAAAATTCGCGGCTCTTCTAACATAGGAAGGTGCATCAGCAACAGCAAATGATAACCCACATGCGGCAAAGGCTGGCAAATCGATGCAGTCGTCTCCAATACATACAGTCTCAGCTTTTTCAACGCCTGCTTCAGCCATCAATTGCCTGCAGGCAGTTAGCTTGTCTTTAACCCCGAACTGACACAAAGTAATGCCCAGATCATCGACGCGTTTTCTTAAAGTAGGAGAATCGCGTCCAGACAGTACTGCTACACGTACGCCGTTTTCCTCTAGTAGGCGCATGCCCATGCCGTCCCTTACATGAAAGCGTTTAACGCATTCCCCGTTAGCGTCATAGAAAATACCGCCATCAGTCAAAACACCATCTACATCGGTTATCACTAACCGTACGTTTGACAATCTAGGCGTTGGGGTGAATTCTTGACCGCTGATAATCGCTCGGACGTGCTCGAGATTTTTTAGGGTATCCACTCCTGGTCCGGTCGGATCTACTTCAAAAGCGCGAATGCAATATCCGGCAGCGAGAAGGCGTAGTTGCTCCAACTTCTCGGCGTTTTCTATCATAGGTTGTGGCAAGAGTGCATAATCGGCCAAAACTTTTTTGCGATAGGCATACACACCGACATGCTTGAAGTAGGTCGCTAAACCACTTTCACGAGGGTGTGGGATGAGGGAACGGCTGAAATATAATGCGTTGCCTGTATTTGATAGGACAACTTTCACTGTATTGGGGTCGGCGGCCTCATCGGCACCTATAGAATGGTAAAGGGTGCCTATGTTGGCACTGGTGTCGGCGAGCATACCTACCGCCAATTTTTCGATATCTTCGGGACGAACTAGCGGTTCGTCTCCTTGCAAATTAATGTAAATATCAGCATCGATTGATTGCATCACCTCCGAAAGCCGGTCTGTTCCGGAAGGATGATCCGGTGATGTCATCACGTATTCGCCGCCAAAATCGCGTACTGCCTTAGCAACGCGCTCATCATCTGTAGCAACGACCACAACATGCGCATTGGCAACTTGCCCAGCACGCTCATAGACGTGCTGAATCATTGGTTTGCCAGCGATATCAGCCAGCGGCTTGCCTGGTAGGCGCGTTGAGCCGTAGCGGGCCGGAATGACGATCGCGACCCTGTGTTCATAACTTGCCATGTTCACAATCCTTGATTCAACTGGCTTGGCTTCAGGCAATAGTTAATGGCGAGAGCGACTTAATCAAGTCATCCAGAGCTTTAATCTGTGCTAGGAATGGTTCCAGTTTGTCCAACGGCAAGGCGCTGGGGCCATCGCATTTCGCTTGATCTGGATTTGGGTGAGCTTCGAGGAACAACCCAGCTAAACCTACAGCCATTCCCGCGCGGGCCAAGTCCACCACCTGCTCGCGACGGCCGCCCGATGCTGCGCCCGATGGGTCACGGTTTTGGAGAGCATGAGTAACATCGAAGATGATCGGCAGGTCTTCGCAAGTACGTTTCATGACGCCGAAGCCCAGCATGTCTACCACTAGGTTGTCATAGCCCATGCAAGTACCACGGTCACACAGTATGAGTTGTTCGTTGCCCGCTTCCTTGAACTTGTGAACGATATTCTGCACCTGCGATGGACTCAGGAACTGAGGTTTTTTGATGTTGACTGGTTTCCCAGTTTTGGCGAGCGCCACCACGAGGTCGGTTTGGCGCGCAAGGAAGGCAGGAAGTTGCAATACGTCAACTACCTCAGCGACCGGCGCTGCTTGGTAAATTTCATGGACGTCAGTGATGATAGGTACGCCGAACTCCGCTTTCACCTTTTCGAAAATACGCAGGCCTTCTTCCATTCCCGGGCCGCGGTAGGAGTGAATAGAAGATCGGTTTGCCTTATCGAAGCTAGCCTTAAATACATAGGGAATCCCCAGTTTCTGGGTGACTCGAACATATTCAGCACAGGCTTTCAGGGCTAGGTCTTCCGACTCAAGGACGTTGATGCCTCCGAAGAGAACGAACGGGCTTGCGTTGGAGCATTCGATTTGTGGGGAAATTTTCATTTTAGATTCTCTCTGATTGTGTTTGAGATTGCCGTGTCAAGCCCGCGTTGTGCCGCAAAAAGTTTGTAGCATTGCAAAAATTTGTCCGCATTCTCTACGAGACAACGTGCAGCAGAGGTGCTGGGGCGGAGTCGTTCTCCTGCTCATGCAATTTATGCTTTGCGAAACCACTGGCTAAGATTCTAGCTTGTTCTGCTGTGCATGGATGCTGGCTTGTTGTGTTAACTACCTTGGTTGATGGCTTTAAGAAACTTCTGCAGCATCCAGCACGTCATTGCGGATGCTTTCAATAAGTGATTTATAAGAATGCTGATTGGCGAAGGTCAGTGCCGCAGCTTTTTCTGCAGACCTGCGAGCATCTTCATCTTTAATCAGGTTGATTACGCTTGCTGCGAAGCTATCTGCATCATCGTGGCAAGCCAGACCTTCTGAAATATCAATTCCCTCGAAAGCAATGCTAGTGCCGACGATTGCCTTGCCATAAGCCATAGCCTCAACCACTTTAATTTTCATCCCTGTGCCATAGCGAATCGGGCACACCATGACTTTCGATTCACCATAGACCGATGCCAAGGACTCGACGAAGCCTTGTTGCTTAATCATGTATCTATAAGAGGAGTTTGCGATAGCGCCCTTGACAATCTTACCGCGCGTCACATTGCCTTGAATGAGGAACCGGGCTCGAGGTAGCGCCTCTGCGACAATAGGGAGTACCTGCTCAATAAACCACACCAGTCCGTCGACGTTAGGTGCCGAGTTGGAGCCGATAAAGCTAATATCATGTACGCGCTTACGACTGTATCCAAATCTTGGATCATCAGTCGCCTTCAGGGTGACGATCTTAGATTTCGGTTTGTAAGTCTCTTCGATTGCTTTTGTTTCAACAGGAGAGATAGAAATAGCTAGGTCGCATTTGTTGAGTAATTTAATTTCGCTGTTAGTGAAAACCTTAAGGTACTTTGATCTGCGCAATTTTGGCAGAGTTGGAAGAACGTCTGCTTTGATGCGGGCGGACTGCATGTCGTGCATGTCAACAATGATGCGGGTACGGTTTTTCGGGAGGCTGCTTGGCATCATTTTCATATAGTTGAACCATGCAAAGTCATAGTTGCCAGATGCCAATTGCTCTTTGATCAGTTTTTCAAATTTTTCAGGCAGTGCTTGTTTGTTATTGATAAGTGCGTCTCGGTAGCGCAGTTTCTCCAGTCGGTTTTGGATCTTTTCGAGAAGCTTGTCGATTCTGGTCTTCTTCTTGCCTTTATCAGAATAGTTGGGGTGCCGGCGAACCTCTACCGTAAGGTTGATCGAGTTGTAATGGGTTTCCAGGCGCTCTTTCAACTCTACGGATGAGGTTTTTTCTTCGCTCTGGTTTAGAATCAAGAGTTTGATTCGGACGTTTAGGTCCAGGAGCGCTCGGATCATTTGATCGGTGCGGTGAGCGCTCCCCCGGTTAATCGGAATCGGAATGACCGGGCTTACAAAGAGAAGGTTCTTTTTTTTTTAAATTCGTCGGGCAGGTTTACTTTATCGAAGTGAATCTTGCGCGTGATGTTTCTATACGAGCCATCTTTCTGCGCCACGAGTTCTGTTTCGAATGTGCCGAACGAGTAAACGGAGTTAACCAGGTGGTGGATGAAACGGTTGCGCGTTTCCTTGTCAAAGCGGAAGCCATTTTGAAGTAGGTAGATTACATCCTGCGGTTTCTGCACTGAACGGTTAAAGTTAGGGTGGGCGTAGAAAGCGTCACCTGCATACAGCACTGGTTTGTCGAATAGAGCGGCCAAAACCCCTACGCCGCTGTTTACAAGGAGAACAGCTTCAGACATCTCGATCAGGTCGTGAACGTGAGTGTCATCATCGACAAAGATAACGTCGGCAACAGGGCGGGTTTGCTCAAGTGGGTGCTTTTTGGCTACTACGACCCATTCATTAGATAGTTGCTGAAGTTGCGTTTTAGTGTCGGCTACGAGTTTGACGAAGTTCTGATAGTTGCCTACGGGGCCGCTGAAAAACTTGATGGTAGTGTCGGAAGGGCGCTGGAATGGAACAAAGAGTACTTTTTTTCCTTCCAGGCCGAGTTCTTTTTTAAGCGCTTCGCCCCCGATAGCTGGGCTTTGAGCTTCAAGTGGTGCGTGGGACTTAGCTTCCGCAATGTACGCTTCAACGGCGGCAGTTTCATCTGCGTTAAGTGGTTTGTCCCAGCGAATGGGGTGATAGGTTGCACTATCTGCGTTGAAGCCGATATCAAAGAACCAAGAGCCTGGGAGTGCACCACGGTCAAACACCAAAACCGGGAATCCAAAGTTTCTCAAATGAGTATAAACCCAGCGGCGGCGCTCATTGCCGTAAGGGTTTGGCATAATAACCATGTCGAATGACGAGTTGCGGAGAAAAGAAATTACGTCATCGGCCTTTTCGAAAGACCCTTCTTCCCTGAAAGTAAGTTGGCCGAAATAGCGAATGGTTTCCTCAATGCTTCTGTAGGCCGCCGAAAAGCGATCGCCCAAGGCCAATATTTCAAATACACCGTTCTTCATCTTCGCAAACTCGAGTGTTAAAAGTTAATTAAATGGTTTCAGCGGGCGCAACTGGGGCGCGGCCATATCTGTCTTCAAAGCGAACAATGTCATCTTCGCCAAGGTAGGTCCCAGATTGCACCTCAATCATCTCCAGAGGGATCTTTCCTGGGTTTTCCAATGCATGAACTACACCAACTGGGATGTATGTCGATTGGTTTTCGGTCAGTAAAATTTGCTTATCATCGATCGTCACCTTCGCTGTGCCTGTTACTACAATCCAGTGCTCGGCACGATGGTGATGCATCTGTACTGACAGCTTCTGGCCTGGCGCTACAGTGATGCGTTTGACTTGATAGCGAGAACCGTTGTCGATAGAGTCGTAAGCTCCCCAGGGACGATAAACCTTACGATGGTTCGATGCTTCAGGGCGCTTGCTCTCCTTGATGCGGTCTACCAGTATTTTTACATCCTGCGCTTTAGCTTTGGACGCGACCATTACGGCGTCCGCAGTTTCTACGACTACCACGTCATCAAGACCAAGAACCGATACCAAACGGTGCTCTGCATGGACATAGGTATTGGAAGCTGTCTCCAAGAGTACATCGCCGCGAGTCGCATTGCCGTCTGCGTCTTTGGCCGAGATCTCCCACACTGCGGACCAAGAGCCTACATCATTCCAGCCTGCGTCCAAGGGCACGACCATTACTTGGTCAGAGCGTTCCATGACTGCGTAGTCAATGGAGATGTCTTCTGCCAGGCTAAAGGCTTCAGAATCAAGACGAATGAAGTCAAGATCTGAAGTAGCCAGTGTTACTGCAGCTTCAACTGCCAGAACAAGTTTTGGTGCGAACTTACGAAGTTCTTCAAGCATAGTGGAGGCTTTGAACAGGAACATACCGCTGTTCCAGTAATAGCGACCATCTGCAAGATAGGTTTCCGCAGTAGGAAAATCAGGTTTCTCAACAAACGATTCTACTGGCTGTGCCCCAGAACTTTTCTCTGGAACGCGAATGTAGCCGTAACCCGTTTCCGGTTTGGTGGGTACAATGCCGAATGTAACAATCTTGCCGTCCAAGGCGGCTTCTGCGCCCGCAGCAAAAGCGGCGCTCAAACTCTTCAGGTCGTCGATAGCGTGGTCTGCTGGCAGAACCAAGAGCAGTTCGTCTTGCCCAGCGCGCATCGATTGAATCACTGCAGCAGCGATCGCTGGAGCAGTGTTTCGCCCGATAGGCTCAAGCAGGATGCTGTTCGGAACAATTCCAAGAGCGCGGCATTGCTCCGCTACCAGAAAGCGATGATTTTCGTTACTGACGACTATCGGCTTCAAAGGTTCACTCTGAATGTCCGCCAAGCGCGTCAGGGTGTTCTGAAATAGTGTCTGCTCACCGCTGATGGCGAGGAACTGCTTGGGGTGCATAGCTCGGGATAGAGGCCATAGCCTTGATCCAGAGCCTCCGGAAAGTATGACGGGGATCATTTAATATCCTTATCCTTGATCAGATAATTAATTGTAAGCGCCAGTGGCGCGGCCGAGCAGCATCGTCTGGACAACTGGTGCGATAATTTTTTGCCACTCGTAAACCGCAGCATTGGTGACATAAATAGTGTCGTCAGGTTTGATTGCAATCTGGCGAGCGTAGAAAATGGCTGCTGGATCACGCATATTCAGGCGCAAAACAGTAGGTTTTGCTTGTTTTCCATTGCCCATCCGGAAAACAAAAACCCCTTCCGGGTTGGCATTTGCTTCGCGCAAACCGCCAACACTGCCCAGTGCGTCTAGCAAACTTGTGTTTTGGCTCGGAAGATCTTTCAAACCCGGTTCGGCTACTGCACCCATCGCGACAAAACGCTGACGTGCACGGTCCAAGACTACCTCTGAGTTCGGGCGAAGCACCATGTTGTTGCCAGCGAGGACATCTTCATAGTTGAACTGCTGTACTTGGCTACCATTGCGTACGGTAACGTTGACCAGATGTGGCTCCAGAACAGGACCGCCCGCCTGGTTGACTGCATCGAGTAAAGTGAGTGGGCCTTGCAAGGTGCTGAAGCGGCCAGGGGTCTTGACGGCGCCAGCAACAAGTACTGAGCCCGACAGGTCGCCGACGAGTTCGACATGAGTCTGTACGTCGGTAGTGATGCCCTTCAATTGACGGCGAATCATTGTCTCAACCTGATTCAGCGTCATGCCCGCGACAAATTGGCGGCCAACATAAGGCAACGACAGCATGCCTTGAGCATCGATACGCGATTTCAGTTGAGTGCCGCCGGTTGCGAGTGGGGCGAACACTGCAGAGCCTTCAGGCGCGGTGTCAGCGATCAATACGTTCAGCACATCACCTGAAGCCAAGCGCACTTCGGGTGACTGAGGCTTGGTGACGTTAGCTTGGGCTGGGCGAGGTGCACCTGCCATGTATGGAGCAATGGTGCTCGCATTGATATCGACGAGGTTATATGCCTCGGTTTTGCTCTCAATCGTGCCCTTGTAGGGTCCAGCGCCTGATAGGGTGCCACCGCAGCCGGATAGCCCAATGGTTGCCAGCGCGAGAGCTGCCAGCTTCAGATTGATTGACTTGGAGGCAGGCAGGGATTTAATCACGATGATCCTCGATCGAAGCCAGAATGAAGCGAGTAATGCCGTAGAGCATCAGGAGACCAAGCAAGATCGTTGCCAGGTTGTACAAACGCTCCGGGTACAGGGCGAGTTGTGGAGTGTTGGGGCTGACTACAGTAACCAGCGTGCGAATCTTCTTGCTTGCTTCGATCCGCGCATTGTCGAGCGCAGCAACAGCAGTCTTGTAGGTTTCTTCGGCGATACCGGCGTCGAGGGTCAGCTGCTGGAAGCGCGAAGCGACTACGTTGAGCTGTGAACCCTGCGGGGACGAAACCAGCAAGCGTTTCTCTTTGGTTAATTGCCGGGTGATGGCTTCAACCTTCTGCTTCTGCTGGCGGACTTGCGGCGCATCAGCGCGCAGTTTGAACGACATCTCGGTCAGAACGGCCTGTTCCTTGGTGTACTGGCCTTCCAGGTCGGCAATGATGGTGGCGCGGCTTTGTGCGGAGTTACCGCCGTCCAGCACCTTGTTTTCATTCTGGAAGTTCAGCAACTCGGTCTTGCGCTCGGCGTAGTTGACGCGCGCGGTTTCCAGCTCGCCTTGGGCAAATTTCATCTGCTCACGGGCAATGTTGTGGCTGACTTCGTTGACGAAGTGTTCGCTGGCCTGAAGGATGACGCGCAGTATTTTCTCGGAAAGTTCAGGGGTGAATGCCTGAACCTCTACACGCAGCAGGCCGGTGGTTTCGTCGTAGTGGGCCGAAACCATGCGCTGGTAGTACTTCAGCAGGTCTTCGCGCGGTGCGTCCTTGTCCAGCCAGAAGAATACGTCGCTGCGCTGAGCTGCGAATTGCTCGATCCAGTGCACTTTGTCTTCGAGCAGCAGCATCATGTCCATCGACGTGATGTATTCGCGCAGGTAAAGAGTCTCTTCCCGCGAAGCCGGGTTGGTGCCTGTCAGCAAGGTAGCAAGGCCAGGCATCTGCGCACCTTGATTGTTGCCATCCTGGCGTACTACCACCTGGGCGGAGCTGACAAAGCGGTCAGCGGCAAATAGGCCGTAGTAAACCCCTGCCAGGATCATTGGCAAAACCACCATGGCGATCGCCAGGCGCCAGCCCTTCTTTTTACCCGTACTGCTCATAATTGGATGCATCCTTGAAGTCGAACGGTGCTGCTTAAAATTAGGAATGTGGTTTATTTAGCTGCTGTAGGCCTTGATGCCTTCGGATACGTCGTCGTACACCTGGATTTCGCCATTGCGCACCAGCAGGACCACGTCGCAGAGTTTTTCGACTTCGGACATGGTATGGGTCACCAGCACAACGTTGGACTTCTGCAGTTTTTCCTGGAAAACCTCGTTGCACTTGCGCTTGAACTGCGCATCGCCAACCGACATCACTTCGTCGATCAGGTAGTAATCGAAGTCGAATGCCATGCTTAGGCCGAAAGCCACGCGTGAACGCATGCCGGAGGAGTAGGTCTTGATTGGCTCGTCGATCCAGTCGCCGATTTCGGCAAATTCCTGGACGTAGCGAATCTTTTCGCGCATGGCGTCGCCAGTTGCACCATAAACGCGGCAGACAAACTTTATGTTGTCGCGCCCTGTCATGCTGCCCTGGAAGCCGCCCGTCAAACCAACCGGCCAGGAAATACTGCGGTCGGTAACGATGGTGCCGGAGTCGGGCACGTCAGCACCGCCAAGCAGACGCATAAGCGTGGACTTGCCGGCGCCGTTGCGGCCGATAAGCCCAATGTTCTTGCCCGGCGGGATGGCAAGCGACAGGTTGCGGAAGACATACCGCCGACCATGGGGCGTGAGGTACGACTTGGTTACGTTTCTGAGCTCGAACACGTTTGGCCTGTACTTAACCGTTCTTGGTGGAAATCAGGTGCATCCTGCGGGCGCGGTAGGCACCCAGAGATAGGAACAGCAATACCAGGGTGAAGCTGATTACATAGGTCTCGGACACGCCATCGACCGGGGTGTAATGCGGCAGTACCTCGGCGCGAATCAGTTCGAGGATGTGCAAGAACGGGTTGAGCAGCAGCACCGGCATCATGGCCTGAGGCAAGTAGGATGCGGGAATCAGCACCCCAGAGATAAAGTACAGGGGGAAGAAGGCCATGCGGATGACGATCTTGACGCTGGGAAGGGCGTGAGTGACCAAGGCCAGCATCATGCCCAGGCCAAAGGCGAACAGCAGACCCAGCAACAGTGTGGCGACCCATTGCAGTGGACTGTGGATCGACATGTCGAAGCCTGCCCAGGCAAAGCCGAACACCAGGATGGCGTACACCGTAACCGCAATGCAGGTTTCTACGATGACGCGGGCTATGTAGGTGTCCAGTGGCTTGATCTGTTTGTAACCGAACAGCGAGCGGTTTTCGCGCAGGCTGTCCATCAGGCGCAGCGCGGTATTGCGGTAGAGCAGGAAGGGCGCCATGCCGACGAGGATGAACACTGGGTATTCAACGCCGGATACTGTGCGGCCACGCAGCATTGCAAACAGCAGCGAGAAGAGGAGTAGGTGAACCAGCGGCTCCAGCAGCATCCACAAGGCACCCAGGCGGGTATCGCCAACGCGTGCACGCGCTTCGCGCAGGACTAAAGCGAAGATGACCGATTTCTGTATCTGTAGAGACGAACGAGCTTTCAAGATGGCGACCGCAAAGCAATGCAGCGCGCCTAAGCACGCCGAAATTCATCTTCAGGAAAGGCTCGCCCGGAGGCGATTTCAGATGGTTATTCCGGAAACTTCCCTGTTCTAAGGGGTGGAAGGGTAAGCGTCAGAGGGTATAAGCGTCAAGCGAGGTACCGCAAATGTGGTCGAAAGTTCTAATACATTAGCCATATTCGAGACGGATGGCAGCTGACTGGATGATGGCGCAATGATTTCATTTTGAGAAGTGGTGCGCCAGCAGGTTTTCACTGTTTGGGTGCTTTGCAGCTTACGGTGGAGGGGTAATTGTGTAGTTGAACGGGTTCACGTTGTGTAACAGAAAATGCAGGTACTTGCTGGTCAGCCGCTGACTAGACGGTCTGCCTCCTAAAGCAGTGGTTAGACCGTTGCGCCTGGGGAGGGAGCGAGACAAGGGGCTGCGAGGCAGCCCCATAATGCCGAGTTGTGTATGGCACGTGCTTGCGCACGCCCAGATCACCAGCAATTCCCTCGTCCGGATTATTCCCGGATCAGGCGGGCGATTTCGGCGACGCGCTGAGCGACCAGCGCTTCGTCGCCCCGGCTCTCGACGTTCAGGCGCAGCAGGGGTTCGGTATTCGAACCACGCAGACTGAAGCGCCAGTCGGCAAACTCGACGCTGATCCCATCGGTGCGGTCGACGCTGGGGTTGTGTGGCAAGTAGAACGCCAGAATCTTCTCGATGGTGCCCTTCACATCGGCCACTTCGTAGTTGATCTCGCCACTGCACGGGAATGCCGCAATACGCTCGTCTACCAGTTGGGCCAGGCTCTTGCCGGTGTGGCTCATCAGCGCGGCGACCAGCAGCCACGGGATGTTGCCGCTGTCGCAGTAGGCAAAATCGCGGAAGTAGTGGTGGGCGCTCATTTCACCGCCGTACACAGCGTCTTCGGCGCGCATGCGCTCTTTGATGAAGGCGTGGCCGGTCTTGCTCTGAATGGCCTGGCCACCGGCGGCACTGACTTGCTCGATGGTGTTCCAGGTCAGGCGTGGGTCATGGATGATCTTGCTGCCCGGGTGCTTGGCCAGAAGCATTTCGGCCAGCAGGCCGACCACGTAGTAGCCTTCGATGAAGCGCCCCTGATTGTCGAAGAAGAAGCAACGGTCAAAGTCGCCGTCGAAGGCGATACCCATGTCTGCGCCGGTTTCCAGCACTGCTTGGCGGGTAAGGTCACGGTTTTCTGGCAGCAGCGGGTTGGGGATGCCGTTGGGGAAGTTGCCATCTGGCTCGCCGTTGATGATGGTGATATCCAGCGGCAGGCGGGCCTTGAGCAGCTCCAATACCGGGCCAACCGCGCCATTACCAGGATCGGCCAGTACTTTCAGGGGCTTGAGTGCGCCCAGGTCGATGTAGGTCAGCAGGTGCTCGATGTAGGCAGATTTGTCGAACGCTTCGCGTACGCTACCCGGCGTGGCCGCTTGAGTGCCCAGTTCGCCTGTTTCGACGCGCTGGCGGATATCGTTCAGGCCCGTGTCGCCGCTGATCGGGCGCGACTGCTCACGCACCAGCTTCATGCCGTTGTAACCCTTTGGGTTGTGGCTGGCGGTGACCATGATGCCACCATCTGCCTTGTAATGGCTGGTGGCGAAGTAAACTTCCTCGGTGCCGCACAGGCCGATGTCGATCACATCGGCACCGCCTTCGGTCAGGCCCTGCATCAAGGCACGCGACAGGCCCGGGCTTTCAAGGCGCATGTCACGGCCGACCACGTAACTGCGTCCGCCCAATTGGGCCACCAGGGCGCGACCAATGCGGTAGGCGATGTCGTCGTTGAGATCGGTCGGCACTTGACCGCGGATGTCATAGGCTTTGAAGCAACGAGTTTGAATAGGTGCGTACATACATCTCTCATATGCGGTGCCGACTGCAGGCACCGTCTAGAAGGGGATGGTGGGCAAAATGATTAGCCGCATGAATTTTGCTGCGCTACCTCGTTGAGGCAGGTGTAGCCAGGTTGTAATAGCCAAGGCTTGGGTGTTGCCACGAACGGTCAGGCCCATGATGCAGGCGACGGGACTACTCACGCTGAATGAGCCGTCGCTCTGCACATCGATCAGGGCCGAGGGCATCATAGCTGGACTTTCCAGAGGATGCTCGGGGCGCCGCCAGGTAAGCGCTGCAATTTCTGCCGCCTGCACTTTCGGAAGGCGAGTGTAGGCGGCGTTCGGCCCTGCGTTAGGGGCTATGACGAACGTCACGTTTTAGTGAGCGATGTCCATGGGGCCTGACGAGGTGGGTCGGATAATCGCGATGTCGACATGGTAATTGGCAAACTCGGTGGACCGGGCATCCGTACGCAATGTGGCACTCAATACGACCTCTTGCTGACGGTTGATATCGGTCAAGTAATTCTGGAATTGGTGCTCTTTCACAATGATCAGGACCACGCAGTTTGCACCTTGTGAAAGATGGTCTTTCATTTCGGCTGCGCTGAACGCTACTGCTACGTTACGCTCGTAACTCTCCACCAGATCGCGAGTCGATGGGGTGTCCATAGTCAAAGCCCCAGTGAGTCCGCGGCGATTTGCCATCTTGGACTGGGTTAGAACATGACTACACATTTGCAAAAAAAGCGACTCGTACCACTCCACAGCCTTCTCCCTGGGTCGAAAGGGCGTCATAGATACAGCAGATCGCATCAGGTTGCCAGCCTTACGGGATAGCTGGCGTTGTGCTGCTACGCGCAGGCGGTTGCGGCTGGTTGAGGGCATGCTGAAGCAGTATAGGGAAGGCTGAGGGGCTATTTGTCTAGTTCATGATTCCTTGTTATGAGGTTAAGCAGGGTGTGAATATTTAAGTGAGGCCACTCATGCAGGTAACCGATGAGATCAAAAAGCAGCGCTGCTGAGTGCAAAAAGTTCATTTGTTCCCGTGAGCGGCATTGTACGGTTCTCCTTTGGTGCGTAAGAGGATGTATCGCTTTTCAGGTCATGTCTGTAACCCCACGCAATAGTGTTCACCCCATACCAGCCTTAAGTTTTCTGAGGCTATTAAGCGTGATCAACTGATTAAACTGCGTGATGGCTGATAGGGCTGCCAGGCAGGTCCGCTACCGACGGGGTGCAGCGCGAATGCGAGTGGGCAACAACCGACATTGTCTTTGCGCGGCCGCTGGGTTTATTCACTGGAGGGAGCGTAGCGGGCGCAGTGTGGGATGCAACATTGGTCGCGGAGTCTTTGTGTTTTCCAGCAAAACCCGCAAAATTATGGCACTCTGCCAGGCCTCGCTAGCCTTCTGGCTCGACTTGTACCCGTACCGTGGCATCTGCCCGGCACGCCTGCCTGACCGTGAAACGATGAACATCCCTAACTTCAAGAAGTTGTTTATGCCTGATATTTCAGCAGACGCAGCCAGCCTTATCCATGCCATAGCCTCTGCCACTGCGGTAATCGCTGCGCTGATCGCCGCCAGTGCGATGATCATTGCCCATATGACCTCGGATGTAAAAAACCAGCAAGCCGAAGTGCCCGTTTCCCGTGGGGCGCAGGCGGTTACTGTCGTCCACGAGTCGGACGTGCAGGCCAGGCTGGAGATCGAGCAACTCATTGAGCAGAACGATGCGCTCAGGGCCGAACTGGAGCGCGAGAGGGCCGAGCGGTTGAAGCTGGAAGCCAGCCTGAAGCCCAGAGCGCTGACGCCGCAGGCGCATGATGCGTTCAAGGCATTGGCGGGCGAGCTGAAGGCTAAGACGCTGGCGCCGGTGGTGTTGCTGAATATCCACAAAGATGACAAGGAAGCTGTGCGCTTTGCCAAGGAAATTGCCGTTGCGCTGACCAAGGCGGGTGTGCAGGTTCAGATCAAGCAGCTGCCCCTGCAAAAGCACAATACCGGTACCCAGGTGGTCGTTTATGCCGGGGTGGGCGGTGACGAGCTTGAGCGGGCATTCAAGACCGCTGATTTTGCCTCGGATATCAAACGCTCGGGGCAGAGCCCGCGGGTGAAGGTGGATGATGGGGATGCAATTGCCATTTCGGCGTTTATCAGTGTTTATCCGCGCAGTGAGATTTGAGCGGCGGGTGGGGGCTGTGATCTTGTAGGCATGGGGTGGATGGCACCGGCGGTGCCGGTGTTCGCGGGCGCGCCCGCTCCCACAGTGTGGGGGGGGCTTGGCCAATGCAGTGGTTTGCCCTCGCCACGTCTGGCCTGATGAAGCCCATTTCTTCTGACGGCAAGCGAGGCATAGCCTCGCCTGGTCTCGCGTCATTCCCTTCAGTGGTGCCTGTTTTTCGCAATCTCGATGTCGTTCATCAGGGCTTTTGCGGTGGCCAGCAGGTAATCCGCTGCGCCCAGCATCTTGTGGTCGTCTTCCATGTCACCTTCGCGTACCAAGTGCTTGCAGTAGCCCAGCAGGACGGAGACGTGTTCATAGGCGTCATCGACGGGGATGCCGGGTTGGACGCGCAGCAGGTCCAGGGTGGGGTTGCCGGCTTCGAGGAAGGTTTCGATGCCTGCGGTGAGGAGGGGGGATTGGTTGTGGTTTTTCATGGTGAGAACCCAGTGCGTTGACAGAACCCACCACCTCGATCTTTCTCACGGACAAAGGTGGCAGCCATTGCGCGGGGTGAGAAACCGATGCACTGAAAACGGCCAAGCCGAAGCTTGCCCGCGAATGGCTGCCATTGAACAGTAGAGCAGCAGTGCACAACGGGTTCTCACGCCCGGTCACCAACATGGCGACCCGGTGACGTTATCCCTGAGGCATTTCCCCGACAATTCAGCTGCTTCTGACTGGCGCGTAGGATAGTTCGCTTGGTTGTCCGAGCTGAAGAGGTGGGGCGGGGTTTCAGGAAAGTCTGACGTGAGGAATGTGCATTCCAAGGCAAATATCTTCGCGGTGATTGTTGACTGTTGTTGGGGGGGCACGCGGAAGGGGGGCTGCTGGCCAGTTTTTACTGGGGGTTCAGGGGAGGGCGCGGCTGTCGTATTCGCGGGTGAACCCGCTCCTACATTGAGCGGTGGGGGGTGTTCCAGGTGGCCAGGGCTTCGCGGATGCGCGCGCAGGCTTTGCCATCGCCATAGGGGTTATGGGCGAAGCTCATTTCGCGATACGCCGCCTCATCGGTCAGCAAGGTACTCAACGCCCGCACAATCGATGCCACTTCGGTGCCCACCAGCTTGACCGTACCTGCCGCCACGGCTTCTGGGCGCTCGGTGGTGTCGCGCATCACCAGCACCGGTTTGCCCAGGGCCGGTGCTTCCTCCTGAATGCCACCCGAGTCGGTCAGAATCACATAGGCTCGGGTCATGAGGTAAACGAACGGCAGGTAATCCAGCGGTTCGACAAGGTGGATGTTGCTTACATCCCCCAACAGCCGGTTGACCGGCTCGCGCACGTTGGGGTTGAGGTGGACCGGGTACACCACGTCCAACTCGGGGAATTGCCGCGCAGTCTGCACCAGGGCCTGGCAGATGCGCTCGAAGCCGCCACCAAAGTTCTCGCGCCGGTGGCCGGTGACCAGCAACAGTCGGCGTTCGGCTGCCAGGTAGCTGAAGTGGCTGGCGAAACGGGCCTTCAGCGCGGGGCTTTGCAGCTTTTGCTCCACCTCCAGCAAGGCGTCGATCACGGTGTTGCCGGTGGTGAAGATGTGCGCCGGGTCGGTGCCTTCGCGCAACAGGTTGTCGCGCGAGGTGGCGGTGGGCGCGAAGTGCAGCGCGGCAAGGGCCCCGGTCAGGCGCCGGTTGCCTTCTTCGGGCCAGGGTGAATACAGGTTGTTGGTGCGCAGGCCGGCTTCTACATGGGCAATGGGGATTTGCTGGTAGTAGGCCGCCAGGCTGGTGGCAAAGGTGGTGGCGGTGTCGCCGTGCACCAGCACCACGTCGGGCTTGAACGCAGTTAGCACCGGTCGGATGCCTTGCAAGATGGCGGTGGTCACACCGGTCAGGTCCTGGCCGGCTTTCATGATGTTCAAGTCGTAATCGGGGCTGATGCCGAACAGCTCCAGCACCTGGTCGAGCATTTGCCGGTGCTGGCCGGTGACGCACACGCGGGCTTCGAAGCGGCTGTCCTGGGCCAGTTGCAGGGCTAGCGGGGCCATCTTGATGGCTTCTGGGCGGGTACCGAAAACAGTCAGGGTCTTGAGGGGCACGGCAGTGATCCTCTTGCTCGGGTCCTTGAAGCAGGCCGGTTTCCATTGCTCAAAAATCTAGCAGGCGGGCAATGGCGTGCCAGTTTGTCGGGGGGAGGCTTACCGACTGGGGGGAGGGCGGTTTACCGGGCGGGCCTTGTTCGGCGGGCGTTGTAGGAGAATGGCCGGGCAGTGGTGGGCAGCGGGTATCGGACAAACGGGGATTTGGCTACAGGCACTAGGCCAGGGTCTTGTGCGTTCAGGGCCGGGCCGAGCGGGGCGGAAACGGCCACGGTTTGTGGGTGGGCGAAGTTGAGCGTTTTGCTGACCGATTCGGTAACCATTCGCCGGGGTAGTTGGGTATTGTGCGGCCGGGTTACCCGCTAGGGTTGGTTGCGCAGCCGAAGGAAAGCGGTTGCTGGAAAATGACCAACCCAAGGAGTGTTGACCATGCGCAATAACGTTCTGTCGTACCTGCTGCTGCCGCTGTTCGCCAGTCTGTCGTTCTCCCTGAGCGCCGCCCCGGCCAGCACCATGGCTATGCCCGAACCGGTGCCGGTGGTGGCCCAGGCCCAGGCCCAGCAGGCGCCAAGGCTGGACTTGAACACGGCGGATGCACTCACCCTGCAAAAGGAGCTGAACGGCATTGGCAAGGCCAAGGCGGAGGCTATCGTGGCCTACCGTGAGGCCAATGGGCCGTTTGCTTCGGTGGATGAGCTGCTGGAGATAAAGGGGATAGGCAATGCGTTGCTGGAGCGCAACCGGGACAAGGTGATGGTGGAGTAAGCGGGCAGGGGCCGGGGTGATGCCCTGGCCCGGCCTTTAGCGGTCCTGCGCGTCCTTGGCATCCGCTTCGGCATTACGCTCATGGACCTTGCGCAGTTGTTCTTCGGTCAGCGGCAGTTTCTTGGCCGTGTCGCGCAGCAGCATCAACCCGCCGACAATCGAGCCGAGGGCTATGATGAGTATCAGCCAGGCATACCAGGGCATTGTCGTTCTCCTTAGATCGGGCCGTGGGCAACGGTTACATGAATTTTGAGCAATTGCCCGTTCCGTTGGTTCAATTATAGGTGCCAGGCCTTGTTGGGCCAATTCCGTGACCTGCGGGCCCCAAAGCCTGCGCCACTTCGTTTACAATGCGCGCCGTTTTCGACTTGCCAAGAGACCCTGCCCATGTCCGCCTGCCAGACGCCCCTGATCGTCGCCCTGGATTTCCCTACCCGTGAGGCCGCCCTGAAGCTGGCTGACCAGCTTGACCCTGCGCTGTGCCGGGTGAAGGTTGGCAAGGAGCTGTTCACCAGCAGCGCTTCGGGCATTGTCGAAACCCTGTGTGACAAGGGCTTCGAAGTGTTCCTGGACCTCAAGTTCCACGACATTCCCAATACCACCGCCATGGCGGTAAAGGCTGCCGCCGAGATGGGCGTGTGGATGGTCAACGTGCATTGCTCCGGTGGCCTGCGCATGATGGCGGCCTGCCGTGAAGAACTGGCCAAGCGCAGCGGCCCGCAGCCGTTGCTGATTGGCGTGACCGTGCTGACCAGCATGGAGCGTGAAGACCTGGCCGGCATTGGCCTGGATGTCGACCCCCAGGAGCAAGTGCTGCGTTTGGCGGCGCTGGCGGAAAAAGCGGGTATGGACGGTTTGGTGTGCTCGGCGCTCGAGGCCCCGGCACTGAAGGCGGCGCACCCCTCGTTGCAATTGGTGACCCCGGGCATTCGCCCGGCGGGCAGCGCGCAGGATGACCAGCGCCGTATCCTCACCCCGCGTCAGGCACTGGATGCTGGTTCGGACTACCTGGTGATCGGCCGGCCGATCAGCCAGGCTGCAGACCCTGCGCAAGCGTTGGCAGCGGTGGTAGCGGAGATCCGTGGGTAATTAACCTGCGGCTGTCCAGCAAGGGCCTGTGCCGAACCACCGATGCCTGTGTCGAACCCCTGATGTGGCTGCACCCCCGATCCGTGTGTAGGAGCGGGTTTACCCGCGAATACGGTAGCGGCGGCAACGGTGAACGGCCGGTGGAAATTGGCCAGCAGACCCGGCCCTTTCGCGGGTGAACCCGCTCCTACGACGGGCTGTGCTGGGCCATCGAGGTGTGTCACCGCGAATACGGTGGCGGCGGCAACGGTGAACGGCCGGTGGAAATTGGCCGGCAGGCCCGGCCCTTTCGCGGGTGAACCCGCTCCTACGACGGGCTGTGCCGAGCTATCGATGTGTGTCCCCCGTGAATACGGGGGCGGCGGCAACGGTGGACGGCTAGTGGAAATTGGCCGGCAGGCCTGGCCCTTTCGCGGGTGAACCCGCTCCTACGACGGGCTGTGCCGAGCCATCGATGTGTGTCCCCCGCGAATACGGGGGCGGGGGCAACGGTGGACGGCGGGTGGAGATTGGTCGGCAGGGCTGGCCCTTTCGCGGGTGAACCCGCTCCTACGACGGGCTGTGCCCAGCCACCGATGTGTGTCACCGCGAACACGGTGGCGGCGGCAACGGTGGATGGCCGGTGGAAATTGGCCGGCAGGCCTGGCCCTTTCGCGGGTGAACCCGCTCCTACGACGGGCTGTGCCGAGCCATCGATGTGTGTCACCGCGAATACGGTGGTGCCGGCAACGGTGGACGGCGGGTGGAGATTGGCCGGTAGGCCTGGCCCTTTCGGGCCACCGATGCCTGTGTCGAACCATTGATGTGGCTGCGCCCCCGATCCGTGTAGGAGCGGGTTTACCCGCGAATACGGTGGCGGCGGCAACGGTGGACGGCCGGTGGAAATTGGCCGGCAGGCCCGGCCCTTTCGCGGGTGAACCCGATTACAAGGGCCTGTGCCGGGCCATCGGTGGCGTGCAGGGGCGTTTAAACCTTCAACACCAACTTGCCAAAATTCTCCCCACTGAACAGCTTCAACAAGGTCTCCGGGAAGGTTTCCAGCCCTTCCACCACATCCTCTTTGCTCTTCACCTGACCACTGGCCAACCAGCCGGCAATCTCCTGCGCGGCCTTGCCGTAGTCCTTGGTGTAATCCATCACCACAAAACCTTCCATGCGCGCGCGGTTCACCAGCAGCGACAGGTAGTTGGCCGGGCCTTTCACCGCTTCTTTGTTGTTGTACTGGCTGATCGCGCCGCAAATCACGATGCGTGCCTTGAAGTTGATGCGCGTCAGCACGGCATCGAGGATGTCGCCGCCCACGTTGTCGAAGTACACGTCCACGCCTTTGGGGCATTCGCGCTTCAGGCCGGCCAGCACGTCTTCGGCCTTGTAGTCGATCACGCCGTCAAAGCCCAGTTCGTCCTTCAGGTACTGGCACTTTTCGGCACCGCCGGCAATGCCGACCACGCGGCAGCCTTTGATCTTGGCAATCTGCCCGACAATGCTGCCCACCGCACCGGCCGCGCCGGAAATGACCACGGTGTCGCCAGCTTTGGGTTGGCCGACCTCCAGCAGGGCGAAGTAGGCGGTCATGCCGGTCATGCCCAAGGCTGACAGGTAACGGGGCAGGGGGGCCAGCTTGGGGTCGATCTTGTGCAGGCCCTGGGGCTCGCCGGTGAAGTAGTCTTGCACACCGAGGGCGCCGCTCACGTGGTCGCCGGGCTGGTAGCCGGGGTGATTGGAGGCAACCACCTCACCCACACCCAGCGCACGCATTACCTGGCCCAGGGCCACGGGCGGGATGTAGGACTTGCCTTCGTTCATCCAGCCGCGCATGGCCGGGTCCAGCGACAGGTACAGGTTGCGCACCAGTACCTGGCCTTCGCCGGGTTGTTCGGCGGGTACGGTCTCGAAGCTGAAGTCGTCACGGCGCACGGCGCCGACCGGGCGTTTGGCAAGCAGGAAGCGGCGGTTGGTCTGGGTCATGGCGGGTCCTTGTGGGCGGTGGAGGGCGTAAGGCGTTCAATCTACCTTGTTGATGAAGACGGTTCCTTAAAATCACTGACAAGCATGGTAGCCCAACCGTTGCTGTGATGATGCTGCCCGGCCGAGCGGTGGCTGACTATGCTCTGAACCCCACCCAACCCCTCACAGGAGCACGCGATGAGCATGACCTTTTCTGGCCAGGTAGCCCTGGTGACCGGCGCGGCTGCCGGCATCGGCCGGGCAACCGCCCTGGCGTTCGCCCACGAGGGCATGAAAGTGGTGGTGGCCGACCTCGACCCGGTCGGCGGCGAGGCCACCGTGGCGCAGATCCACGCGGCGGGCGGCGAAGCGCTGTTCATTGCCTGCGACGTGACCCGCGACGCCGAGGTGCGCCAGTTGCATGAGCGCCTGATTGCCGCATACGGCCGGCTGGACTACGCCTTCAACAACGCCGGGATCGAGATCGAGCAACACCGCCTGGCCGAAGGCAGCGAAGCGGAGTTCGATGCCATCATGGGCGTGAACGTGAAGGGCGTGTGGTTGTGCATGAAATATCAGTTGCCCTTGTTGCTGGCCCAAGGCGGTGGGGCCATCGTCAATACCGCGTCGGTGGCGGGGCTTGGGGCGGCGCCAAAGATGAGCATCTACAGCGCCAGCAAGCATGCGGTCATCGGCCTGACCAAGTCGGCGGCCATCGAGTACGCCAAGAAGGGCATCCGCGTGAACGCCGTGTGCCCGGCCGTGATCGACACCGACATGTTCCGCCGCGCCTACCAGGCCGACCCGCGCAAGGCCGAGTTCGCCGCAGCCATGCACCCGGTGGGGCGCATTGGCAAGGTCGAGGAAATCGCCAGCGCCGTGCTGTACCTGTGCAGTGATGGCGCGGCGTTTACCACCGGGCATTGCCTGACGGTGGATGGTGGGGCTACGGCGATCTGAGTGGATGCCGTGCGGGCTGCTTTGTGGGCAAGCCCGCCCCTGACAAATGCGATCACCAGGCCAAAGCCTACGATGTCGCGTATGGACAGGAGGGGCGTGCCCAGGCCGTTCTGAGCAAGCCGGGCAGCCAGCCGGCCACTCGGCTAAAAGCTGACGCCTATTTTCAGGCCGTACTCGTCACGGGTTTGTTCGTCCGAGTCGGTCATCAGGAACTGCCCGTCCAGTTCATAGTTGTAGCGGCTGAAGTAAAGCGAAGCGTATACCGGCACAGTACCGTGTTGGTTGAACAGCACGCTAAGTTCGGCAAAGGGGTTGGTGGTATCTTTCAAATCAACCTCTTCGTTGCTGACGCCATGTATTTTCAATTGCGAATCGCCATTGATAACCTGGCGTATGCCCGCTTCGAAACGCAAGGTGGCATTATTGAAGCGGTAATTGTACCCCGCCGCCAGTTTGGCGAACGGCGTGCGGTTGGTAAGGTCGACATCATGGCGACTGGTATTGGGTTCCAACCGGTTCCACTTGTAGCCGGCGCCCAGCAGCAGGTCGACTGAATGCCGTTCGGCCAGTGCCAAGCGCCAGCCCAGGTCCAGGTCGGCCTGGCCGTCCTTGAGCTTCTGGTCATGCTGTTTCGAGTACATGCCGCTGGCTTCGGCCTGGTAAACAAGGCCTTGCCTGGCCGTCATCTTGTTGCCGTAGTTAATGAATAAGCCACCTTCGGGCATATCTTCGGTTTCATTATTACGGCCGTTGAGTTCCAGTTGGGTGTAGCTCCCTTGTAGGCCAAGGGTGAACAACGGGGCGGTGGAAGTTTCGGCATAGCCAACGGTTGGCACAGTAAACAGCAGCAACGGGGTGACCACAGCAGTAAACATGGCTGTTTTCATTGCAAACTCCAGGGTGCACTGCAGGTCCGGAGAACGGGCCAGTTACCGATCACGATAGCGACGTTTTTATTGTGTGCAGGGGTGTTTAAAAAAATTTCAATACCCCACTTTTGGCGCAAATTTAATGGCGTCAATAGTGTTCGATAAAGTGTGGATTGGAATAAATGAATGTTTTACTTGCGTCGATTTAATATGGGCAGGTACCGTCGCAGGTTGAGGGACGGGCTATCATTGATGGCCTAGTGATATCTTTTACAGCTGGCACTGAAAGCGACCCTTTTGCAGCCAAAAACGACAAGACATAGCTATTTGACACTATTCTGACGCCAGGCCCTTGTTCATTGGCAGATAACGTTGCCACCCTTAGCCTTCGGGATAACCTCACTGGCTGAAAGGGGATCGGCGATGGGCACGAGCAAGCACGGTGTGCTGGCCAACCTGGGCATGGCCCGCAAACTTGGCCTGGGCTTTGCCTTGGTGCTGCTGCTGACGCTGGCGGTGGCGGCTATCGGCGTCGTGGCGTTGCAAAGCGTTGGCCAGCGCTTCGACAGCTTGCGTCAGCTGGCCCAGTTCAATACCGACTTGCTGCGCTTGCGCGAGCATGAGCAGGCGTTTGCCCTGCGCTCCGACATGCAGCAGGCCGACGCTTTGCGTGGCGGCCTGCAGGGTTTGGTTGAACGCGCCCGAGGCCTGCCGGCGCTGGCGGCGGCGCAAACCGATCTCGCCGCCTACGGCCAGGCATTCGAAGCCTTTGTCGAGGCCGTGCAAGCCAAGGAGCTGGCGCTGGACATGGCCAGCTGGTCGGTGTCCAACGTGTCCAACAACCTTGATGTGCTGCAGGCCGGCCTGGCCGATGACGGCGTGTACACCCTCAAGCAGTCCCAGGGCCAGCAGGGTGGCGAGTTTCTTGAGCAAGCCGCGCAGGTGGCCCAGGTGTCGCGGCTGATGCTGCAGGCCATGGACGAAGCACGGGTACGCCTGGAAAAAAGCCGCAAGGGCGAGGAGGGTGTGAGCCAGGAGCGTATTGCCCAGACGGTGGAGGCCGCTGGCCTGGTCAGCCAGTTGCAAGGCGCGGTTGGCGATGCCGGTTACCAGAGTGTGTTGGGCGAAGTGGCGGGGCACATTGGCAGTTTCTCGGAAAAACTCAACGAATACACCGATCAGCTGGCCCGCGAGCAGGGGCTGAAGGCGCAGTTGCAAGCCAGCGCCGAGCGGGTTACCGGGCGTGTCGACCAAGCCTATCTTGGGCAGGAGCAGGCCCTGCAAGGCGAGCTGCAGCGCAATGCCATCGCCATCGGCCTGGCCACGGCGCTGGCGTTGCTTGTCGGCGTGTTGGCGGCCTGGCTGATTACCCGCGCTGTGGTCGGCCCGTTGAAGCATGTGATCGCCCGCGCCCAGCGCATTGCGGCGGGTGAACTGGGCTTCGACGCCCAGGCGCCGCGCCGGGATGAGGTGGGGCAACTGATGCAGGCCATGCAGCAGATGGCGGCGGGGCTCTCGGGCATTGTCAGCGGCTTGCAGCAGGGTATCGAACAATTGGCCGGCAGCGCCCAGGCGTTGTCAACGGTGACCGAGCAGACCAACCGTGAGGTGGGCAGCCAGAAGGAGGAAACCGAACAGGTGGCGACCGCCATGCAGCAGATGACTGCCACCGTGCACGATGTGGCGCGCAATGCCGAGGAGGCGGCGCAGGCAGCCCAGGCCGCGGACGAGAAGGTGGACACCGGCCAGCAGGTGGTGCGCCAGAGCATGCAGCGCATCGAGCAGCTGGCGTCGGCGGCAGAAGCTGCCAGCGCCGGCATCGACAGCCTCAGTGCCGAAATCCACACCATTGGTGACGTGCTGGAAGTGATCAAGAGCGTGGCCGAGCAAACCAACCTGCTGGCGCTGAATGCCGCCATCGAGGCTGCCCGCGCCGGCGAGCAGGGGCGCGGCTTTGCCGTGGTGGCCGATGAAGTGCGCGCGCTGGCGCGGCGTACCCGGCAATCCACCGAACAGATCGAAACCTTGGTGGCCAGCCTGCGCGGCAATGCCCAGCAGTCGGTGGCGCAGATTCGTGGCAGTACCGAGCTGGTGCGGCTGGCCGTGGCCGATGCACTGCAGACCGAAAGTGCGCTGGGCAGCATTGCCGCAGCGGTGTCATTGATTCAGCAGATGAACCAGCAGATTGCCGCAGCCGCCGAGCAGCAGAGTTCGGTGGCGGAAGAGATCAGCCGCAGTGTCACGCAGATTCGCGGCAGTGCGGACCAGGCGGCATTGGCGATGCAGGACAATGCCCGGTCCAGTGTCGAGCTGGCGCAGCTGGGCACCGATTTGAAGGGCATGGTGGGGCATTTCAGGTTGTAATCTCGTTGTCTGTGCCGGCCCATTCGCGGGTTTTGTGATTTCCCGTCGTAGGAGCGGGTTTACCCGCGAAGAGGCCACCACAGGCAACAACAACCCTCACCCCCTGCGCGGGTTAAGAATCACCAAAGCCAACACCCCCGCCACAATCCCCCAGAACGCCGAACCAATCGAGAACAAGGTCAGCCCCGAAGCGGTCACCATAAAGGTGATCACCGCTGCCTCCCGCTCACGCGCCTCGTTCATGGCCACGGTCAAACCGTTCATGATCGAACCAAACAGCGCCAGTGCCGCAATCGACAGCACCAGTTCTTTCGGCAATGCCGCGAACAGTGCCGCCAAGGTGGCCCCGAATACCCCGGCAATGCCGTAGAAAATCCCGCACCACACCGCCGCGGTGTAGCGTTTGCCCGGGTCTTCATGGGCATGCGGCCCGGTGCAGATCGCCGCGCTGATCGCCGCCAGGTTGACCCCGTGCGAGCCGAACGGCGCCAGCAGCAGCGAGGCAAAGCCAGTGGCCGAAATCAGCGGCGAGGCCGGTACCTGGTAGCCGTCGGCACGCAGGACGGCCACGCCGGGCATGTTCTGTGAGGTCATGGCCACCACGAACAGCGGAATGCCGATGCTGATGGTTGCCGCCAGCGAGAAGCTTGGGGTGGTCCACACCGGCTTGGCCACTTCCAGGTGGAAGCCGCTGAAGTCCAGCAGGCCCAACGCGCCGGACAATGCCGTGCCCACCAGCAGCGCGGCCAGCACGCAATAGCGCGGCGACAGGCGCTTGACCAGCAGATAGCTGAAGAACATGCCCAGCACCAGCAACGTGCGGTGCTGCGCGGCCACGAAGATTTCGCTGCCGATCTTGAACAGGATGCCCGCCAGCAGCGCCGAGGCCAGCGAGGCCGGGATGCGTTTGACCAGGCGCTCGAAGCTGCCGGTCAGGCCGCACACCAGCACCAGCAAGGCGCAGGTGATGTAGGCGCCAATGGCTTCGCCATAGCTGACCCCACCCAGGCTGGTGATCAGCAGCGCCGCGCCGGGGGTGGACCAGGCGACGGTGATCGGTGTGCGGTAGCGTAGCGACAGGCCGATGCTGCATACCGCCATGCCGATCGACAGCGCCCAGATCCAGGACGAGATCTGCGCGGTGGTCAGCCCGGCAGCCTGGCCGGCCTGGAACATCAGCACCAGCGAACTGGTATAGCCGGTGAGCATGGCAATGAAGCCGGCGACCACCGCCGAGGGGGAGGTGTCTGCCAGGGGCCGCAGGCGTGCGGAAGTGGCATCGGTCATGAATAAAATCCTTGTAAAGGTGTAAGCAGTTTTTTCAGACTACAGCGAGCAAGGTTGATCCTTGCCATACAGCGGCCATTGCTTTTAGCCGTACAGTCGCCAAATATTGGGCGCAATTGCGAAACTGCTTTGCAGGGAGGGTCGATGTACAAGGTTTATGGCGACTACCAGTCGGGTAACTGTTACAAGGTCAAGCTCATGTTGAGCCTGCTGGGCCGGCCGTATGAATGGCACCCGGTGGACATTCTCAAGGGTGAGACCGAAACGCCCGAGTTTCTGGCGATGAACCCTAACGGCAAGGTACCGGTGCTGGAACTGGAAGACGGTAGCTACCTGTGGGAGTCCAACGCCATTCTCAACTACCTGGCCGATGGCAGCGAGTTCCTGCCCAGCGAGCCGCGCCTGCGTACCCAGGTGCTGCAGTGGCAGTTTTTCGAGCAGTACAGCCATGAGCCGTACATTGCCGTGGCGCGGTTCATCCAGTTCTACCTGGGGCTGCCGGACGAGCGCCTGGACGAGTACCGCAAGTTGCACAAGGGCGGCTACAAGGCGCTGAAGGTGATGGAGCGACAGTTGCAGATGACGCCTTACCTGGTGGGTGAGCAGTACTCGATTGCCGATGTGGCGCTGTATGCCTACACCCATGTGGCGCAGCAGGGCGGGTTCGACCTGGCAGAGTACCCGGCGGTAAGGGCCTGGCTGGAGCGGGTCAGCAGCCACCCGCGGCATGTACCGATGGTGGGTTGAAAACCGACCTATTTTCCAGGCGCTTGCGCAATCGTTGTGGGAGCGGGCGTGCCCGCGAACACGGGCGCAGCCCGTGCCAACCACCGCAGTGCCTGCTTCGCGGGCTCGCCCGCTCCCACAAGGGATCTGCAGCGTCAGTCAGATGGCGGCAAACCGCTTATTCCGGCGGTTAGGGTCTGGCTTGAGCGGGTCATCAGCCACCCGCGGCATGTGCCGATGGTGGGCTGAAAACCGACCTGTTTTCCAGGCGCTTGCGCAATCCTTGTGGGAGCGGGCGTGCCCGCGAACACGGGCGCAGCCCGTGCCAACCACCGCGGTGCCTGCTTCGCGGGCTCGCCCGCTCCCACAAGGGATCTGCAGCGTCAGTCAGATGGCAGCAAACCGCTTATTCCGGCGGTTAGGGCCTGGCTTGAGCGGGTCAGCAGCCACCCGCGGCATGTGCCGATGGTGGGTTGAAAACCGACCTGTTTTCCAGGCGCTTG
>NZ_JAOCDI010000002.1:0-289926 GCF_029840855.1 Pseudomonas sp. GD03862
ATTTGCTGGTACGGCATCTGCCGCCTGTTCAACGTCCGAGCAGCGCCACCGCCACCCGAAGCATTTGAGGAAGCCCCAGCGCATTCAACCCGGCAAAAGGAAGCGCAAATGAAACCCATCGTACTGGTAGGCCATCGTCATAGCTGCCCGCTCCATGGCGAAGGCACTGTGGAAACCGGCGCAAATGCAACATTCGTGGATGGCAAGGCCGTCGCTCGTGTGGGCGATCGCATCAGTTGTGGCGCCGTTATCGAAACCGGCGCTGCCTGCACGATCATCGAGGGCCACCCCGCAGCAAGGGAGGGTGACACTACCAGTCATGGAGGGACGTTGATCGAGGGGGACCAGGGTTGGCTCATTGATTGAAAGCCACTACCGGCCACCGAGCCGGAAGCTGAAGTTTGGGCCGTCCAGCGGCCCAAAAGGCGAGCAAAGCCACCTTTCCAGGTGACCCGTTCTCACAACCATGGCGCCAGCCCACAAACTGCGCCATGTCTGCGTCAATCCAGCACTGGCCGAAGCAACGCCTGTGCCTCATACAGGGTCGGTAAATACCGCAACCGTATCTCATCAATACTCAACCGCGATGCATGAGTAGTGATGGTCAGCGTCGCTTTCAACTGACCGGCCCGCCCCAGCAATGGCACCCCCAGCACCCGCATACCGATTTCATATTCCTGATCAACGATACAGAACCCCTGCCCCTTCACGCGCTGTAGCTCAGCGTCCAGCTGCGCCCGGTCTGTCAGTGTGTAGGGCGTCAACGCCCGCAGCGGGTGACGGGCAAAGTATTCGTCCCGCTCCCCCTCATCCAGCCAGGCCAGCCAGATTCGCCCGCTGGCCGTGCAATACATGGGTACCCGCGAGCCCGGCCTGATCGACAAAGACGCCACATGGCTATACCGGCTACGCACCAGATGGATGATCTCATCGCCATCGCGGGTACCCACCGATACGTGCTCCTGGGTCTGCCGCGCCACCTGTTCAACAATCGGCCGCAGCATGCGCGGCAATTGCGCCGAGTCCACATAAGCCTCGCCGATACGCAAGGCCTTGGGGGTCAGCCAGTACTCACGACTGTCTGTTTCGGCAAAGCCCTCATGCACCAAGGTCAGCAGAAACCGCCGCACCGCACTGGGCGTAAGGCCAGATAACCTGGCCGCCTGCGGCACACTCAGACGCGGCTGCTCGGCGCTGAACAGTTGCATCAGCGCCAGGCCTTTCTGCAAGCCTGCGATCAGGTCACGGGGATGGATGACGGGTGTGTTCATGCATTCGACTCGCTACCAGAGGCATAAAAACAGCCGATTACTGCGATAACCGGATCATGACTGCGATTATCGCATTAAGTGGCCGCTTGGCGCATTGTTGCTCACGCCCCTCTGCCTCACCCTTGGCGCCATAACAACGCCAATAAGGAGGTCAGCATGATTCGAGGTTCCACTGAACTGGTCGCCATCGTCGGTTCGCCCATCGCCCAGGTGAAGTCTCCGGAAAACTTCAACACCTGGTTCAACCACAACAACTGCAACCTCGCCATGCTGCCCTTCGACCTGCACGAGGCGGCGCTGGACAGCTTTGCGGATACCCTGCGTGGCTGGCAGAACCTACGCGGTTGCGTGGTCACCGTGCCCTACAAGCAGGCGCTGGCCAACCGCGTGGACGGCCTGAGCGTGCGCGCAGCTGCCCTGGGTTCGGTCAATGTGATACGCCGCGAGCGCGACGGACGCCTGCTGGGCGACAACGTGGACGGCGCCGGCTTCCTCGGCGCTGCGCACAAGCATGGCTTCAAGCCGGCGGGCAAACGGGCACTGGTGATCGGTTGCGGCGGTGTTGGCAGTGCCATTGCCTATGCACTGGCTGAGGCAGGGACCGCCAGTATTACCCTCAGCGACCCCAGCACAGCACGCATGGGTGCTGTATGCGAACTGCTCGGCAACGGCTTCCCCGGGCTTACGGTCAGCACACAGTTCAGTGGGCTGGAAGACTTCGACCTGGTGGCCAACGCGTCCCCAGTCGGCATGGGCACCCGCGCAGAGCTGCCGTTGTCCGCCGCCCTGCTGGCTACCCTGCTGCCAGACACTCTGGTTGCCGACGTGGTCACCTCACCCGAGATCACCCCGCTGCTGAACCGCGCGCGGCAAGTAGGTTGCAGGATCCAGACTGGCCCGGAAATGGCCTTCGCCCAACTGGGCCACCTTGGCGCCTTCATGGGCGTCACGCCGTTGGAGATCTGAGGCCATGACGACTCTGGAGCACACACACAACAGCTTCGACCTGGTTGTGCTGGGCAGCGGTGCCGGTGGTTTTGCCGCTGCCGCCACCGCGGCCCGCCGTGGGCTGAAGGTGCTGATGGTGGAAAAGGCCGAACGCTTTGGCGGCACCTCGGCGATTTCTGGCGGCGCGGTGTGGCTGTACGGCACCGACCAAGCCCGTGACGCCGGCGCCAAGGATTCCCCCGAGGCAATGCGCACCTACCTCAAGCAGGTCATCGGCGACGGCTACGACCCCGCCTTGGGCGACGCCTTCATCGAGCATGGCCACCAGGCGCTGCGCTGGCTGGAGCAGAACACCGAACTGCGTTATGCCCTGCGCCCACTCTCGCCCGACTATTACCCGGATGCACCCGGTGCCACTCAGTTCGGCCGGGCGCTGGAAATGGTCGAATACGACGGCAAGCACCTCGGCACACGCTTCCAGGACCTGCAGATGCCACCGCCCGGCATGCTGCTGTTCGGCGGCATGATGGTCAACCGGGTGGATATCCAGCATTTCCTCAGCATTCGCCGCTCACCCAGGTCACTGTGGCATTGCCTGAAGCTGATGGCGCGTTACGCGCGCGACCGCCTGCAGCACCCACGCGGCACCCGGCTTACCACCGGCAACGCATTGATCGCCCGCCTGGCCACCAGCGCCTTCGCCCACGGCACGCAGTTGTGGTTGCGCAGCGAAGCCGTGGAGCTGATCGCCGAGCGCGGCGTGATCACGGGCGTGGTCGTACAGCGCGAGGGCCGCCGTGAGCGGGTAATGGCCCGTGGTGGCGTGGTGTGCGCCATGGGCGGATTCGCAGCAGGCGCAATGGCCGCCGACTACCGCCCGGCTCAAAAGGCGCCGCACCTGACCCTGTCACCACCGGCCAACGACGGAGCCGCCCTGCGCCTTGCCCAGGCCGTGGCAGCAGCCGAGGGCGAGGGCCTGGCGGCCAACTTCTTCTGGGCACCGGTTTCCGAACTACGTCATGCCGATGGTGAACGTGAGCGCTTCCCGCACCTGGTCACAGACCGCGCCAAGCCGGGCGTTATTGCGGTAGACCAAGCCGGGCGGCGCTTCGTCAACGAGTCCGACTCCTACCACCACTTCGTGCACACCATGTTCGCCAAAGGCATTGCCAGCTGCTGGCTGGTCTGCGATGCCGAGGCAATGAACCGCTACGGGCTTGGCCTGGCGCGGCCCAAGCCCGTCAACAACCAGGCGTTGATCGACGCAGGCTACCTGTATCGCGCCACCACATCGCAGGCACTGGCCCTGGCCATCGGCGTCGATCCACAGGTGTTTGCGCAAACACTTTCACAGTTCAACAGCGATGCCGGCAATGGCATCGACCGCGCCTTTGGCAAAGGCGGCAACAGTTACAACCGCTACATGGGCGACCCACAACATACGCCCAACCCATGCTTGGCACCCCTTACCAAGGGGCCGTTCTACGCCATCCGCATTCACACCGGCGACCTCGGTTCAGCCCGTGGCCTGGTGACCAACGCCGATGCCAACGTGCTGAACCGCAACGGCTTGCCGATTCCCGGGCTGTATGCGGTGGGCAACGACATGAACTCACTGATGAAGGGCACCTACCCCGGCCCCGGCATCACCCTGGGCCCTGCCCTCACCTTCGGCTGGCTTGCTGCCAACCACGTCACCGCGCGCCTGCAGGCGCCGGCTACCCCTACGGAGAACCCGGCATGTACTACGAACTGAGAACCTACACCCTCGACCCATTGAAAATGGCCGACTGGCTGGCCCTGTACCAAAGCCACGCACTCGAGGTGCAGAGCGAACACCTGGGCAACCTGGTGGGCTTTTTCACCAGCGAGTTCGGCGACGTCAACCAAGTGGTGCACATCTGGGGCTATGCCAGCCTCGACGACCGCATGGCACGCCGCGCAGCCATGGCGGCAGACTCGCGCTGGGCGGAATTCTCGCGACGCAACCGCGAGCTGGGCGCGGTACTGCGCCTGCAATCACGGCTGCTGCGCCCGACCGGTTTCTCGCCGCTGCAGTAAGCCACACGCCACTTCTTCCAACAGCCGAGCGGACCCCTTCCATGCCCCCCCTTGAATGTGACGTACTCGTCATCGGCTCCGGCGCCTCTGGCCTGGCTGCCGCCGTAACCGCCGCGCATCATGGCCTGACAGTGGTCGTCGCGGAAAAAGCCAGCCAGCTGGGCGGCACCAGCGCCTGGTCGGGGGGCTGGTTGTGGATACCGCGCAACCCGCTGGCCATCGCCGAAGGCATCGTCGAAGCCGACGATGCCCCGGAGCGCTATCTGCGTGCGCAAACCCACACACGCGAGCTGGACCCGCGTCAACGCGCCTTCCTGCGCCATGGTCCGGAAATGGTGGCGTTCTTCGAGCAACACACAGCCGTGCAGTTCCAGTGCGGTAGCCGTATGCCCGACATGCGTGAAGGCGATGGCAGTGCACGCGGCGGTCGCTCGCTGTGTGCATTACCTTACGACGGGCGACGGCTGGGGCCTTGGCTGCACACGTTACGCCCACCGCTGGACATCGTCAGCCTGGCCGGCATGGGCATTGCCGGGGGCGCCGACATGGCTGCCTTCTTCAACGCCACACGCTCGCCCAAGGCAGCGCTGCATGTTGGCAAGCGCCTGCTGCGCCATGGCCGAGACCTGCTGCTGCACCGTCGCGGCCTGCATCTGGTCAATGGCAACGCGCTGGTGGCGCGCCTGCTGCGCAGCGCCCTTGATCGTGGCGTGACATTGCTGACCGAGAAAGCGGCCAGCCGTCTGTTGTTGTGCGAAGAACGGGTCAACGGCGCGCTGTTTGCCGATGGCCAAGCGATCTACGCACGGCGTGGTGTGGTGCTGGCCTGCGGTGGCTTCCCACATGATCGCCAGCGTATCTCGCAGCTGATGCCGCACGCGCCGGACGGTGACCAGCATTACTCCGCTGCGCCCAGGGAGAATTGCGGTGATGGTTTGCGCCTGGGCGAACAGGCGGGTGGGCGGGTGTCTGCGGCAGGCGCCCACGGGGGCGCCTGGGCGCCGGTATCGCAGGTACCGCGCCGCAATGGCCATTTCGGCCATTTCCCACACCTGATCGACCGTGCCAAGCCCGGTTTCATCGCCGTGCGCCGCGATGGTCGGCGCTTCGTCAACGAAGCCGATTGCTACCACGACTTCATGAACGCGCTGTTCGCCGCCACGCCGCAGGCTGAGCAGCCGGAGGCCTGGCTGATCTGCGACCATGCTGCGCAACGGCGCTATGGCATCGGTTGGGCCAAGCCCTTTCCCTTCCCTACCCGCTTCTATCAGCGCAGTGGCTATTTGCACAGCGGCGCTACCCTGGCGCAACTGGCGCAGCGCTGCGGGATCGACGCCGAGCAGTTGCAGCGCACGGTGGAGGGCTTCAACCATCATGCGGCACAAGGTGAAGACCCTACCTTTCTACGTGGCGCGTCGGCCTACAACCGGGCCCAAGGCGACCCGCAGCAGGCACCTAACCCGTCGCTTCGGCCGTTGCTGAAGGGGCCGTTCCATGCGGTGAAACTGCTGCCAGGCAGCCTTGGCACCTTCGCCGGCCTGGATACAGACGCCTCAGCCCGCGTACTGGACCACGCAGGGCAGCCGATACCCGGGTTGTTTGCAGTGGGTAACGACATGCACAGCGTGATGGGTGGGTACTACCCGAGCGGCGGCATTACCCTTGGCCCTGGGATGACCTTCGGGTATCTGGCCGGTAGAGCGTTGAGCGGGGGCTGTGCACATCATTGATGTCGGTGTTGCGCCCATCAGGCAACGAGGGCCAAAGCCTTCTACCCTTCAGTGAGGTGAATACCTGCCGCGCCCGCAGGCCAACGCAACCGTTCGATAACCGAACAGTAGCCCGTCTCTTGAATTGACGCTGCCGTCTTCACTGCTCACCATGCACCGGCCTTGCGTGCCCCCCTGCCTGGGAAACGGTCACGTACCCGTAGCACCGCAGCTGAATACAATTTCAAGAAACGAGCAGTCTATGAACCACTCCAAGATCCCCCCCGCCGCGCCCCGGATGTCCCAGGGCTCGATCGGCGACAAGCTCCGCGGCGCCTTCGGCGTCGGCAAGACCCGTTGGGGCATGCTGGCCCTGGTGTTCTTCGCCACCACCCTGAACTACATCGACCGCGCCGCCCTCGGCATCATGCAGCCCGTGCTGGCCAAGGAAATGAGCTGGACGGCGATGGACTACGCCAACATCAATTTCTGGTTCCAGGTCGGCTATGCCATCGGCTTTCTGCTGCAAGGCCGACTGATCGACAAGGTCGGGGTCAAACGGGCCTTCTTCTTCGCTGTACTGCTGTGGAGCCTGGCCACGGGTGCCCACGGCCTGGCCACCTCGGCGGCAGGTTTCATGGTCTGCCGCTTCATCCTCGGCCTGACCGAGGCCGCCAACTACCCGGCCTGCGTCAAGACCGTGCGCCTGTGGTTCCCGGCGGGTGAGCGGGCGATTGCAACGGGGCTGTTCAACGCCGGTACCAACGTTGGCGCCATGGTCACCCCCGCGCTGTTGCCGCTGATCCTGGCTGTGTGGGGCTGGCAGGCTGCGTTCATCGCCATGGGCAGCCTGGGCCTGGTGTGGGTCGTGTTTTGGGTGCTGAAATACTACAACCCTGAAGACCACCCCCGCGTGCGTCAGAGCGAGGTGCAGTACATCCAGCAGGATGATGAGCCCGAGCCGACCCGCGTGCCGTTCAGCCGTATCCTGCGCCTGCGTGGCACCTGGGCTTTTGCAGTGGCCTATGCGATTACCGCGCCGGTGTTCTGGTTCTACCTGTACTGGCTGCCGCCGTTCCTGAACCAGCAATACAGCCTGGGCATCAACGTGACCCAGATGGGCATCCCGTTGATCATCATCTGGCTGACGGCAGACTTCGGCAGTATCGGGGGAGGCATCCTGTCGTCGTGGCTGATCGGCCGTGGCGTGCGCGCCACGACAGCGCGCTTGGTGTCCATGCTGATCTTTGCCTGCACCATGCTCAGCGTCATCTTTGCCGCCAACGCCAGTGGACTGTGGGTCGCGGTGGCGGCCATCTCGATCGCGGTAGGCGCGCACCAGGCGTGGACGGCGAATATCTGGAGCCTGGTGATGGACTACACACCCAAGCATCTGGTGAGCACCGTATTCGGCTTCGGCAGCATGTGTGCGGCAATTGGCGGGATGTTCATGACGCAGATTGTCGGCAGCGTGCTGACCGCTACCAACAACAACTATGCCGTGCTGTTTACCATGATCCCCGCCATGTACTTCCTGGCGCTGGTGTGGATGTATTTCATGGCACCGCGCAAGGTCGAGAGCGCCTGAGAGCGCTAGCCACTTACCTCTACGGGGCCCTTGCGGGCCCTTTTTTTGGCTTGGCGTTTCTTGAGAAGCGGACAACGACAATGCAGCGTTCGGTGTGGGTTCACTCGCGAACGTGGCGTAACCAGTGCCATGCGCCACGTTCGCACGATCAGACCGCGGCCAACACCGCCTGGGCTTTCTCCAGCGCCATGCGCGCGCGCTGTTCGCCGCTGATGCCCTGCTCCAGCAATTGCCGCGTGGGGATTTCCAGGCTCAGCGGCACGCTCGGCGGCAAGGCGCGTAACAGGCCAACCAGGTCGGCATCGCCATCACCCGGGAAGCGTCGCTCGTTACGCGCCTGGCGCAGGATCTCGTCCATGTCGGCCGGTACCGGACCAGCAACGTCACACAGTTGGGCATAGCGCATGCGCTGCGGCTTAAGCTGCGCCAGGTCGTCCAGCGAAGACCCGGAGCGGTTGAAGTGGAAGGCATCCACCAGTACGCAGCCATTGGCGCGGTCGGCGTTGGCCACCACCCGCATGGCTTGGCGCAGGTCACGTACGTCGGTCCAGGGCATGAACTCCAGGTGAGGGTGAATGCCGTATTGCGCCGCCAGCTCGCACAATGCGGCAAAGCGTTCGGTCAGGCGCGCTTCGTCGGGGTCGTTGCCCGCTACCAGCAATTCAGTGCCACCCAACCCGGCGCCCACCGCCAGGATCGCTTCGAAATCGGCCACACAGGTTGCCGGCTCAAGACGCAGGATCTCCAGGTCGAGCACCTTGATGCCCGTGTCGCGCAGGCGCGCCTGGGTTTGCCGACGCAGTTCGGCATCGGCAACCAACGGGAAATGCCGCTCCTGTTCGGTGGCTGGCACCAGCCGTAGGCCGACATGGCTGTAACCCGCTCGGGCGGCGGCCTCGACCATGTCCGGTGGAGACAGCTCGAGCACCGTCAGGGCCGCGAGGGAAAAAATTCGATCAGTCATTTATCATCACCAGCAATAGTAAGGTTGTATCAGCCAATGTGCTCGGGCGCGCAAGCCCGACCGCTTTGGGCTGCCTGCCTTATCGCTTCGATCAGCGCCAGTGTGCGCCCCCCGTCGGCAGCGTCGATCAGCGGCGCCTGTTCACCCCGGGCAACCCGCACAAAATGCTGCAATTGCAGGGTCAATGCCTCGCCGGCAGGGATGCTTTCCGAACTTTGCAACAGGGGCGTATGCCAGCCCGAGCCTGCCTCGGCGTAATGCCAGCGCTTGAGCTGGGGAATGCTCAGTGCTCCTTGGGTACCGGCCAGCAGATAGCACGGCTGGCCATCCTGGCGCGGGTACACGGGGCTTTCGCCAGTGTCCAGCTCCCAGCTCCACGGAGCAGCCACCGCGTCAGACCCGGTCAGGCTGCCCAGGGCACCGTTGGCAAACTGCAACAGCACTGCGGCGCTGTCTTCGTTGGCAAAACCGCGTACATCGTTGCGGGTGAAGGCTTGCACCTGCACCACCTCGCCGCACAGGTAACGCAACAGGTCAAGGTCGTGGATCAGGTTGGTCAGCAAGAAACCGGCCCCTGGCTCGCGGCGCCAGGGCGTTTCGAAATAGCTGTCGGGCTTTTGCAATTGCCACAGCGCGGTGACGTTGATCAGACGGCCAAGCTTGCCTTCGTTGATAACCTGGTGCGCCTTGGCGATCAGCGGATTGTGTCGGCGATGGTGCCCTACAAGCACCGGCACACCTCGGCGGCGTGAGGCTTCCACCAGTGCACGCACTTCATCCAGGTTCACGCCCACCGGTTTTTCCAGCAGCACCGGCACCCCGGCCTCGACACAATCCAGGGCGGTCGCGACATGCAGGTTGTTGGGGTTGGCGACGATCACTGCCTCGGGGCGCACCTGCTCCAGCATTTGCCGATGGTCGGCAAAGCAGGGCACGCCGCACTCGGCAGCGAAGGCCTCGGCCTGCGGGCCGGGGTCGGCCACGGCACACAGTTGGGCTTGCGGTACATTGCGCAAGTGCTGGTAATGCTGCCGGCCCATGATGCCGGCGCCAATCAAGGCAATACGAAGGGGTGCGTTCAACAGCCTGTCCTCTTGTCATTGTTGTCATGAAATTCTGAAACCTGGTTCCACAATTCATACTCGACAATTTAGAACCAAGTTCAGCTTTTCAGAAGAACGGGCGCAACAGACTGTGCGGTAATCGACCGGAATATCCCCTCAGGCAAACAGCTCGCTGGCTGGGCTGGCCGCCGACAGCTCTTCTGCCGCCGCCAGCAATAGCGGTGCCAGCGCTGTAAGGCGGCTCTGTGCCAGCCGCGCGCTGGGCCCGGCGATGCTCAGCACGCCAATCACCTCGTCACTTTGCGGGCGGCGCACCACTGCGGCCAGGGCTGAGGTGCCGATGGCGGAGGTTTCCTCGACCCAGGCATAACCACGCTCGCGGGCGCGGTGCAGGTAGGCGAGCAGCTCGTCGGTGGAGCGTGGCGCGTTCGGGCCGAACTGGTCGGGGTCGGCAATACCTTGGCGCAACACCATCTGCAGCGCCTGCTCATCGTCCAGGCTGGCCAGCCAAGCATGCCCGGAGGCGGTATAGAACAGCGGCGCGTCGCGCCCCATATCCGGGTCATAGCGCAGCCCGGAGCGGGCCCCCTGGGACTTGGCGATCCAGGTTTGCCGGGCACCGTCGATCACCCCAAGGCGCACGAGTTCGCCGCTGTCCTGGGCCAGGCGGTCAAGAATCGGCTGGATGATGTCGGCACCGCTGCTGGCCAGGTAACGAAAGCTCAGCGCTACCAGCTTGGCCGACAGCTGATAGCGGCTGTTTTCCCGGTTCTGGCGCACATAGCCCAGCCGCACCAGCTCTGTGAGCATGCGGTGCGCAGCGCTTTTGGGAATGTCCAGGCGCTCGGCCAGGGTTTGTAACGGCAGCCCTTGGGGCTCACCGGTAAGGCTTTCTACAAGACTGAAGGCGCGTTCGATCTGACTACCAGCCATGTCACAGGTCCCTGATTTTTTTGCGAATTCTAGAAGATGATTCCACATCGTCGCTAGCCAGCGCAGCTCGGGCCACCTCGAATGTCCGATGATCGCCCAGTTCTTGCCTGACATGACCAACCTGACCTTGCAGGACCACCCGCTGCTGATAAGAATGTGGAACATTGTTCTAATAAAAGCACAGGAAACCCGCAATGCCTTCCGCTCCTCTCGAAACCGAATGCGATGTACTGGTCATAGGTTCTGGCGCCGCCGGGCTGGCGGCGGCCGTCACGGCTGCCTGGCATGGGCAGAAGGTGATCGTGGCGGAGAAAGAACCGGTGTTTGGCGGTGCCACCGCCTGGTCCGGCGGCTGGGCCTGGGTGCCACGCAACCCGCTGGCGCGCAGGGCCGGCATCGAGGAAGACATCGAACAGCCGCGGACTTATCTGCGCCATGAGCTGGGGGCAAACTACAATGCCGAGCGCGTCGATGCCTTCCTTGAGGCGTGCCCGCACATGGTGGCGTTTTTCGAGAAGTACACGGCGTTGCAGTTTGCCGACGGCAATGGCATCCCGGACATGCATGGCGATACGCCGGGGGCAGCCCTTGGCGGCCACCAGGTGATCGCCGCGCCCTACGATGCCCGCGAGGTTGGCGCCCTGCTGCCACGCTTGCGCAAGACCATGCGCGAAACCTCGTTCATGGGCATGCCGATCATGGCCGGTACCGACCTTGCCGCCTTCCTTAACATGACCCGCTCGCCCAAAGCCCTGCTGCACGTGTGCAAGCGCTTTGGCCGCCACCTGTACCACCTGGCCCGCCATGGTCGGGCCATGCACCTGGTCAACGGTGTGGCACTGGTGGCGCGCCTGGCTAAATCGGCACAGGACCTGGGTGTGCACCTGCAAGCGTCGGCGCCGGCCAAACGCCTGCTGATCGAGGGTGGCCAGGTGCGCGGGGCGTGGGTCGCGACGCCACAGGGCGAGCAGCTGATCCGCGCCAAGGCCGTGGTGCTGGCGGCAGGCGGTTTCCCCAATGACAACGCTCGGCGCCAGCAACTGTTCCCGCGCGATGCCAGCGGCCACGACAACCTGGCGCTGCCGCCCAAGGGGTGTTCTGGCGATGGCCTGCGGCTGGGCGAGTCCGCCGGCGGCGTGGTTGCCACCGACCTGAGGTCGCCAGTGGCTTGGGCACCGGTTTCACAGGTGCCGTATCGCGACGGCAGCGTCGGCCACTTCCCGCACATTATCGAGCGCGGCAAACCGGGCGTTATCGGCGTGCTGGCCAACGGCAAGCGTTTCGTCAACGAAGCGCATGGCTATTACGACTATGTGTCGGCCATGGTCGCTGCAGTGCCGCAGGGTCAGGAGGTGTGCTCGTGGCTGGTTTGCGATCATCGCTTCTTGCGCCGCTATGGCCTGGGGCATGCCCGCCCGGCACCGCTGCCGGTAGGGCCGCATGTGCGCAACGGCTACCTGAAACGCGGCGCCACGCTCGAGCAACTCGCCCAGGCCTGCGGCATTGACCCTTCCGGGCTGCGGGCCACGGTCACTGACTTCAATAGCCATGCCCGTAACGGCCAGGACCCGGCGTTTGGCCGTGGTTCCACGCCGTTCAACCGCAAGCAGGGTGACCCTCAGCACAAGGGCCCTAACCCTTGCGTGGCGCCCATCGAGCACGGGCCGTTCTATGCGGTGAAAGTAAAGCCCGGCTGTTTTGGCACCTTTGCCGGGTTGCGCACCGACGGCAATGCCCGCGTACTGGATGAGGCCGGGCAACCGATTGCAGGCCTGTACGCAGCAGGTACCGACATGGCCAGCGTGTTTGGTGGCTGGTACCCGTCGGGCGGTATCAACCTGGGGCCGGCGCTGACCTTTGGCTATGTCGCCGGGCGGCACATTGCCGGGGTGCAGGGGTACGAGTGAGCTGACCCACAATACCCGGGTGGTCGGCGCTCTGCTGGAGGACGCAGGGAAAGGTCGTGGCGCTTGAATCGAGCGCCACGCGGTCTGATTGTTCAGCGCTGTCGCCCCTCAGCTCACAGGTCTCGCCGCGCTGCGCTCCTGAATTTGCGCCAGCCAGTAGGCCACATCCACCTCGTCGATCTGCTCGGTGCGCAGGAAGCGCTCGGCATATTGGCGGTATACCCCGCTGCTGAGGAACAGCTGTAGCAGTTGCCCGTCGACGTGCCCCTCACGGGCCATGGCCACCAGGATCTTCACCGATTCGGACAGCGTCTTCGGGGGTTTGTATGGCCGGTCTGCTGCCGTCAGTGCTTCGAAGATGTCGGCAATCGCCATCACTCGCTCGGCAATGCCCAGGTCCTGCCCGTCCAACCGGCGCGGATAGCCGCTGCCGTCCATCTTTTCGTGGTGGTTGCCGGCGATGTCGGGTACCCGCTTGAGCTGGCGCGGGAGCGGCAGTGCACTGAGCATGATGATGGTCTGCACGATGTGTTCGTTGATCTTGAAGCGTTCTTCGTCAGTCAGCGTGCCACGGCGGATCGACAGGTTGTACAGCTCGCCGTAGTTGCTGGCGTGGCCTGGCAGGTGCATGTCGAACCCCCAGATATTACGCGGGTCGCCCTTCACCACCGGCGGCGTGCGGGTACCCCAGGGCACGCAGTGCTCGGGGCGGTCGGCCAGCAATGGCTCCTCTGTCGGTAGTTCAGGCTGCGGCACGCCAACAAGGCGTTCCGCCTCGTCACGGGAGATGCCCAGGCGGTTATCGAAATGGCGCAGCCAGCGGCGCTTGCCGATCACCTGCAAGCGCTGGATATCGGTGTCCTGCATGAACTCGCCGCCGATGTTGGCCTGGGCGACGAAAGCGAAGTCGTCCTGCAGCTCGGCCTGGCTTCGGCTCAGGGCGGCTTTCAGTACCTGCTGGTCGACGCCGCTGGCCAGGCCTTGCCAATAAGCCAGCTCCGCATCGCGCCACAGCACTTCGAAACGCATGCGTACTTCGTGAATGCGGTTGTACAGGGTCTCCAGCTTGGTCGCCTTGTCCACCACGTACTCGGGGCTGGTGACCTTGCCACAATCGTGCAGCCAGGCTGCCACATGGAACTCGTATCGCTCTGCCTCGGTCATGCTGAAGCTGGCGAACGGGCCGCTGTCGGCTGCCACTGCCTGATCCAGCAGCATCTGCGCCAGCTGAGGCACCCGCTCGCAGTGGCCACCGGTGTAGGGGCTCTTGGCATCGATGGCGTCTGCCAGCAGCTTGATCATGGCGTCCAGCAGGCGTTGCTGGGCTTCGACCAACTGGCGGGTTTCGATAGCCACCGCAGCCACTCCGGACAATTCCTCGACAAAGCGCCGGAATGCCTCGCCCACCCGCTCCTGCGCCTGCTCTTCGCCCATTTGCAGGACCAGGATGCCCAACAGTGCCCGGCTACGGTCATTAAGCACCACGGCCAGGCTGCGCTCGTGCAGGCCGAGGGCCTGGGTCACTGTTGCAGCCAAGTGCTGCCGGGCGCCTTCATCCACTGCCAGCTCGCTTGGGTAGTGTTCACCGCGGCACGAGGCGGCCAGGCGCAGCAAAGCCTGTTCAGCGTCGTACAGGTAAACCCCGCCGGCGTCGCCCCCGGCAGCTTCTACCAGATGGCTCAGCACGCCATCGAGCATGCGCTCCAGGTCTCGCTCGCGGCTGAGCGCAAGGGTAATCGCCTGAAAGTGGCGAATAGTACCGGACATGCGGCTCAGCACGCGGCTCAACTCGCGCACCTCGGAAACCCGCGAGTGCACGCCCACTTCACGGCTGAAATCAAAGCTGGCCAAGCCTTGAACCTGCTCGCGCAACAGCCGCAGCGGGCGGCCAATGCGCCGGCCAAGCACACCGCCGAGCACCAGCAACACGGCCATCAGCGCCACGGTCCAGAGCAACTGCTCGAACAAGACTTTGCGTGCCCCCACCAGCAGCTCGTGGCCTGGTACGGCAATCAGCACGTGCAAGTCGTGCCCGGCCAGGGTGGTCAGCTGCACACGAATGCCATACCAGGTCTGGCCGTCCACCTGATAAGGCTGAGGCTGGTTGCCCTTCGGCAGGTCAGCGTATAGCTGCGCCAGGCTGGGAGCGCCCAGCTCGGCGACACGTGACAGGCGCACGCCTTGCCCATCGTGCACGATTGCCCGCTGCGGGTCCGGATAAGCCACAACATCGCCTTGGTCATCGACCACAACGATCTCGGTACCCGGGGTCATGCGCAGGTCCTGAATCTCACTGGCCAAGTCATTGACCGAAACGTCCAGGCCGATCACGGCCCCACCGTCGACGCTACGTTGGGCCATGGTCAAGCCGACCTCGCGGGTGGTGAAGAACACATAGGGGCGCGTCAGCACAGTAGAGGGTTGTACCGTGGCTTCAGCGAACCAGGGGCGCAGGCGTGGATCGTAGCGATAGTCAGGTTTGGCCTGGGCCTGCAACAAGTTCAGCGCCCGATCATAAAAGCGCCACTCGCCCTGCACCTTGGCGCCGTCGCCATGGCTGACGCTCTGCACCAGAAAAGCCGTGCCCGGTGGAGCGGCGAAACGCTGCATCAGCTGCGGGTCATGCAGGCGACGCACCAGCAGGAACTCGCCGCTGGGGTAACCCAGATAGGCGGCGCTGAGCATGCGGTTGGCGTCCAGCATTTCCACCAGCTGTGGCAGCCGATCCATGCGCTGTGCCTGGGTGTGAAGCGTCGTGTTGTGGGCAAGCAGGCGGATGCTGCTTTGCGCCGGCTCGATCAGGCGCCTGGCGCGCTCATCGATGGTCTTGGCAACCTGCTGGGCAGCATCGCCAGCAGCAGCCACGAGGGTCTGGCGAATACCGCGATAGCCCTGCCAGGCCAGGGCGGCGCCGAGCAGCAGCATGCCCAGCACGATAGCCAGCGCCACCAGCCACTGCAGTGAAATACCACGTCCTGTATTGCCAACAACACGCCTCGTCGACACGCAGCCCATCCCAGGTACTCCATGTGCGGCACATTGCCTTGGCTGATGTCTGCAGCAGTGTAGAGTGCGCGTGAGCGTTCTGCCGGGCCGGCAACACGTTTACAGACGAGCGTGCAAGGCTTTGTACCGCGACACAGGCGACGTGGGCCATGATCAGGGCATCAGCCGCGCAACTGGTACCAGGTGGTCTTGAGCTGCGAATACTTGTCGAACGAATGCAGTGACAGATCGCGGCCAAACCCCGACTGCTTGCCCCCACCGAACGGCACCGTCACATCCAGCGCATCGACCGTGTTCACCGATACGGTACCGGCTTTCAAGGCCCGCGCTACCCGGTGCACCTGGTTGAAATCGTCGCTCCACACCGAGGCTGCCAGGCCATAGATGCTGTCGTTGGCAAGGCGCACCGCTTCTTCTTCGGTGTCGAAGGCGCTGACCGCCAGTACCGGGCCGAACACCTCCTCGCGTGCCAGGCTCATGCGGCCCTCGACACCGGCAAAAATGGTCGGCTCGATGTAGTTGTCCGAACCTTCGATGGTCAGGCGTCGGCCGCCACACACCAATCGCGCGCCCTCTTGCCCGGCACGCACAATGGCGGCCTCGATGCGGCCGGTCTGCCCGGCATCGACAATGGCCCCGGCGCGGCTCGCCGGATCCAGCGGGTTACCGGGCAGCCACTGGCGAGCCTTGGCCTGCAGCCGCTCGATGAACTCATCGTGGATGGCACGCTGCACGTACAGCCGCGAGTTGGCCGAACACACCTCGCCCTGGTTGAAGAAAATGCCGAAGGCGGCCTTTTCCGCAGCCAGGTCCAGGTCCTGGCAGTTGTCGAACACCAGGTTTGGGCTCTTGCCGCCGCACTCCAGCCACACCTGCTTGAGGTTGGACTGCGCCGAGTACTGCATGAAGTACTTGCCCACCTGGGTGGAGCCGGTGAATACCAGGCAGTCCACATCCGGGTGCAGGCCCAGCGCCTGCCCGGCCTGCTCGCCCAGGCCCGGCACCACGTTCAGTACGCCTTCCGGCAACCCCGCTTCCAGCGCCAGTTGGGCCAGGCGCAGGGCCGAAAACGGTGATTGCTCGGCGGGCTTGAGTACCACGCTGTTACCGGCAGCCAGCGCCGGGGCCAGCTTCCACGCGGCCATGTCGAGGGGGAAGTTCCACGGCACCACGGCCGCGACCACACCGAGTGCTTCGCGGGTGATGGTGGCCAGCGCATTGGCAGCAGTGGGCGCCACCTGGTCATACAGCTTGTCCAGCGCCTCGCCGTACCAGGCGAACACATGGGCAGAGCCCGGCACGTCGATGGTGTAGGCATCCATCACCGGCTTGCCCATGTTCAGCGAGTCCAGCAGGGCCAGCTCCTCGCGATGGGCCATGATCAGCTCGGCCAGGCGCAGCAGCACTTTCTTGCGCTCGCCAGGCGCCATGCGCGGCCAGGGGCCTTGCTCGAAGGCTCGACGGGCGCTGGCGACGGCCAGGTCGACCTCGGCATGGCCGCAGGCGGTAACCTGTGCCATTACGTTGTTGGTGGCGGGGTTGATGGCAGCGAAGGTGGCGCCATCCTGTGCGTTGACGGGTTTGCCGTCGATCAGTGCATGGGCCGGAAGGTAGAGGTCCGAGGCGCGTTGTTGCCAGAATTCGAGAGTGTACATTTGTACTCCAGACGACCGTCGTGGCGGTCCTTCTTGCGCAAGTAACAGGTACCACACAGTCCGCAAGCACGCCGCACTCCCTCTGTGGGAGCGGGCATGCCCGCGAATCAGGCGACACGGTGGATGGCACCGGCTTCGCCGGTGTTCGCGGGCGTGCCCGCTCCCACAGGGAAGTGCGTTGCCCTTGTCAGCGGCTTAGAGCTTGCCGACCAGCCGCGCCGTGCGGTCTACGGCTATCCGGGTCTTCTCCACCAGCTCATCCAGCTCGCTGTGGTTGGCAATCAAGGCCGGGGCCATGATCATCCGGCCCAGGGTCGAGCGAATGATCACCCCTTCCTCGAAACCAAAGGTGCGGCACTGCCAGGCCAGGTCGTTCTCGTTGGCAAAGCGCTTGCGCGTCGGCTTGTGCTCGGCGAACTGCAGCGCCGCCACCAGTCCGGCCCCTTGCACCTGGCCGATCAATGGGTGGTCGGCAAACACTTCCCGCAGGATGCGCTGCAGGTACGGCCCCGTGTCGTCCTTCACCTGGCGCACGATGCCTTCGTCACGCAGCGCCTTCAGGTTGGCGATGGCCACTGCCGCCGCCACCGGGTGGCCGGAATAGGTCAGGCCGTGGGCAAACACCCCGCCGCGTTCCACCAACGCCTCGGCAATGCGCTTGCTCAGCACCAGGCCGCCCATGGGCACATAGCCGCTGGTCAGGCCCTTGGCAATCGACAGGGTGTCGGGCTCGAAGCCGAAGTATTCATGGGCGAACCATTCGCCGGTGCGGCCAAAGCCACCGATCACCTCGTCGGCGCACAGCAGCACGTCGTACTGGCGGCAGATACGCTGGATTTCCGGCCAGTAGCTTTCCGGCGGGAAGATCATGCCGCCGGCCCCCTGGAAGGGTTCGGCAATGAAGCCGGCAACGTTTTCGGCACCCAGTTCGAGGATCTTTTCCTCCAGCTGCAGGGCGCAGCGGCGGCCGAACTCGGCCGGGGTCAGTTCACCGCCCTCGGCGTACCAGTAGGGTTCGTCGATGTGTGCCACATCCGGAATCAACCCGCCCATGTCGTGCATGAACTTCATCCCGCCCAGCGCCGTGGCCGCCAGGGTCGAGCCATGGTAGCCGTTCCAGCGGCCGATCATGACCTTCTTGCCTGGCTGGCCAACCACCTGCCAGTAGCGGCGCACGGTGCGGATCAGTACCTCGTTGGCCTCGGAGCCGGAGTTGGTATAGATCGCGTGGCTGTAGTGCCCCGGCAGCAGGCTGAACAGCAGTTCGGACAGTTCGATCACCGCCGGGTGGGTGGTGTGGAAGAACATGTTGTAGTAGGCCAGCTGATCCATCTGCGTGGCTGCGGCGGCCGTCAGGTCACGACGGCCATAACCGAGCTGGGTGCACCACAGGCCGGACATGCCATCCAGGTAACGCTTGCCCTCGCTGTCCCACAGGTGCAGGCGTTCGCCCCCGACGATCACCCGCGGCCCTTCGGCGTTCAGCGCCTTCTGGTCGAGGAAGGCATGAATGTGGTGGGCGGCATCGGCTGCCTGATAGTCACGGGTCTGGCGTTGCGGGGCGAAAGGCGCGTTCATTGTTGGTTTTCCTTTGCGGTGGGGTTGCAGGGCAGCTGGCGCTCAGCGCAGCTTGCCCATGTAGCTTTCCAGCGGGTCCTTGCCCAGCACGCCCTGGGCATTGGCCAGTGCATCGATGAACAGGGAGAACAGTTCGGACTGGGTGCCGATGTCGAGCTTGGCGTAGACGTTCTTGCGGTGCGACTTGATGGTGTCCTCCGACACTCCCAACCGCTCGGCCAGCGACTTGGTCGAGTGGCCACGCAGGATCAGCTGGGCGATACGGCATTCACGCTCGGTCAGCAGCGAGCTGCCGAAGTTGTTCAGCGCGGCATGGATACGTTGTTCGAGGATGTTCTCGAAGCGCCCTGCGCGGCTGTCCAGCCCGGCAAAATGCTTGCCGAGTACCGCCAGCACCCAAGGCGTGATGAGCCCGAACCGCGTGCGGCTTTGCCCATCCAGCTTGTCGGTGAAGGCCAGCGACACCGCCAGGCTTTGCCCGGGCGCCACCTGCAGGATGTAGTTGAGTTCATCCTCCAGGTGCGAGTGGCGGTAAAACGATTGGTAATATTCGCTGACCTCGAAGTGGTCGGGTGCCACTTCGAACAGGCCGTAGCAGCCGGATTCGACCTGTTCCACACAAGCACCGTAGAACGGGTCGAGCAGGTAGAAGCCCGACAGGTAGCGGCTGACATTGCCCTCGGGCTGCCAGGGCGCCTTGTCATCCTGCTCGAACAGCGCACAGGGCATGCCGTCGTGCGGGTACAGGTACACCGTGGTCGCCTGGATCGGCCGGATCACACCCAGTGCTGCAAACAGGCTGGCGGCAAAGCCCGGCCGGCCGATCGCCTCGGTGACCTTGGCCTGGTGCTCGAACCATTGTTCTGAAAGCAATTGATTGGTCACTGTAAGCCTGCCGTTTCTTCTCAGTGGCACCGCCGCCAGTGCGGTGCGTCGTTGAGCAGATACTCCCACGGCGCTGCAGGCACCGGAATCACCCTTTGGGGTGAGCCGGGCAAGGGCTGTGTCCGCTCACCCCAAAGGGTGATTCCGGGTGCCTGCAGGGTGTGGGAGCATCAACCCGCCCCAGCGCTGCGAGCTTTCGGCTCGACCTCCTTGCACAACACCTGACGGTCGCGAGCCTGCTCGCCTGCCGCGGTGTCCTGCATCCCTTTTCAGGAGTTAGCAATGCATACAACAACAAGTACAGCCCATAGCCCCGCCCCGCATGCACCCTCGCAACCCGGCACCAGCACCGGCCGCTTCCGCAAATCCATGAGCATGACCGCCCTGGTGCTGTTTGGCCTGGCCTACATGGTGCCCCTGGCCGTATTCACCACCTACGGGCTGGTCACCCAGATGACCAAAGGGCACCTGCCCACCGCCTACCTGCTAACGCTCGCCGCCATGCTGCTGACCGCCTACAGTTACGGCCGCATGGTCCAGGCCCACCCCTACTCCGGCTCGGTCTACACCTACACGCGCAAGGCCTTCGGCAGCCATATCGGCTTCATCACCGGTTGGACACTGCTGCTCGACTACATCTTTCTACCGCTGCTCAGCTACCTGCTGATCGGCATCTACATGTCGGAATACTTCCCGACCATCCATGCCTGGGTGTGGGTAGCGGGTTCCATTGCCCTGGTCACCTTCCTCAACCTGATCGGCATCGAGTCGATCACCCGGGTCAACTGGATCCTGGTGGTGGTGCAACTGGTGTTCATCATCGTCTTCGTCGCTTTGTCCATTCTCAAGCTCAGCGGACAGGCGGAGCCGGTGTCGCTGCTGGCCCCTTTGCACCACGATGGCTTCAGCGTGCCGTTGATCATGACCGGCGCCGCCGTGCTGTGCCTGTCGTTCCTCGGCTTCGATGCGGTGTCGACCATGGCTGAGGAAACCAGTAACCCGACCTACCGCATTCCCGTGGCGATTCTGGCGGTGTCGTTGATCGGCGGCCTGCTGTTTCTGGTGGTGTCTTATTGCGCGCAGATGGTGTTCCCCGACTGGGGCAGCTTCGCCGACCCGGATTCGGCGTCGGTGGACGTGATGCGCCGGGTGGGCGGCGAGCTGCTGGTAACCGCCTTCACCGCTACCTACGTGGCGGGCTGCTTCGCCTCGGCCATGGTGTCCCAGGCCAGCGTGTCGCGCGTACTGTTCGCCATGGGTCGCGACGGCGCATTGCCGCGGGCATTCGGCCAGCTGGTGACGAAAAAGCGCGTGCCGGCCACTGCCATCCTGGTGGTCAGCCTGCTGTCGCTGATCGCCCTGGTAATCACCCTGGATACCGTGGCGAACATGATCAGCTTTGGCGCACTGTTCGCCTTTTCGGCGGTGAACCTGGCGGTGGTCAAGCACTACCTGGTTGACCAGAAACTGCGCGGTTGCCGCAACTACCTGCTGTACGGCGCCATTCCCGGCCTGGGCTTTCTCAGCACGTTGTGGCTATGGAGCAGCCTGACCAGCCTGTCGTTCACCATCGGCCTGTGCTGGATGGGCCTGGGCCTGTTGGTGCTACTGGGGCTGACCCGGGCGTTGCGCGTGAAGCTGCCAGAGTTGCAGATGGCCGAGTGAGCCCTGACGCCTTGCATGACCGCTCCTGCAGGGCATCGCGAGAACCCGGGTGATAACTGCTCGTTATCGCCCGATCCGTATTAATCATTATTCAGCCCCCCGTTCGCCCCCTACAGTCCTGACCAACGATTGTCATTGCCAACGGGAAACGAAATGTCCATCGAACACCGCCTGAACCACATCGCCGGCCAGCTCAGTGGCCACGGTGACGTGCTGCTGCACAGCCTCGACGCCCACACCGGTGAAACACTGCCCTACGCCTTCCACCAGGCGACTGGCGATGAAGTCGAGGCCGCCGCCCAGGCCGCCGAGGTGGCCTACCCGAGCTACCGCAGCACCCACCCGGACCAGCGCGCCGCTTTTCTCGACGCTATCGCCAGCGAACTGGACGCGTTGGGTGATGACTTCATCCAGGACGTGATGCGCGAAACCGCACTGCCTGAAGCACGCATCCGCGGCGAACGCAGCCGCACCAGCAACCAGCTGCGCCTGTTTGCCGAGGTGGTACGGCGTGGCGACTTCTACGCTGCACGCATCGACCGCGCCCTGCCCCAGCGCACCCCACTGCCGCGCCCGGACCTGCGCCAGTACCGCATCGGCGTGGGCCCGGTGGCCGTATTCGGCGCCAGCAACTTCCCACTGGCCTTCTCCACCGCTGGCGGTGACACCGCTTCGGCGCTGGCCGCCGGCTGCCCGGTGGTGTTCAAGGCACACAGCGGGCACATGCTCACTGCGGCCCAAGTGGCCGCGGCCATCGACCGTGCAGTGACCGGCAGCGGCATGCCGGCAGGCGTTTTCAACATGATCTACGGTGCCGGTGTGGGCGAAGCACTGGTCAAGCACCCAGCCATTCAGGCGGTCGGCTTTACCGGCTCGCTGCGCGGTGGCCGCGCCCTGTGCGACATGGCCGCAGCGCGCCCGCAGCCGATCCCTGTGTTCGCCGAAATGAGCAGTATCAACCCGGTGATCGTGCTGCCGCAGGCTCTGCAGGCTCGCGGTGAACAGGTGGCGACCGAGCTGGCCGCCTCGGTGGTGCTGGGCTGCGGGCAGTTCTGCACCAACCCGGGCCTGGTGGTGGGTATCCGGTCGCCACACTTCGAGCATTTCCTGCAAACGCTGGTGGCACGCATGGCCGACCAGAGCCCGCAGACCATGCTCAACGCTGGCACCCTGCGCAGCTACCAGAACGCTGTGCAGCACCTGCTGGCGCACCCGGGTATCCAGCATCTGGCCGGCCAACCGCAAACCGGTAACCAGGCTCAGCCGCAGTTGTTCAAGGCCGACGTGAGCCTGCTGCTCAATGGCGACCCGCTGTTGCAGGAAGAAGTGTTCGGCCCTAGCACCGTGGTGGTTGAAGTGGCCGATGCCCAGCAATTGGCCGAAGCATTGCGTCACCTGCAAGGTCAGCTGACTGCCACCCTGATTGCCGAACCTGACGACCTGCGCACCTTTGCCTCACTGGTGCCGTTGCTGGAACGCAAGGCCGGGCGCTTGCTGCTCAATGGCTACCCGACCGGTGTGGAGGTTTCCGATGCCATGGTGCATGGCGGCCCCTACCCGGCCACCTCCGACGCCCGCGGCACTTCGGTCGGCACCTTGGCCATCGACCGCTTCCTGCGCCCGGTGTGCTTCCAGAACTACCCGGACGCACTGCTGCCGGATGCGTTGAAAAACGCTAACCCGCTGGGGATTGCCCGGTTGCTGGAGGGTGTGAGCAGCCGCGAGGCGGTGTGATCTTTCATGGCTGCAACCCGTGCCGGCCTCTTCGCGGCTATAGCCGCCAAGAGGCCGGCACTGGCGCTTCGAGCTGTATACAATCAGTAAAAAGCTTGCTTACAATACCGAGCGCCTATGACATCGGTAATCGCCGATGCGTATTGCGCAGGCTTGCACCATGTCATCTACAAACCCTGCAAAAACGCTCCTCGTCAAAAACGCCGCACTGCTGGTCACCATGGACGGCGAACGCCGCGAAATCAAGAACGGCGGCCTGTTCATCGAAGACAACCTGATCAAGCAAGTCGGCCCCAGCGAAACCCTCCCGCAGCACGCCGACGTGATTCTGGACATGGCCGGCAAGGTGGTCATCCCAGGCCTGGTCAACACCCACCATCACATGTACCAGAGCCTCACCCGCGTGGTACCGGCAGCTCAGGACGGCGAGCTGTTCAACTGGTTGACCAACCTGTACCCGATCTGGGCGCGCCTGACCCCCGAGATGATCGCGGTGTCGACCCAGACCGCCATGGCCGAGCTGATCCTGTCCGGCTGCACCACCTCCAGCGACCACCTGTACATCTACCCCAACGGCTGCAAGCTCGACGACAGCATCCACGCGGCGGCCGAGATCGGCATGCGCTTCCATGCCGCGCGCGGCAGCATGAGCGTGGGCCAGAGCCAAGGCGGCCTGCCACCTGACTCGGTGGTGGAAAAGGAAGCCGACATCCTCAAGGAATCGCAACGCCTGATCGAGGACTACCACGATGCCAGCCACGGCTCGATGCGCCGCATCGTGGTCGCGCCATGCTCGCCGTTCTCGGTCAGCCGCGACCTGATGCGCGAGGCTGCCGTGCTGGCGCGCCAGTATGGGGTGTCGCTGCACACCCACCTGGCCGAGAACGTCAACGACATCGCCTACAGCCGCGAGAAGTTCGGCATGACCCCTGCCGAGTACGCCGAAGACCTTGGCTGGGTCGGCCATGATGTATGGCATGCCCACTGCGTGCAGCTCGACCAGCACGGCATCGAGCTGTTCGCCCGCACCGGCACCGGCGTCGCCCACTGCCCATGCTCGAACATGCGGCTGGCCTCAGGCATCGCCCCGGTACGCAAGATGCGCGACCACGGCGTACCGGTGGGGCTGGGGGTCGATGGCTCTGCCTCCAACGACGGCGCCAGCATGATCGGTGAAGTGCGTCAGGCCCTGCTGCTGCAACGGGTGGGCTTTGGCCCTGACGCGATGACCGCACGCGAAGCACTGGAGATTGCCACCCTGGGTGGCGCGAAAGTGCTCAACCGCAATGATATTGGCGCCCTGGCCCCGGGCATGGTCGCCGATTTCGTCGCCTTCGACCTGGGCCATGTGGCGTATGCTGGCGGCCACCATGACCCATTGGCGGCACTGGTGTTCTGCACCCCGACCCAGGTGCATACCAGCGTGATCAACGGCCGCGTCGTGGTGAAAGACGGCCAGCTGGCCACCGTCGACCTGCCGCGCGTACTGGAACGCCACAACCAGCTGGCCCATCAGCTGGTCAGTGGCACTTGAGGCCAGGCATCAGCTCGGCATCGCCGGGTTGAATGAAGGGCATGCGCAGCCCTTTGGGCTGCGCTGTCACCTAGGCAAGCTGCGGGTAGCGCACACTACGATGTCATGTCCACTCAAAGGTCCATGACCATCTCATGCCAGGCCATGCCGCCGTGGTCCGACGGCGACGGTTTCACGTATCGGTAGCCAAGCTTCTGGTACAGGGCCACATGCTGCTCCTTGCACATCAGGTGAATGGTCTGCTTGCCCGCCGCGTGCATGCGCCCGATGAATTCGTTCATCAACAGTTTGGCGTAGCCTTTGCCCTGGTGGGCCGGGTCTACAACCACCGACATGATCACCACGTTCGCGGCCGCCGGGTGATGGCCAACCAGCTCTTTGAAGGCCTCGTCGGACATCACGACCTCGTGGGCGCAGCCACTGTTGATGAAACCAACAATCTCGCCGTCGCTTTCCAGCACCAGGAAGCCTTGTGGGTACTGCGTGATACGCGTGCGGATTTTCTCCAGCGTGGCCGCCTCATCCCCTTCATAGGCGCCAATTTCGATGGCGTAGCAACGCTCGGCATCGGCGGGAACGGGGGTGCGGAACTGAAGGGCGCTCATGGCAGGTATCCTTGGCAATGGTAAAAGCAGCCGCCATGATAAATGAGCATCGACCTTGCACTCCATCATTGCGAACTCGGTCAGGTCGAGTGTGTGACGCTTGCTGCCTGCCAAGGAGGGCAAGCATCATGGGGACCTTGCTCTATTGCCACGGATACGCCGATGACCGCTGTAACTTTCCCCTTCACCGAACCCAGCCGCTGCAAACGCCTGAAAGCGGCCAGCAGCAGGGATCATGACAGCGTCGATCAACTGGTGATGGCAGCGCGGCCTTTCGAGAACCGCGAGCGTTATGGGCGCTTCCTGCAGGTGCAGCACCGCTTTCATGGCAGCCTGTTGGCGTTGTATCAGGATGAACAGCTCAACCAGCAACTGCCGGGGCTGGAGGCGCTGTCACGGTTCGCGGCAGTCCAGGCCGACCTGCGCGACCTCGGCCTGCCGCTGCCAACGCCCGCCCAACTGGTCCGTGTCAGCTCGGCCCAGGCCCTGGGATGGCTGTATTGCAGTGAAGGTTCGAACCTGGGGGCGGCGTTTCTCTACAAGCAAACGCAACGTCTTGGGCTGGAGGGTGACAAGGGGGCCCGCCACCTGGCCCCTCACCCGGATGGCCGAGCGCTGCATTGGCGCGAATTTGTTGCCAGGCTGGACAGCCTGGTGCTGGGGGAGCAGGAGGAAGCAGAGGTGGTAGCGGGGGCGATTGCAGCGTTCGACAGTTATCGGGGGCATCTGCGTGAGGTATTTGCAGGCAGTTGACCGAGTGCAATGGCACCTTTAGCGGGTGCTGCACAGCACCAACTGCCACGGCGATTTTCTACAAGTTGTTGCTGTAGCGAACTTTTTCTTGATTCCCTGTCTATGTGTGAGGCACAGAAAGGTAGCGGAACGCGAGACAAGGTTCGCCCCCCACACCTGCTGGCCAGATGGCTCATTCGTTATCAGAGGTTGGCTACGCTCATGAAAATACGTGTCGCAAGGTTGGTGCTGCTCGGCCTGTTCTCGCTCGCGGCGGTGGGCACGGCATCGGCAACGCAAATGAAAGCAGCCGAACCGGTTTCACCGGCCGTCCAGTCACCGTTGAAGCCAGCCGGCAACCCTTGGTCGAGCGTGGCCAGCGTGGCCGTTGAACAGCCGGCCACGCTCCTGGCGCATGATGACGATCGCTGGCACGACCACCGAAGCGACTGGCGGCGCGAACAGTGGCGGCGTGAACAAGCCCGCCGGGACTGGGAGCGGCGGCGCGACTGGGAACGGCGCCGTGATTGGGAGCGCCGCCATGAGCGCGCCATGCGCCAGCGTCATCATGACGCGCATTATTACTACCGCCGTTGAAGCCCATGCGATCGGTGCAGGGGCGGTGTCAGTCAGCCAGCTGGGAACTCTCGCTCACCGCCTCTGCCTCCATCTTCAAGCGATCCGCCTTGCAGATATACTTGGGCTTGCGTGGCGCCAGCTTGGCACTGGCCTTTTTGGCATGCGCCTGCAATAGCTGCTTGATCTTCTTACGACGGTTCATGGTCTAGGGGCCTGTCAGTACGTTTTCGCTGCCGCCATCATACCCCGGCGGCGAGGGGAAAACGCGGTGAACGGCCCAGCGTATGCCTGCTACGGCCATGCAGGTCGCAGGATTAAACGCGTTTACGTTATTTTCACAGTCCGCAGATTAGCGTCACGCCCTTTCCGGCCACGCGCACAACCGCTGGCCGCCAAGGTACGACGAGGCATACGTGTCACACACTACATCCCCCGCCGCGCACAAGCGCGTGGACTGGGCCGGCCTCGGCTGGCTCTTGCTGTTCTTCTGGTATTTCTCCGGTGTAACCCAAGCGTTGCTGCTGTTCAGCGGGACGACCGGCTTCGCCGGTTTTCGCGATGCGTTGTTCCTCAGCAGCCTGTGGCTGGCGCCCGTCCTGTTGCTGCCGCGCTTCACTCGCGCCACCGCGGCAATCATCGGTCTGGTGCTGTGGGCGGCTTCGCTGGTGGGCCTGAGCTACTTCGGCATCTATCGCCAGGAATTTTCACAAAGCGTCATCTTTGTGATGTTCGAGTCCAACACCGCCGAGGCTGGTGAGTACTTCAGCCAATACTTCAGCGTGGGGCTGGGCCTGGCACTGGTGCTGTACACGCTGGTTGCGGTCCTGCTGTGGCGGCGCGTGCGCCCGGTCAGCCTGCCACTGCGCAGTCGCCTGCCGGTGGTCGTGCTATTGCTGGTGGCCAACCTGGTCGTGCCGTTCTACAAGCAGATGGTCACCCAGGAGCGCAACTTCGCCGATGCGCTCGAAAAAGTGCAGCAGCGAATGGAACCGGCCGTCCCTTGGCAGTTGCTGGTCGGTTACCGACAGTACCGCCAGCAACTGGACAACATGCAGAAACTGCTGGCCCAGAATGCCGCACTGCCACCGCTGCAAAACCTGCGCGACAGCAGTGGTACAGCGCCACGCACCCTGGTATTGGTGCTCGGCGAGTCGACCACCCGCGAGCACATGCACCTGTATGGCTATGACCGCGACACCACGCCCAACCTCGACGCGCTGGCCGCCAGCGATACGGGCCTGACCGTGTTCCGCGACGTGGTATCGCCGCGCCCGTACACCATCGAAGTGATGCAGCAGATCCTCACGTTCGGCGACGAGCAGAACCCGGACCGTTTCCTCAGCGCCCCGTCGCTGATCAACCTGCTGAAACAGGCAGGTTACAAGACCTTCTGGATCACCAACCAGCAGACCTTGACCAAGCGCAACACCATGCTCACCACCTTCTCGCAGCAAACAGACGCGCCGGTGTACCTGAACAACCAGCGCAACCAGAATGCCCGCCAGTACGATGACGTGGTGCTGGCGCCGTTCGAGAAAGCCCTGCAAGACCCTGCGCCCAACAAGTTCATCATCGTGCACCTGCTGGGCACGCACATGGACTACCGCTACCGCTACCCGGACGACTATGCGCACTTCAACGACAGGCAGGGTGTGCCAGCCAAGCTGACAGCGGACCAGGTAAAAACCTACAACTTCTATGACAACGCGGTGCGCTACAACGACTATGTGGTGTCGAGCCTGATCAAGCGTTATGCGGCAGGCAACCCCAACGGGTTCCTGATGTACCTGTCCGATCATGGTGAAGACGTGTACAGCTCCGGTGACCACGACCGCCTGGGGCGCAATGAAGGCGCACCGACCCGGCCGATGTACACCATCCCGTTCCTGCTGTGGACCTCGCCTAGCTGGCAGGCCGAACACCCGCGTGACTTGCAGGCAATGGCCAACCGCCCCTACAGCAGTTCGCATCTGATCCATACCCTGTCAGACCTGGCCGGATTGAGCTACGACCGCTATGAACCGGCCAAGAGCCTGGTGAGTCCACAGTTCGTGGCAGCACCACGCTGGATCGGCGATCCGTACCGCAAGGATGGCTTGCGCGAGTTCGATCAGCTGCCGCAGGACAAGGCCGACGGGGCACAGGAAACAGCCAGCACCCGGCAGTAATAAGGCCGGTTCATGCCCGGCAGCTACCCTGCAGGGCACTCCCCCGCACCGCCTCGGCCAACTTGCGCAGGTTGGCCTGGTGCGCATTCACCAGGCTGGTGATGCTGTTGTCCGCAGCAGTCTGCACTGACGTACGGCAGGTCAGCTCGACCTGCCCTTGCTGCTTCAGGCGCCACACGGCCTCCAGCGACGCGTAGCGCCCTGGTACCGTGTCGAAGCGTTGCACATCCACCCGCAGCGACGCCTTGCCGCCACCCGCCGGGCCGCCCAACAGGTCCTGCAGGGCGCTGCGGAATTCATCCACCAGGTTGGCGCCCCACCACTCCGTCTCCAGAATGGCCAGGCCGCTCTGCCCTTGCCGCACCACCAACTGTGGGCGGTCGACCTGGGGCGGCACAGCCACCCTGACCACCTGAATGCGCTGGCCGCTGTCACGTACCGGGTCGCTCGGTACCAACGTGTGGTAGTTGTTCGGCGTACTGCTGCAGCCCCCGAGCCACACCAGCAGGCTGGCCACACATGCATTGCGCAGTCGTTGCATCGGCTGTCTCCTCAGGGTTCAAGGTCTGCAGGCCCGGCCGATTTCGGCCGGCCACGAATCAGCGACTCGGGGTGGCGGCCCAGGTAATCGGCAAGGTCACGTAGCGAACGCGACATGCGCTCCAGCTCGTCCAGCGTTTCACCCATTCGCTCGCGCTGCGGCGAGTCTTCGGAAATTGCCGAGTTGGCCGTGCGCAGGGTCTTGTGCACCTCGTCCAGCGCCACTTTCACCTCCGGCAACGTCTGGCCATTGAACTGCTTTAGGCTGGCGCGCAGTTCACGCAGGCTGCCGTCCAGGTTACCGGCGATGCTTTCCAGCGGCAGCTTGGCAATGCGCTCCACTACCCTCTGCAGCTGTTCCTGCAACTGCTCAAGGCTGCCGGGCAGCGTCGGGATCATGATGGGGTTGGCAGCCATGTCGAAGGCCACCTTGGGGGCATCGGGGTAAAAGTCCAGCGAAATGAACATCTGCCCGGTGATCAGGTTGCCGCTACGCGCCTGGGCCCGAAGCCCATGCTCGACAAAGGTGCCAATCAGTTTCCGCGCCCCTTGCATATCGCCCTCGGTGTGCTTGAACACCGCCAGCATCTTGCGGTGCACCGGCCCTAGCCGCTGCGGGTAGATCACCGCATCGACCACTACCGGGAAGCTCTGCCGCGTAGCATCGTAATCGAGCTGGATCGAGGTGACCCGGCCAAACTCCACCCCCTTGAACTCCACTGGCGCGCCCACCGACAGGCCGCGCATGGCCTGGTCGAAGCGCAACTGCAGGTACTGCGCCTGGCCATGCGGAGGCGACAGCGCCATGTCGCGGTCGGCGAATAGCTGGAAGCGGGCCTGGTCGGCAGCAGGCTCGGCTTGCGCCGCGAAATCGGGCGAGCCGAAGGCCAGCCCGCCCACCAGAATCGACGACAGCGATTCGGTATCGACCTTCAGGCCATTGGCACCGATCTGCATGTCGATGCCACTGGCATTCCAGAAGCGCGTGTCAGCAGTGACGAACGTGTCGTAGGGCGCCTGCACGAACACGCCAATCTCTACCCCCTTGCCATCGTCCTGGAGGGCAAAGGACACCACCTCACCCACCGGGATCTTGCGGTAGTAGATCGAAGAGCCGATATCCAGCGAGCCGAGGTCGCTGGCGACAAGAACAAAGCGCTTGCCCTTTTCGTCATAGGTGATCGGCGGTGGCAGCTCCAGCCCGACAAAAGACTTTTCCGGCACCTTCGACTCGCCGGAATCAGCCCCGATGAAACTGCCCGAAAGCAGCGTGTCCACCCCGGAAACCCCGCCCACGCCGATGCGCGGTCGCACCACCCAGAAGCGCGCTCCCCGGGTAGCGAATGAACGGGCATCGTTGGAGAGCTGAACCTTGGCCACCACGCTCTTCTTGTCGTCGGCCAAGTCCACCGTGGTCACTTCGCCAATCACCACGCTGCGGTATTTTACCTGGGTCTTGTGCGCCACCAATCCCTCCCCGCTGTGGAAAGAAATGGTAATCACCGGCCCTTGCTGCATCCAGTTGCGCACCACCAGCGAAGCGCCGATCAGGATCGCCAGGATCGGCACGATCCATACCAGCGACACACTCCAACGTCGGGTGCGCACTTCAACCTGCCCAGGGCCCTCGCGCTTGTCAGTCTGTTGCCCCATCAATGCGGCCTCCCCTCGTTGGCATGGCTATCCCAGATCAGGCGTGGATCAAAGCTCATCGCAGAGAACATGGTCAGCACTACCACCATGCCAAAGAACAGAATGCCCACACGCGGCTCGATGGTGCCCAGCCCGCGCAGTTGCACCAGCGCAGCCACCAGCGCCACTACCATCACATCGAGCATGGACCAATAGCCGATCAGCTCGACGAAGCGGTACAACTGCGAACGCTGCCGGCAGGCCCAGGAAGAACCACGCTGGGCAGTGAACAGCAGCAGGCCAAGGGAGAAGAACTTGATGGCGGGCACACCCACGCTGGCAATGAAAATGATCAGCGCGATGTCCCAGGCCCCGGCTTCCCAGAACTCCAGCACGCCACCGCCAATGGTGCTTTCTGTACCACTGCCGAGCATTTCGGTGTGCATCACCGGCAGCAGGTTGGCGGGGATGTAGAAAACCAGGGCTGCCAGCAGAAACGCCCAGCCACGGCTGATGGCATTGGCCTTGCGTCGGTGAATGACGGCGCCGCAACGGTTGCAGGTGTGCGCGCCACTGCGCGTGTCGCATGCCTGGCCACAGCCATGGCACAGACACAAGCCAAGGTCGTGCGCCTTGACCGGGGCAGTCATACCTGTTCCCACAAGTCGCGGATGTCCTTGCCGGCAATGTGGATGATCAACATGCTCAATGCGGCCAGGGCCAGCAGGCCGATACCGGGGATCACATCGAGCAGCCCCGCCAGTTTGATCACTGCCACCATTGCCCCCAGCAGACACACCTCCAGCATGCTCCAGGGCCGCAGGCTTTCCAGGCCACGCATGCACAGGGCAAAGCCGGGGGCACGCTGGCCGGCAAGGGCAAAACCCAACACCCAGCACAACAGGGCAATTTGCAGCAGCGGCGCAAAAATGATCGACAGCGCCATGACCAGAGCGATGAAGGTGATACTGCCATGACTGAGGATCTGCACGGCGTCCCACAATGTGGCCGAGTGGGTCAGCCCCTGCATGCCGATGGTCATCACCGGGTAATAGTTGGCGAACACCAGCAGGACACCGCCAGTCACACTCAGTGCCAGCCGCTGCTCGATAGTCAGTGACCTGTGCCGGTACAGCACGCCGCCACAGCACGGGCAAAGGGCACGTTGATGTTTGAGCAGCGGTGCACGGTGGTACACCGTGTCGCAATACTCGCAGATGATCACATCTTGCGTCTGGCTCATGGTTTGCCCACAGGTAGCCTTGGATCAGGCCAAGAGGCTAATCGGAACGGCGTCTGATATCCGGTGTAGACCATCTGGGCAAAACTTCCATCACGACATCAAAGGCGAACTATTCTGTGAGGCGGGCTTTCCGCCCGGTGGAGGTGTGCCATGCGTACGTTCACGTGGAGTTACCTGTTGATGCTGCTGTGCGCAGCATCGGCCGCCCAGGCGCAGTCGGTGGTGCCGCTCAAGGGCCAGAGCAGCCAGCAGATGCAACTGGATATCAACGATTGCAATACCGTAGCCACCAATGCCGCAAACGGCACAGCGACGTCCAGCGACCCACATGTCGGTGGCCGGGTTCGCGGTGCAGCTGCGGGTGCCGCCGCCGGTGCTGTAGGCGCGCAGGTGCGCGGCAACCAGCATGACGAGTTGTATGACCGGGTGGGTGACGATGCCAAGCAGCAATACCGGCAGAACCGTGCCGGCGAAGTGGCCGCCGCCGGGGCCGCGGTCGGTGGCATGCGCCAGCGTCAGGACCGGCGCCAGGACCGGCGCGGCCAGGACGAGGCCAAAACCCAGGCCCATGCCAGTGCCTACAGCGGTTGCCTGCAAGGGCGCGGCTACCAGGTCAACCCCTGAGCAATCGCCACGCCATGCTCCTCCTGCCGGGGTGGCATGGCGTGCTCAGTTCAGGAACTTCGCCAGCTCTTCGCGACAAAATTCCACGAACAACTGCGCCGGCTTGGTCAGCTGGACTCGCTTCAACCACGCCGCAGCCAGCCCCGACAGCGCCACCGGCTCGGCAATGTCGAGCATCGCCAGGCGTTGGCCGTCATAGGTGTATTCCGAGTGCGGACGGGTTACCAGCAACGAAAAACCGAAACCCTGACCGACCATGCCGCGCACCATCTCGATCGACGGCGAACTGAAGACGATGTTCGGTGCCAGGCCCATCTCGTTGAACAAGCTGACGAAGTAGGTGCGGCTAGGGGCCACGTCCAGCAGGATCATCGGCTCGGGGCACAGGTCGCGCAGCGAGACCTGGGCCTGGCTGGCAAAGCGGTGGTTCTCGGGTAGCAGCACATAGGGCTTCTGCGGCGGCATCAGCGGCTCGGCCTCGATGGTGCCATCCAGGTCGTGGTCATAGAGAAATGCCAGGTCGAATGTTCCAGCGGTCAGGCCCTGGATCAGGTCCTGCTGCTCACCGTCGCGCAGGCGAATGTCCACACCCGGGTAGCGCTGGCGAAAGCCGGCGATCAGGCGCGGCAGGTACAGTGGCGCCACGGTTTCGAAACAGCCAATGTCGATCTGCCCGGCGACGGTATCGTTGTCGGCCAGGGCGTTCTGTTCGAACTCATGGGCCATCTGCAGCAGCGACTTGGTCTTGGCGTAGAAGCGTTTGCCGCTGGGCGTCAATGACACACCCTGGGCGTGGTGGCGGATGAACAGCTGCACACCGAAACTTTCCTCCAGGCTCTTGATGGCCGTGGAGATGGACGGCTGGGCGATGTACAGCTGGCGTGACGCTTCGGCCACACTGCCCGCTTCCACGGTGGTGACGAAGTACTTCAGTTGTCGCAAGGTATAGGCAGCCACAGGGTACCTCTCTGACGCGGGTCTGGGCAGGCTGGGATCATGCCTCACACTTTACCCTTGGCTGCCGCTCTGCGGGGGCTGAGCGCTGAAGGATTTACCTATGCCTTGAGCAGGTTTTTTGTAGGGTCTGCCAGTACCTCGGCTCACAGGCCTGCGCAAACCGGCGCCGCACCACGCTTGCGCCTGGAACGGGGCCCCGTGGCACAGCAACCACTGGTCAAAAACGCCCGAACGTCTTTACTGATAGTCATCGGCCCCAGGTAAACGGTGTGCGCTTATGAAGATCGTGGTCACCAGCATCCTCGTCGACGACCAGGCCAAGGCCCTGGCTTTCTACCACTACGTACTCGGTTTCGAGCCCAGGCACGACATCCCCATGGGCCGGCACCGCTGGTTGACCCTGACTTCGCCCAACGACCCCAATGGCGTCGAACTGCTGCTGGAACCCGACGCGCACCCGGCGGCCAAGGTGTACAAGGCCGCGCTCAAGCAGGATGGCATCCCCGCCACCTCGTTCGGCGTGCGTGACATCCAGGCCGAATACACCCGGCTATGTGCGGCCGGTGTGCAGTTCATCCGGCCACCAACCCCAATGGGGCCGGTTACCGTGGCGGTGTTCGATGACACGTGCGGCAACCTGATCCAGATTGCCCAGAAGCATTAGCCGGTTGCCCTTAACCCAATGCGCACCCACAAGGAAAACAGATGCGCCACGAATTCAGCGAAGTGCTCAACGACCTGGTCGACTACTTTCTGCTTGGCGATATCCAGTTGCTCGAACGCTTCAAGCAAGACCAGCAACTGCCCGACGACCTGGCCCATGCGTTCACCCACGGTGACAGCGGCGACCAGGCTGTGCGCGAAGGCATCGTGCTGCCGCTGGCCGGTGTCGACAACCTGCCCTACCGCATCCTCTTCACCCTCGATAACCACACACCGGCCCTGCGCGAGGCCGGCAGCCGCCTGAAGCACCGGCGCAATGGCTATGTACTGCGGATCGAGCACGGTGCGCTGATGCTGTACACCTGGCGCATCCTGCAGCACTTCACGCCCAAGACCCTGGGTGACCTGATGGCGCGTTACCGGCTGCCTGGGCGGCCGATCATCGAGCTGGACAATGGCTGGTACGACGTGGAGGTACTGGCGGGGGCACTGGTGCGCGACGGGTTGTACGAGCCAGCGTTCGAGTTCGTGCTGAAGAAGCGCTGGAGCCGGGGTGAGGCGACAGCTGTGGATACCGGGTATGCATTCGGGCTTCGTGGCTACTTCGACTGATTGATCGCCTGTGCCGGCCTCTTCGCGGGTGAACCCGCTCCTACGGGGGGCACAGGGGTTCAGAGATTGTTGGGGCTGCTTTGCAGCCCTTCGCGGGTGAACCCGCTCCTACGGGGGCCGCAGGGGGGCAGAGATTGTTGGGGCTGCTTTGCAGCCCTTCGCGGGTGAACCCGCTCCTACACGGTACCTGTAGGAGCGGGTTCACCCGCGAAGAGGCCGGCACAGGCAAACTCGACCTTCAGGTGTGAGTGATATCCCGATCCTTGGTCTCCGGCAGGAAGAAGATCCCCAGCACCGCCGTCATCACGGCAATCACGATCGGGTACCACAAGCCGTAATAGATATCCCCGGTCGCTGCCACCATGGCAAACGCCACGGTCGGCAGGAAGCCGCCGAACCAGCCATTCCCGATGTGGTAAGGCAGCGACATCGAGGTGTAGCGGATGCGCGCCGGGAACAGCTCCACCAGCCAGGCGGCAATCGGCCCGTAGACCATGGTCACGTAGATCACCAGAATGGTCAGCAGCAACAGCACCATCGGGTAGTGGATTTTCGCCGGGTCGGCCTTTTCCGGGTAGCCCGCCTCTTTCAATGCACCACTCAGGGTTGCGGTAAACGCTTCGCTTTGCACCTTGAAGTCCGCCGCCGCCAGGCTGCTGCCATCAAAGCTCGGCAATACCCGTTCGCCAATGCGGATCTGTGCCACGCTGCCGGGTTCCGCCGCTTCATTGGTATACGGGATGGCGCGCTTGGCCAGCAGGCTCTTGGCAATGTCGCAGGAGCTGGTGAATTTGGCCTTGCCCACCGGGTCGAACTGGAATGCACATTGGCCCGGGTCGGCCACCACCACCACCGGGTTCTGCTCCTGGGCAACGAATACATCCGGGTTGCCATACTCGGTCAGTGCCTTGAAGATCGGGAAATAAGTCAGCGCGGCGATGATGCAGCCGGCCATGATGATCTTCTTGCGGCCAATCCGGTCGGACAGGCTGCCGAAGAAAATGAAGAACGGTGTGCCGATCAACAATGAACCGGCAATCAGCAGGTTGGCGGTCTGCGCCTCGATCTTGAGCGTCTGCAACAGGAAGAACAACGCGTAGAACTGCCCGGTGTACCACACCACGGCCTGGCCGGCGGTGCCGCCGAGCAGCGACATGATCACCACCTTGAGGTTGTCCCAGCGGGCGAACGATTCGGTCAGGGGCGCCTTGGATGCCTTGCCCTCGGCCTTCATCTTCATGAACACTGGCGACTCGTTCAGCTGCAGGCGGATGTACACCGAAATCGCCAGCAGCAGAATCGACAGCAGGAACGGTATCCGCCAGCCCCAGGCCTCGAACGCTTCCGTCCCCATGGCGGTGCGACAGGCCATGATCACCAGCAGCGACAGGAACAGCCCCAGGGTGGCAGTCGTCTGGATCCAGGCAGTGAAAAAGCCGCGGCGGCCCTTGGGCGCATGCTCGGCCACGTAGGTGGCCGCGCCGCCGTACTCACCGCCCAGCGCCAGCCCCTGCAGCAAGCGCAGGGTGATCAGGATGATCGGCGCGGCCACGCCGATCGTGGCGTAGCCCGGTAGCAGGCCCACCACTGCGGTGGACAGGCCCATGATGACAATGGTGATGAGGAAGGTGTACTTGCGCCCGATCATGTCGCCCAGGCGGCCGAACACGATGGCGCCGAACGGTCGGACGGCAAAGCCGGCGGCAAAGGCCAGCAAGGCAAAGATGAACGAGGTGGTTTCATTGACGCCAGCGAAGAAGTGCCTGGCGATAATCGCGGCGAGTGAGCCGTACAGGTAGAAGTCGTACCACTCGAATACCGTGCCCAGGGACGAGGCGAAGATGACCTTGCGCTCCTCCTTGGTGATACCGCGTTGGGGCGCGCTGCCCGTGGATGTGCTGTCGAGAACCGCCATGGGTTGCCTCCGTCATGTTGTCATGCAGGCCGGAGCACCTCACAACCACTTCACCGTCGCACCCAGGCCCTGGCGCTTGCTTTGGTTGCGCGAAGCACGACGAGGCTGGCCGCCTCGGATCGCAGCAAGGTTCATGAAGCATAATCGGGATTGGCTGGATATCCACCCGCCGGGCCCTGCACGAGAGGGCGGCCTGGACGACACGCAGCACCGGGGTGCCGGGCGATAGCGGGTTGGCTGACGATTTTGGCGGGGGCGGTTTCACCCGCCAGGCACTACCGGCCCCTTCAACTCGACCTGATTACCATCCGGGTCGTAGCAGTACAGCGAAAGCCCCTCGCCTTCGGCACCATACCGCTTCTCGGCAGGCTCCACCTTTACCCCGGCGGCTTCCAGATAGGCCGTCAACGCGGCCTCGTCGAACGGCTCGATGCGCAGGCAGAAATGGTGCAGGTTACGCCCTTCCACGCCCGGTGCCGCTCCGCCTGGCTGCCCCAGTGGGCCATCCAGGGTCACCAGGTCGATCATCGCCGTGCCCGTGGCCAGGTGCACCATACCCAGGTCTTCGCGCACGCGGCTGACGGTGCAGCCAAGCAGCTCGGTGTAAAAGGCAACACTGCGCGGCAGGTCGCTGACCCGCAACACCAGGTGGTCGATGTGCTTGATGGTGAAAGGCCGCATGCCGGGCTCCCTGTGGCGTGTTTGCGAATAGGTTCGCCACCATAGCGCAGGTTCACGCGGCGTGACCAGAATCAGCTACTCGTTCACCAAGCGTTGCAGTACGCCCCCTTCATGGCGCGTCAGGATACGCAGCAATTGGTCGACCAGCGCCCGGTCCGGCGCATCCAGGTGGAAGTGGTGCCCGCCTGGGTGCCAGGAGACTTTCGCCTGGCTGGGCAAGGCGGCCTGACGCCGGGTAAAGGCCTCGCCGGTGAAGGCCCCCTGGCGGCCGAACAGCAGGTACAACGGGCAGCGGATCTGGCTGAGCAGGTCGCAGGCTTCGCGCTCGGTCAGTGGCATGGGTTCGGGCAATACCAGCCGCGGGTCGTGGCGCCAGCAATAGCCATCGTCCAGCTGTAGCAGGTCGCGCAGCGCCAGCAGCCGAGCGGCACCTTCCGACAGTTCGGTGTCCAGCCGCTCGCGGCGTTGCGCCAGGGCGTTGTCCAGGTCGTCGAAGCGACCAACATCCGGCTCGGCAAAACCCGGCAACTGGCTGCGCTGTACCATGCGCTTGAGCCGGTAGGCCCGCGCCAGGTGCTGCACGCGATCATCTTCGGCCACCGTGAACGGTGCGCCCATGCCGTCGAGGAAGGTCATGCTGGCAATGCCACTGGTCATCGCCGCCAGCAGCGACGCTATACCGGTGCCCATCCCATGGGCCAGCACATGAAATTGCGCCAGGCCCAGGCTGTCGGTCACCGCCAGCATGTCTTCGGCATGCTCCCACAGGTAATAGCCGCTGTCGTGGCGACGATGGCCAGAACGGCCATGGCCGATCAGGTCGGGGGCCACCACGAAGCAGCCGTCCAGCATCGGTGCCAGGCGCTCGAACGAGGCAGCGTTATCCAGCCAGCCATGCAAGGCCAATATGGGGATACCGTCTTCTGCCCCCCAGGTGCGAACCGCTATTTCAACGCCATCGAGGTCTAGCAGGTGGTCTTTCGGACTGCACAGCGAACGCATTGCAATTCTCCTTGGCTGAAGCCTGCACCATGACCTGCCTCACCCTCTCGCAGATCCTCCCTCGCTGCCAGCCCGCCACCGACCCGCGCATGCGCAGGACCGACCGCAGCCAACAACTATCTACCGCACCCCGGCGCCTTGATCAGCGTGGACTATCTCCCCCCACAAAAGAGATGGTGACCATGACAACCCCGACACCGTTGCATCAAAGCCAGATAACCCGATCGTTACCGAAATGGAGCAAGGCGCTCCAACCCACGCATACACGCAAAGTGGTGCAGAGCCTGTACAAGGAATATCTCGATGAAGATGGCAGCCCTTACGCGTGGTATGCCACTGCCGATGAGCCAACGCGTGAGCAGTTGCACAACGCATTGCAAACCCGTAACAAACGGCTGGCGCAAGTCAAACAGGCGCTGGGCGAGTTCAAGGACATCATCGCGTTCTGCGGCCCGCTGTTGACCGAGCGGTTGAAGCTGAATGTGCCTGTAGACAGGGCGCAGTATGTCTTCCAGCCCTTTGAGTCAGAGGCCAACATCTGGGTCGGCGTTCCCGATGTGGAAACGCCTTTGGTCCCGGACGTGGAAGCGGATGTGCTGGCTACTCGCCCGGTCGGCCAGCCGCAAACACGCAGCTTGCTGGAGGCTGCCCTGCACAACTTCGAGGGGCTGGACGAAGTAGGCCCCTACAGCAGGCTCACCAACGCCGCTGGCAGCGACACGCCCCTGGCAGGCCTGACGATGGCGGACTTCGTCAGACATTGTCGGGCGCTGGACCTTGGCAAACGTTATCAAGACCATCTGCTTGCAACCCATGAAGGCGCCAATCGCGCTGAAATCCAGCGCCTGTCGATTGCAGCGAACCGTGAGGCCTTGAGGGTCCAGGCATTGATCGCCAAGCTCAAAGGCCTGCTGAGCGAGGCCGGGCTCGATGCGCTTGGGCAACTGTGCGACGGCAAGTCTCACCCCACCTATGAAAACGAGGCGTTGCATTGCTGGCACTTCAACCTGTTCGATATCCCCGTCCACGAAATACTGTTCATCGGGCCAGACAACCCTTACCGCACGAACCCCTGCATTGTGTATGTCCCTGGCGACAGCGAGCACCCGGTAAGGGAGTTCGCTTCTCGTCAGGAGGCGGGCAAGCACCTGCGCAGCCGGCTATTGCAAAGCGAGTTTCGCCGCGCCTTGGTGCATTTCGCCTACAAGGACAGGCAAAAAGAACTTGCCGTAAAGCTGGAAATTGCGCTGTTCGAAGAGGATGAAGCGGGCATACGCAAACCCCGAATCATGCCAGTGATCCCTTTCACGCTCTCGCCAATCCGAACCGACCCTTGGACGAACCTATACAACGCACACCTTGCGCGCATGAAGGCCGACGCAAAAACCATTGCAGTCCCTACCGCCGAAGTCGACGCCAACGCCCGCAATGAGCGTCTGAAGTACTGGTTCGACCTGGGGATGAACGTGCTGAATGTCGCCGCGTTCTTCGTGCCGGGGTTGAACACGGTCATGCTAGGCGTTTTTGCTTACGACCTGATGAGCTCTGTTTTCACCGGATTCGAGGCCTGGGAAGAAGGTGATACCCGGCAGGCGCTGGCGCAGCTGGAATCATTGGCCATCAACGCGGGCGTGATTGCCGGCTTTGCAGTGGGCACCAGGATCGTCCAGGCGTCTGGCTTTGTCGATGCACTGAAAAGTGTATGGCATGAAGACAAGGAAGTGCTTTGGCACCCCGACATGAAACCCTATGCGAGCACGGCGGCTATTCCTGAGGAGGCTCAACCCGATTTGCTCGGCCATGTGCACGTCGACGGGAAGACCTACCTGAAGCTGGATGGGACCCTGTACGAGGTGTTTCAGGGCGCTGATCAGCAATGGCGCGTGCGCCACCCCGAGGATGCGCAGGCCTATGCCCCACGCTTGCTGCATCATGGTAACGCCCGTTGGCAACTGGCCCATGAACAGCCTCTGGAATGGGACCGTGAACAGCTTGCGCGCCGCCTCGGCAGCCATAGCGCAGGCCTGGACGACAGCGAACTGGACCATGCCATGCGCACTACCGGTACCGATCCAGACGTGCTGCGCCGTGCCCAGGCAGCGGGCCTGCGTCCACCCGCTTTGTTGCTCGACGCGCTGCAGCGGTTGCAACTGGACAATCAGACCCAACAGATCATCAACTGCGTACGCCATGGGTTGCCGCTGGCTGCGTACAAGAACTTTGCCTTGCCTGAGTTGCTGCGCCTGCCGGGGTGGCCAGAGGGACGCGTGCTGAAGGTTTACCAAGGGCCAGAACCCTGGGGCGAATCGGTGCGCTACGGCCCCCCTCACACGCTGGGCCATACAGAAATCGAAATTACCCGTACCGACCTGGACAATGGCCAGTTGAGCCAGACCGTGCTGGATCAGATGGATGAAGAAGCCATTGAGCAGTTGCTCGGTGACACACCCACTGAGCACCGATCGTCCGCACTGAACAACAAGCTCGCGCAACACCTGGAACAGCATCGCGAGGCGCTGTTCGAGAGCCTGCAACAACGACGCCGTCCCACACACCCACCCACTGCACAAACCCTCGCCCGGCAGTTTCCTGGGCTGCCGGACAGTGCGCTTGAAGAATTGCTTGCCAACCTCAGCAACACCGAACGGGAACGCCTGACAAACGGACGGGTGCCGCTTCGCGTTGCCGAGGAAGCACGTCTTCTGCAAGCTCGAGCGCGGCTTGACCGCGCCCTCCTCGGCCTGTTCAGGCCCAGCCTGGCCAACGACGACAGTCTACGCATCAAGCAGGCGCTGCAAGCCGCGCACCCGCAGGCTGAACCGGCCCGGTTGCTGCAACTTGCCCTTGGTGATCGCCAGCACTGCGCCTCACTGCTTGGCCAACAGCCCATCAACCCCAGGTTCCGCTCCCCTTTGCGATTGGCCAACGGCCAGCTGGGCTATCCCCTGAGCGGCCGTGGCCTGCAGGGACGAGCCTTGCCGGCTGCACGTCGACTCCGGGCGCTCTACCCCGAACTCAGCAGCGAGCAAATCACCGGGCTACAAGCCGAACTGGCTCGAGGAGGCGACCTGGGTAGTGCGATCAACCAGCTGGAGGTCGAGCAGCGTACTCTCAACCGAGATCTCAACCGTTGGGTAAGCACCGCCCGCACCCTTGAAGAGCGCTTTGATCGCCAGCAATGCACCGAGCGACTGATGAGCGCTTCCCGCCGTGAAGGTGGCGCGCAAGCCGAAACACTGGTACTGGACCGTATGCAGCTCGAAGCGCTACCCGCTTTCACTGCACGCATGCCGCATATCCGCAATCTCAGGCTCGAGGGGCTGCAGATGCGGCGCCTGGAGGGCAGCTTCCTGGCAAACTTCCCTAACCTGGAAACCCTGGAAATCGTCGGCAACCCGGACATCGATGCCGAGACATTGTTCGAGGCGCTCAGGTCGGCACCGCGGCTACGCGAGCTGGGCCTGACCGACAATGGCCTGACCACCCTTTCACCCACCGCCCAACAGGCCATCGGAGCAATGCCCGGCTTGCGACTCCTGTGGCTCAGCCGCAACCGGCTGCAACTCGACACCACCAGTTTGGGCTTCCTGACGCGCTTGCCCCTGGATGCCCTCGGCCTGGCCCACAATCAAATCACCCTCGACGAAAGCCTTGCTGCCCAGTTTCAGGACATGATCCACCCCGTACTACTGCACTTTTCAGGCAACCCACTGCAACTGGCACCCGACCTGCGCTTCATGGCCCGTCTTGTCCACCTGGAGCTTGAGCGTTGCGAACTGCAGCAGTGGCCCGACAGCCTGACCGTCCTGATGAGCCAGCCCCAGTACCAACTGCGCTATCTGAACCTTTCGTCCAACCGCATTCGTACCCTGCCAGACTTGCCTGGTGTGCTGCGTACCCCTTTTGCCCGCGATGTCGCCGCGCACTTGCCGGAGCGCCGTTGGCTGTTCAACTACAACACCCTGGAAGCCCAGACACGTGCACGCCTGGGCAGCAGCGGCGTCAACGTCTTCGAACACGCAGAAGACGTGCCACTGTGGCAAGGCGTTTTCCGTGGCGAGGCGAGCAATGCCGAGGAGCAGCTGTGGAGCGACCTGTTCGACCAAGGTGAAAACGCAGCGCTGCTGGGCGTACTCGAACGTCTTGCCCAGTCGGCAGAAGCGCAGCGTGATGGCGAGGCCCTGAGGGCGCGCGTCTGGAAGCTGCTGGATGACGCTGCCCACGACACCGTGCTGCGTGAGCGCCTCGCCACCGTGGCCGGCGACTTCCCGCCAACCTGTGGCGACGCGGGTGCCGACGCGTTCAGTGCCTTGGAGATAGAAGTGCTGGCCCACGAAGCCGCAGCCGTCGCCGGCAGTCGGCCGGCTGATCTACTGAGCCTGTATGGCAAGTTGTATCGACGCAGTCAGGTCAATCAACTGGCCGATCGCATCAGCTGGAGAAGGTCCTTGCGCAAACAGGCGCTGCTCGACGGGGCCTTCGATGAAAACCTCCCCCCCTACGATGAGCTCGACGACCCCTCAGCCTTTCCGGACAGCGAACTTCAAACGGGGCTGGTGGACGATGTGGAGGTACGTTTGGCCTTGCGCCAGTCGTTGGCCAGCGCGCTGGACTACCCCGAGCCGAGCCGAGGCATGCTGTACCGCAATACGGCCAGAATCAACGACACAATCATCGAAATGGTGAAAGCTGCGGTCCTTTCCCTGGACAGGGATGCCATCGCTCGGGAGCAATGGTTGACCCAGCAGCCGGGCTGGGTCGAGTACTTGAAACGAGAGCATGCGGCACAGTTCAGCCTGATCACCGACTTCTGGCGGCCAGGCCTTGATTACCTCTATTACTGCCTGGATGAAACCGCCGAGCCGGTGACATACCTGGACAGCTCGGTGCGACGAGCCTTGGCCAGGGTCATGCCTGAAAGCCCGGTGGATGCTGACGGCAGGCTGCGTCGCGTGGTGCTCAACGAGCAGCAGTATCGCCAGGGCGTTGACGCGCTGACTGCCGAGCAGCAGCAGGTTGAAACCGGTCTGCTGACCAGCCTCACCCGCCAGACGCAAACAATCGGCCGCTGACCCCACTCACTGCCCGCGCAGGTCTTCGAAGAAGGCCTGCTTGCCGTCCACCTGGCTGGACGCCCGTGGGGCCGCTGCGGCGTCACCATTGGCGGCCTCCACGTGCCAATAGCAGTGCTGTACTGCACGGGTCACCGCCACGTAGGCCAAGCGCTGCACTTCTTCCTTCTGTGCCGTATCGAACGGTTGGGCATCACCTGCCTTGCCCAGCCCGGCCTGGCGGTATACCTGGTTCTTGTAGGGTGAGCTGGTCAGGTACTGGCAGTCACCCAGCATGAATACCGCATCGGCCTGCAAACCCTTGGCACTGTGATAGGTCAGCTGGCGCAGCCGGCGCTGTTCGGCCGGTAGCGCCGCCTCGGCGTGCAGCACGCTTTGCAGGTGCTCGTTCATCAAGGCCCGGTCACTGCCCTTGCGGTACAGCATCATGACCGTCTCACCCCGCTGGTAGTGCTCGACAAGCGTTTCGCCCAACGCAGCCTCGTCACGGTCGAACACCTTGACCGGCGAGCCGGGCAACTCGGCCGCCGGGCCACTGGCGCGGGCTTTCTTGCCGGCAATCGCCGGGGTGCCCTTGACCAGGTGCTCGGCCGCATCGATCACCTGTTGCTGGCAGCGGTAGTTGTCGACCAGCATCACCCGCGTGTTGGCCGGCGACGGGAACGCCTTGGTGAACTCCATGAAATACTTGGGCGAACTGCCACGCCAACCGTAGATCGATTGCCAGTCGTCACCCACGCACAGCAACGACGAATGCTGGGCATGGCGCCCGGTGTGCATGGCCGGGCCGCGGCGCCGTATTTCAGCGAGGCTGGCACGCAACCAGCTGACGATCTGCGGCGATACGTCCTGGAACTCGTCGATCATCAGGTGCGCCAGCGGCCGCAGCAACGGATCGGGCAGCAGGCGCAGGTTTTCCGGGTTGTTCTCGCCAAACAGGGCGAACATGCGGTTGTAGCTCATCACCGGCGGCGACTGGTCCAGCAGGTGCGCTTCCAGGGCCTTCCAGTACAGCGCCAGAGCCTCGAAGAACAGTGCATCGCTATCGCCGGACGGGAAGCTCATCGCCGCCACCGCATTGTTCACCTCCAACCCAAGGTTTTCGATGAAATTGGCGGCACTGACGAACGCATCCAGCAGCGGCGCCGGGGCCAGTTCGCCCTTGACCTTGTACTCGAAGCCAGGACCGGCCACGGCATCGCCCGCCAACGATGCCGCCAGGCGCCTGGCCATGGCGTAGTTGTCGAGCCAGATCAGCGGCCTGTCGCAGAACGCCTGCAACAGTGTGCGCTTGACCGCCCACTCGGCACGCACGGTCAGCTTGGCGCCGGGGCGCTGGTATTGCGCGCTTTGTGCGGGGTCGAAGCCCAGCACCACCAAAGGCCCCTGGCCTTCCAGGCGGCCGTGCACATGGAAGCGGCTGCCACGGATGTCGACCGTTTCGCGGCAGGGCTCGATACCCTTGATCGGCCAGACGCCGGCGGCAAACCACAGGTCCTCGATCACGTCGCACAGTTCTTCGTCGCGCTGGGCGGCCAATTGGGTCACCTGTGCGCGCTTCTGCACATCGGGGTTGTTCGGGTCCAGCGGTTTCAGTTGCAAGGCTTCGCTGCGCAACTGGCCGACCAGCTCGGCAAAACGCGGGCTCTCGCCCAGCAAGCTGCTGTAGCACTGGTTCAGCTGCTGGCGCTGGGCATCGTTCAGGCGCAGGTCGAACGGGTTGCTGTCGGCCTCGGCCTCACGCCCCGCAGGCATCTCGTGGCCCAGTGTTTCAAATGCACGCACCTGGCCGAAGCCCGGCAGGCTGCGCACCAGCGGCAGGATGCGCGAATGGAACGTGCGCACCAGCTCGCGGGCCTGCACAGGCTGCAGGTTGATCTGCCAGAGGGCGAACACCTGCAGCAGGCGCTTGATGAAGTCCTTGCGCGATTCGCGGGTGAAGGTGACCACGGTCATCGCATCCAGCTCGTAACCCAGGTAATGACGCAGCAGCAGGATGCGCAGCACCAGCGACGTGGACTTGCCTGCCCCGGCGCCTGCCACCACGCAGGTAGACGGGGTGTCACTGAAGATCAGCTTCCATTGCGCGGCGCTGGGCTGGGCTTCGGCGGGCAGACGCTGGGCGACATCGGCCTTGAAGCGCTTCTTCAACTCGGCCGTCAACGGCAGGCGCCAGTCGTCGAACAAGTTGTCATCCTGGCCTGGCACGGCGGCGCTGTCGGGGCGCGTATCGCGTATCACCAGCACCTGGCGCCCCGCTTCATAGCCCTCCACCCGACCACGCTCGAACCCTTCACGCACGCCATCGGCATGGCCAGTGCGCTGGCCTGTGGCGTGGCCGAGGAACCACGAGTCGCGGTGCTGGGCTTGCAGGCGAGTCAGGCCACGCCCCAGCAGGCGGGCGGCCAGGCGGCGAAACCAGGGCAACTGGGCAGGAGGGGTAAGGTCGGCGGGGGCCAGGGGTTGCTCGTGGGCCACGGTCACTCCGTTGAAATTCAAAACAGCAGGCATGTTCGCCGCATCGACGAAAAATCGCCAGCGAATGCTTGCAGATCAGTGGATTAGGCGATGAAGCGAATAAAACGCCGCAGAAAAAGCATCTATAAATCAGATTGTTTTAAGCCGATATTTACGCTTATTTTCGATGTTTCGATAGCGCATCATGGCGTCATTCCACTGATTCAAGGAGCACGACCATGCTGCAACTGCGACCCTTCGAAAGCCTCGGCCACGCCAACCATGGCTGGCTCGATGCCCACCACCATTTCTCGTTTGCCGAGTACTACGACCCGGCACGCATGCACTGGGGTAACCTGCGGGTTTGGAACGACGACCTGATCGCGGCCGGCAGCGGCTTCCCACCGCACCCGCACCGCGACATGGAAATCATCACGTATGTGCGTGAAGGCGCGATCAGCCACCAGGACAGCCTGGGCAACAAGGGCCGTACCGAAGCCGGTGATGTTCAGGTCATGAGCGCCGGTACCGGCATCGTGCACAGCGAGTACAACCTGGAAGATATCGATACACGTATTTTCCAGATCTGGATCGTGCCGGAGCGCACCGGTGAAGCACCGCAGTGGGGTAGCCGGCCGTTCCCCAAAGGCGAGCGCGGTGAGGGCTTCGTGACCTTGGCCAGCGGCCGCGCGGGTGACGAGGACAGCCTGCAGATCCGTACCGATGCCCGCCTGGTGGCTGCCACCCTGCGAGCCGGTGAAACCGCCGAGTACCGCTTCGATGCCGAACGCCGGGGTTACCTGGTGCCGGCCAAGGGGCTGGTGGAGATCAACGGATTGCGGGCCAAGGCGCGCGATGGCGTGGCGATCGAGCAGGAAGCGGTGCTGCGGGTGACCGCCATCGAGGACAGCGAGATCGTGCTCGTGGATGTGGCCTGAAAACCAGGCCTGTGACAATCCATGTCGCAGCACAAGGCGGCTCCCCTGGAACAACCGCTAACCCGTCGGTTTAGCAGTGTTTCGTGGGGGCTGGCTTGCTGCGCTGGAGCTCCCGGCTATCGCAAGCAGCGATCATGCATTGGCGCCATCAGCCAGCCTGCACTAGCGTTGTGCTACCAGCCAGCCCAACGTTCCTGCGGAGCACTCGATCATCATGCCGGACCTGCGCCCGAACCCGACGCTGTGCCTGGCGTACCGTGCCGAACAGCCCATTCACCACGCGTTCATCAAGCAGGCCAGCCGCTGCCCGGCGGCCATTGCCATCATTGGCCAGCACACAACCTGCAGCTACTCCCAACTGGAGCAGATCAGCGCGGGCATTGCCGCGTTTCTGGTTAAAAACGCCGCCAGCGGCACCGATCGTGTGGTCATCGTCACCCGTCGCAGCGCCGCCCTGGTTTACGCCATGCTCGGCTGCCTGCGGGCCGGCCTGGCCTTCACCGTGGCTGACGCCGCTTACCCAGCCGCACGTATTGAGCAAATCGTCAGCACCCTGAAGCCTGCGGTGATACTGCGCTGCGCCGAGGCCACCGTCGACGTCGGCCAGCCCAAGGTCGTCACGGTGCCTGAAGCCCCCGCTGAAGCGCTGCAGGCCTTCCCTCGCCAACCTGTCGCGCTGCCCACTGTCAGCCCTGAGCAGCCGGCCTACATCACCTTCACCTCGGGCAGCACCGGTGAGCCCAAGGGCATCGTTACCCACCACGCACCGCTGGTGCACTTCATCGACTGGCATGTGCGCCAGCACGGTTTTACCCAGGCCGACACCTTCTCGCTGCTTTCTGGCCTGGGCCACGACCCGGTATACCGCGACGTGTTCACACCACTGTCGCTGGGCGCGACCATTGCCTGCCCGGCCCAGTCGACCCTGACCGACCCCTCACGGCTGGCCAGCTGGCTTCACCAGCACGGTGTGAGCGTGATCCACCTCACACCGCCGCTGGGCAAGCTGATCGAAACTGGCGCACATCTGAACGGCCAGGTTCTCGACCACCTGCGCTCCCTGTTCTGGGGTGGCGATGCACTCAGCCCGACGCAGTACCAGCAGGTCCGCGCCATCGCACCGAATGCCGTCAATGTGAACTTCTACGGCACCACCGAAACCCCACAGGCCATGGCTTTCCACACCCTCGACCCGGAAATGGACAATGCCCGGGTGCCCTTGGGCAAAGGCATTGCCGATGCACAGTTGCTGGTGGTCAACCCGGCCAACCAGCTGGTCAACGAGGGCGAGACAGGCGAAATCCTGATCCGCAGCCCCTACCTGTCGCGGGGATACTGGGACGACCCGGGGCTGACCGAAGCCAAATTCATCGCCAACCCGTTCACCGCTGACGCGGCCGACCGCTGTTACCGCACGGGTGACCTGGGCACCTATCTGGCCGATGGCAGCGCCCGTTTTCTGGGGCGTGCTGACAGCCAGGTGAAAATCCGGGGGCATCGCATCGAGCTGGCGGAAATCGAGAACGCCATCTGCCGTCACCCGCACATAGGGCAATGCGTTGTCCTGGCCAACCACGAGGGTGCATCGACCCGGCTGGTGGCTTATTGCGTCGCGCAGCAGGCCATCCGTGCTGACGAACTGCGCCAGGCCCTCAGCAGCCAGCTGCCTGACTACATGGTTCCGGCGCTGTTCGTGTTCCTTGATGCCCTGCCGCTCACCCCCAACGGCAAGGTCGACAAACGCGCGCTGCCTGCGGCATTTGACGACAGTATCAACCCACCGTTGTCACCCTTGGCCGAAAAGCTGAGTACAGCCTGGGCCCGCATCCTCCAGGTACCGCGCCTGGACGCCAGGTTGAGCTTTGTCGAACTGGGCGGCGACTCGCTGTCGTTCGTGCAGGCCTCGCGTGTGCTGGAGGCGCTTATCGGTCACCTGCCTGAACGTTGGGAAACCCTGCCGGTGTGCCAGCTGGCCGAGCTGAGTGCGCCGCCCAAAGGCGCGTGGCGGGTAATGGAAATGCCGGTGTTCATCCGCATGCTCGCCATCATCCTGATTGTGGTCGGCCACCTGGGTGATTTCGACCACTGGCCGATACTCGGCGAAACCTCGGTGCTGTTCCTGGTCTCCGGCATCGCCCTGGCGCGCTTTCAGCTCAAGGCCATCGAAGCGCGTGGCGATGCACGCACGCTGCTCAGGCCACTGGCAGCCATCGTGGTACCAACACTGTTGTACAGCGCATTGATCCAGCTGGTATTCGCCCGGCTGCACTGGCAATCGCTGCTGCTGGTTTCCAACTGGTTCCCCGCCAGCGAGGTCAGCCTGTTCAACTATTGGTACATCGAAGTGTTGGTGCAGATGATCGTGATCATTGGCCTGGTGCTGTCGATCAGGCGCGTGCGCCAGGTGCTGATTGCCGACCCGTTTCGCTGGCTGATCATCGCTGCCTGTGCACTGGTGGCGCTGGATGTGCTCCTCAACCAGTTCGTATTCGACGCCAGCGCCCTGCTCAACCGGGTGCCCCAGCACTTCCTGGCGGTGATGGTACTGGGCATGGCCGTGCACCATGCCGACACGACCTCACGCAAATGGGTGGCCAGTGCAGTGGCCGTGCTGGTGGTTGGCGAGTTGGACCTGATGGCGCTTGCCGGTGTTGGCTGGCAAGCGTTTACACACTATGTCGACATCGCCCTGCCAGCGATGCTGGCACTTGTCTGGTTCCGCTCGGTGCCGGTACCCGCCCTGGTTGCACGGGCAGGTGCGGTGATCGCTTCGTCAACCTTGTATATCTACCTGACGCATTTCCAGTTCGAGTCGGTAGCGGAGCATGTTTTCAGGCACCCGCTGTTCGAGATAGCCCTGGCACTCGCTGGAGGGGTACTGGTGAGCTATTGCTGGAACACCCTGTTGCGTCTGCTGTTTACCCGCAGGCGCAAGCAGCATCAGGCGCGTGGAGCCGATCCAGCTGAACGCGCCACCTCTGCCTGAACGAAGATGACCCGCCAGCGCATGCACTACTCGCGTCCGGCCAGTTCAGCCAGCACCTCGGCCGAGGTGGTGACCTGGCGGAAGTGGTGCTTCCACAGGTCGGTACCCAGCTTGCCCGAGCGGTCCAGCGACGACCCTATTGTCATGTCTGTCACCAGCGTGGGCATCAGCCCTGCATCGAACAGGGCAAAGCCGGCGGCCAGCACGCAGGTTTCGGTCTGCAGCCCACACACCAGCACCCGCTCTACACCCAGTTGCCGGATGTACTCGATAGCTTCGGCACTTTGCCCATAGCCATGCTTGACGAACACCTGGTCGGCCTCGACCAGGCTCTCGTCCTCGGCCGCCGGGTGCCAGCCGAGCTGGCGCTCGAACGGCGTGACCTGTTCATCGTGCAACTCGACCGAGGCTATGGTGGGAATGTTCGCTGACAACCGCCGCAAACCATCGACCAGCCACTCGGGCGGGCTGAAGGTGGACTGAACATCGACGATGAGCAAAACCTGGCGCATGGGCGGATTCCGGCACGGGCAAAAGGCGCGGAGTATAACGCGAAGCAACTGCCGTGGTCGCTGGACAAGCCCGAGGCAACATTCGGCGACCCCTTGCGCGGGAAAAGGGGGCTGTTGCGCAGCCCCCTGCTGTACCCGTAACAGCTAACCCCTGCGCCCCCTCAACCGGCCAGGATGAAGTCTGCGGCGGTCACCGTGGTTGCATCTGCCACCCCCACCAAACGTATGGAGTCGGCAGCACCGATGCTTACCAAGGTGTCCGCACCAACATCGGCGATGGTCACACTGGCACCAAAGGTGGCTGCGGTGATGTTGAGGGCGGTGATATCCAGCCGGTCCTGGCCACCCGCCGCAATGGCATCGAAATTGATGATCAAGTCGTTGCCAAAGCCTGCAGCGAACTGGAACACATCGTTGCCATCGGTGGCGATCATGGTGTCGTTACCGGCCCCACCCACCACCGTATCGTTACCTGCCGCACCGTTGAGGAAGTCGTTGCCGGCCCCCCCGATCAGGGTGTCGGTACCCACGTCGCCGAACAATGTGTCGTTACCATCGCCGCCCTGCAGGGTGTCATTGCCGTTGCCGCCATCCAGGCTGTCATCGCCAGCGCCCCCGTTCAGGTTGTCGTTACCGGCCTGCCCCAGCAACGTGTCGTTGCCGTCACCGGCATCGAGGCTGTCGTCACCTCCCCCACCGCGCAGTTGGTCGTCACCCAGGCCGCCGAACAGCTGGTCGTTCCCGGTGTCGCCGTTGAGGATGTCGTTGCCGGCATTGCCGTTGAGCACATCGTTACCGCCGTCGCCGCTGAGCGTGTCATTACCTGCCCCACCGTCGATGATGTTGGCCAGCCCGTTACCCGTGCCGGTGAAGTTGCCCACCCCGGTATAGGCCAGGTTCTCGACGTTGGCGGCCATGGTGTGGCTGGCCAGCGTGGTACGCACAAGGTCCGTACCGGCCCCCGTCGCCTCGACCACCACATCCCCGGCGTCATCCACCACATAGGTGTCGTTGCCCACGCCACCCACCAAGCGGTCGGCACCCGCACCGCCGTTGAGCAGGTCGTTGCCGGCCCCCCCCGTGAGGGTGTTGGCCAGCGCGTTACCGGTACCGGTAAAGCCGCTGCTGCCGGTATAGGTCAGGTTCTCGACGTTGGCGTCCAGGGTGTAGCTGGCCAGGCTGGTCTGCACCTGGTCCGTGCCACCATTGAGTGCCTCGGTGACCGTATCCCCGGCGTTGTCGACCAGGAAGGTATCGTTGCCGGCACCGCCATTCATGGCATCTGCGCCAAGCCCGCCGTTGAGGGTATCGTTGCCATCCTCGCCATTGAGGAAGTCAGGGTCGTCACCGCCATTGAGGATGTCGTTGCCAATGCCACCGAACAGCTGGTCGCTGCCGCCCAGGCCGTTGAGCGTGTCGTTGCCGCCCAAGCCCGAGATCACGTCATTGCCTGCGCCACCGGTCAGGGTGTTGGCTCCATTGGTACCAACCAGTACAACACCCGGTGGCACGGTGACTGCAGCGGTCGCCGCCGAGGTCAGCGACTCCAGGGTGCCGAAGCCGTCGGTGTAGCGCACGATCACCCGCAGCTGCTGGTTACCCTGGGCGAAGCCAGGGGTGAAGGTGGCCGCCGTAGCCCCGGCGATATCGGCGAAGGTGCCGCCGGTACCTTGCTGCCACTGGAAGCTGAAGGCCCCCAGGCCGTCGATGTCGGCAATTGCGCCGGTGAGTGCGGTCAGCGTCTGGCCCTGGTCGGGTGTGGTGTCACTGATCAGCAACGCACCGGTCGGCGCATCGTTGACGTTGGCCACCGGGTCGAGGATGTCGGAGGCGACGCTTTCCTGCACGCCAAAGTCATCCACGTAGCTGACCACCACGCGCATGTTCTGCCCCACTTGCGCCTGGGTCAGGACGAACGTGCTGCTGATCGCGCCAGCGATGTTGACCCAACCCACACCCCGGTTGGACTGCCACTGGAAGCTGAACTGAGGGTTGCTCAGGCCGTCAGCATCGACGATGGTGGCCGGGTTGGCGGTGAGCGTCTGGTTCTGCACCAGCAGCCCGGTCACGGTCGGCCCGGCGCTCGGCGCGCTGTTCGGCGACGAATCGACGATTTCCAGCGTGCCCTTGGCATCCTGGTACACCGCACGCACGCGGATGTTCAGGCCGGCGACATCGTCCGTGACGCGGTAGGTCGTACCGGTGGCCCGTGTCGCTTCACCAGCGGCCACTACCGTGATGTCTTCATAAACCCCGGAACCCGGCAGCGCCTCGACTTGCCAGTAGTAGGCCACGGGGCCGTTCACCGCACCGGTCGCATTGGTTGCGCTGACATTGTCCGCGTCATGCACGGCGAGGTTGCTGACCCTCAGCAGCTGGCCACTGACTGGCGTATCGTCGCGCAGGCCGGTGGTAGCATCGAGAATCGCCAGGTTGCCGGTGGGGCCGGCGTTGACTGCCGTACCGACGCCAGAGGCCTGCGAACTGTCAGAGAACTGCAGGCGCTCGATGCCGGTCAGGTGGTCGACGCCGTCACGACCGGCCACCAGGTCGGTGACGATCACCGAGTTGCCATCGACCACCACGCTGTAGTCGGTGGACACCCCTGAGAACACCGCCGTGTCGTAGTGGTCGGTACCGCTGAGGATCTCCCGCACGATCACCAACTGGCCAGGGTTGTAGGTGCCATTGAGCATGAACGGCACCATCGGCTCCATGCTGTTGAAGCTGGCGATTTCCGGGCCGGTGCCATCAGGGTTGGCGCGTACGCTGATGCGCACGTTCAGCCACTTGTCGCCGTCGAGGATATCGTCGCCACCCCGACCTTCGAGCAAGTCGCTGCCGCTGCCGCCGAGGATGATGTTGCCGCCGTCATAGAAGGTCGCACCGGCCGCCAGCAGGCCGGCCAGGCCGTCGATCAGGCTGATGTTGGTCAGCACGCTGCCGGTAGCACCTGCAGTAGGCAGCGAGGTGGCGTCTTCGCTGTCACCGCGCAGGTAGTCGCCATGCGCCGACCCCGACAGGCCTTCCATGATGTCGAACCGCACCAGCGTCGAAGCGCCCGAACCCGGTACCGGTGGCACATCGAAGAAGCGGTCGCTCATGTCGATGGACACGCCCTGGGCCAAGTCCTTGAAGGTTGCCCAGTCGTAGCCCGAGCCACCAATGTAACGGTCGCCAAACCCCAGGCTGCCGACCATGATGTCGTCGCCGCCTTCACCGTTGAACTTGTCGTTCTCGTTGCCGCCGACAAATACGTCGTTGCCGATGACCGGGTCGTTGCCGAGCGGGTCGAAGTTGTCGCCAGGCGCGCCGTCCGAGGTGCCCTTCTCGATCCAGTCGTCACCTTCGTTGCCCATGTCCTGCTCGTTGGCCTTGCTGCCGAGGATGAAGTCATTGCCTTGGCCGCCGATGGCTTCGGAGGCGTCCTCACCGGTGACGATGAAGTCATTGCCGAAACCGCCGATGATCAGGTTGACGCCATTACCGCCGTGCAACACATCGTTGCCGTCGCCGCCCTGGATGTTGTCGTCACCGCCCATGTCGCTGATGATGTCGTCGCCGGCCCCACCGCGCAGCTGGTCGTTGCCGTCGCCACCCTCGATGCGGTCGTTGCCGGCATCACCCCAGACCGTGTCGTCGCCTTCGCTGGAGACCAGAATATCGTCCCCGTTGGTGCCGCCCAGCACGATGTGCTCGGCACCGGCATAACGGATGTAGTGGGTGTCTGGGCCAGCCGTCAGCGGGCTGTCGCGGAACACCACCTGCTCGCCGTTTTCGCCCAGCGGATCGGCGCTGCCAAGGCCCTCGTTGTACTGCTTGGTCTGGTCCAGTTCCAGGTAGAAGCCAGGGTCGGAGAACACCAGGCCTGGCAGGTGGGTGGCCGAGCTGTTGGCCATGATCAGCTTGGCAAACGAGTTGCTTTCCAGCTCGGCGTTCATCGACAGGCCCGCCGTGCGCTCCAGGTAGTAGAAGCGGTCGCCGTCCTGCAGTTTCTCCATCTGGTTCTCGAACACGAAGTTGAAGGTGCTGCCGAGCATGCCGCCAAAGGGCGCTTTTGCTTCCGCCAGGCCGCCGATCCACAGGTCGATGGCATCGACACCGGTCACGGTGACTGCCTTGAGGTCATCGGCAGTACCCAGTACACCGTCCTTGCCGGGCAGGGTTACGTTGGCCCAGGCGCCGCTGCTGTTGAGGAAGTCCATGCGGTCGGCGGGTGCGCCATCGCCGCCGAACACCAGGGCCATGGCCGCGGCGCGTTTTTCCAGCAGGGTGGTGGCATTGGTGATGGTGCTGTGGGTGCCGTAGGCCGCGATGAAGTTGATCAGCGACTCTGGGTGCTTCAGGTGTTGCACCAGGTCGACCCAGCTGGTGTACGGCTTGAGCTGGGTATCGCCGGTTTGCCCGTAGATTTCACGGCGCACAGCGTTCAGCGAAGGGATACCGACGTCGCGGCCACGGGCGATGTTGATCGCTGGCAGGTCCAGTGGCAGGCCGAGCAGGTTGTTGCGCAGCGCCTCGGTGACGAACTCGTCGATTTCGTTACCGGCCTGGCGGGTGACCCCGCGCACGATGGCGCTGGTGGCGTCCTCGGGGGTAACGCCACTGGCGGCATAAGCCAGCGGGTTGAGGAAGGCCGCGATCAGCCCCAGTTGCTGGTCGGGGTTGGCGCTGGCCGGGTCCTGGATGACGTTGAAGTCGATGTCGAAGCGGTCGACAGTCTCGGTCAGCATCGAGTGGCCGAAGCGGTATACGGTGTGGGCGAACTCGGCCACGATCGAGGCATCGAGGTCGACGTCGTATACCTGGGTCGGGGCAAAGAACAGGTCGACCCGAGGTTGCACGGTGCGGGCGAACTCCTCGAACACCAGGTGCTGGTACTGCATTTCGGTGCCGAACTTGGCCGCCTGGAACAGCCGCTCGCCATTCCACACCAAGGCATCGATCTCGGCCGGGGTGACTGGCAAGGCGCTAACCGGGTTGAGCAGCCATTCGTTGAGGAAGGCCAGGTCACCCGAGTCGAGCACGGTGTCCATCGTCTGCGCCACCAGCCGGTTGTGCTCGGAGTGGAAGATCGCATGCACGGCGGTCAGGCCGATGTTCTCGTTGACCCGGCCGTCACCGGCGATGTAGTGCGCGTCCAGCAGTTCGTTGTCGTAGGCCAGGTTGGCACCGGTCTGCGGGTTGGCCGGCACGGCATTGCCGGCCACGTTGTCGGCATCCGGCGCCAGCACGCCGCCACTGAACACCGGCGCGGCATTGTGGGCGATGTCGGCAAGGAACTGATGCCCGGTACGCACGGCGTTGGTCAGGTCGAGCGGTGCCAGCGGGTTGCCTTCGACCTCTTGGTCATCAGCGGTGCCGGCAATACCGTCCAGGCCTTTCATCACCACCATCGGGTAGCCGTTGGGGCCTTTGATGAAGTTGCCGTAGGCGTCGGTGGCCAGCAGCGGCACGTTGTCGACGTCGGCATCGGTCAGGTTGATGCCGAGCAGGTCGCGGGCCTGGGCCTTGACCACTTTCCAGGTGGCCATGCCGCCAATTTCGGTGTCGTCGGCCGTGCCGAACCTGCCATCAGCGCCCAGGTCGCGATTGGTGATCAACCGTCCCGTGGCGACCGGGCCGTCGTCAGTCATTACATAGGCGCGCAGGAACACCTGGTGCGAGGGATGCGAGCTGTAGGTCTGGTTCTGGTCAACGAATGGCGTGGTGGTGTTGGTGTGTTCGCGGATGTCGTCGGCGTTGCCGAGGATGCCGTCCGGCCCAGGCAGGTTGGTGGCACGGGTTACCACCATGAAGTTGGTGAAGCCACCCTCCACGTACAGCGGGTCATCCGGTTGCAGCGGGATGTAGATGGTACCGGAGCCGCCCTTGGTGACCAGGTCCAGGCCATGGTCGAAGAACTGCCCGAAGAAGGTCATCCACGCGTTGAACGGCGCAGACAGCCCGGCATCGGCAGCGGTGTTCTCGAACAGGTACACGTCATGGTCGTCGGTGGTGCCGAACTGGCCGTCCATACCTGGGCTGGCGACGATGCGCACGCCATCCTTGAGCACGTCGTCGTTGCCTGCGGCGCCGAAGTTGAGCACGCCATCGGCACCCGGGTCATAGGCGGTGGCATAGGCTGCCGGGTTGTTGGAGGTCTGGTCGACAATCAGGTTGCTGATGGTACGTGGCTGCGAATCGAACACCGGCCCGCTGGTCTGCTGGTACGACGAGCCCGGGATCGCGGGGGAACCTGGGCCGAAGAAACCGGCTGGCGCACCTTCGGCCGGGTTGAATACCGGGTCGGTCACGCGCGGGAAGACGTTGTCGGCGGCACCGTATTGGGTGTTGTTGTTGCCGTTCAGGTTCATCAGGTTGTTGTTCGAACCATCCACCGCACGCAGGCCCAAGGCTGCGCGGACGTTGGGGATCAGCGAGAGGATGTCCTGCCCGGCGGCATCGGCCTCGGCAATCTTGATTTGCGCGAGGATGAAGTTCAGGTCGGAGCGCACCATGTGCAGGCCGGCACCGCCGTCACTGGCATCCACCACCGGGGTGGCCGCTGTCGGCACCACGGGCGCGCCCGGTTGCACCACGGTGGTAGGCTGCGAGTACAGCACTTCGGTGGTGCCATGGGCATCCTGATAGATCGCCTTGACCCGCAGGCTCAGCCCGGCCAGGTCTGGAGACACCTTGAACGAAGTGCCATCGGCGCTCTGGAAGGCCAGGTCGCCGGCCGGTAGCAGGATGATGTCCTGGAACACACCGCTGCCCGGGTCGGCCTCGAACTGCCAGTAGTAGGACACCGAACGGTCGGCGAGCGAGCCCGTCGGGTTGCCCGCACTGATATTGTCGGCGTCGAGCACAGCGGCCACGCTCACCGTCAGCATGTCACCCACGGTAATCGCACCGCCGTTGCTATCGAGCAGGGTCGGGCTGCCGGTGGGTTGTGCGTTCACCCCCTCCACCAGTACGCGCTGGCTATCGGCAAACTGCAGGCGTTCGATGTGCAACAGGGTATCGACGCCATCGCGGCCGGCCACGGTGTCGGTCACGGTCCAGACGTCATCGGCAACATCGGCGGTGCCCTTGGTGTTCTGGGTCACCACGTACTCGCTCTGTAGCCCAGAGAATATTGCCGTGTCGAAGGCGGCCCCGCCGGTCGAAGTGCCGGGCAGGATTTCGCGCACGGCCTTGAGCTGGCCGGGGTTGTAGGTGCGGTCAAGCATGAACGGAATCATGTCGGCCATGCTGTCGAAGCTGGCGATTTCCGGGCCGGTGTGGTCGACGTCGCCAGGGGCGTACACGGCGATGCGCACGTTGAGCCACTTGTCGCCATCGATCAGGTCATCGCCACCCCGGCCTTCGATCAGGTCACTGCCATTGCCGCCGAGCATGATGTTGCCGGTGGCAAAGCCGGTGGTGGGCAGGCCGGCATCCGCCAGGAACTGCTGCAGCCCACGTATCAGCGCCACGTTGGTCAGCGCACTGCCGGTGGCGCCGCCATGGTTGAGAATGGTCACGGCATCGACGTCGTCGCCCTTGAGCACATCGGCGTAGGCCGAACCGGACACCCCTTCGACCTCGGCGAACCTGTCCAGAATCGATGCCGGCGAAGCGCCCACCGGGTTGAACACGCCAGCGTTCTGGTTAGGCGCGTTGCCATGGGGCTGAGCCAAGGCGGCCAGGCTGAGGTCCACGGTGACACCCACGCGGTCATTCTTGTTGGTGACCCAGTCGAAACCGGACATGCCGTCCATTTTGTCTTGGGCATCGCTGCCGACGAAGATATCGTCGCCGCCCTCACCGATCATTTCGTCAAAGCCGCCGCCCCCGACGAAGATGTCGTTGCCAATGACTTCGTCACCCAGCAAGGGCGCGAAGTTGTCACCAGGTGCGCCGTCCTGGGTACCCTTCTCGATCCAGTCGTCACCCTCGTTACCGGTAGGTGGCAGGTTGGTCTTGGCGCCGAGGATGAAGTCGTCGCCCTGGCCACCGAAGGTGGTGCTGATGTCCTCGGTGGTGATGATGAAGTCCTGGCCATCGCCGCCCAGGATCAGGTTACCGGCAACCCCCATGCTGCCAGCGACGATCACGTCGTTGCCGGCGTTGCCTTCAAGGCGGTTGTCGCCGAACGAATCGGTGATGATGTCGTCGCCCGCGCCGCCCAGCACCGCGTCGTTGCCGGCGCCGCCTTCGAGCACGTCATCACCGGCATCGCCATAGAGGGTGTCGTCACCTTCGCCGGAGATGATGATGTCGTTGCCCGCGGTGCCACCCAGCACCACATGGTCTTCACCGGTGTAATGCAGGAAGTTGCTGTCTGGCCCGACGGTATCGGGGTTATCGCGGATCACCAATGGGACGATTTCAACCCCGTTGATCTCGATGCCGCCAGTGGGGTCGGCCTTGCCGTCGGCGCCCAGCCCGGTGAACTGGTTGGCCTGGTTCACTTCCAGGGTGAACGTGGGAGTGAGGAACACGGTGTTGGACAGGTGGGTGACGTCGGAGTTGGCCATGATCAGCTTGGCAAAGGAGTTGTTTTCCAGCTCCGTACCAAAATTCATGCCCGCCGTGCGCGACAGGTAGTAGAAGCGGTCACCGTTCTGCAGCGCTTCCAGCTGGGTTTCGAAGACAAAGTTGAAGCTGGAGCCAAGCATGCCGCCAAACGGCATTTTCTTCTCGGCCAGGCCGCCGACCCAGAAGTCGATGGCGTCGACCCCGGTCACGGTCACCCCGGCAATGTCGTCGGCCGTGCCGGCGATGCCGTCCGCACCGGCCAGCGTCACGTTGGCATAGGCACCGGTGCCGTTGAGGAAGTCAAGGCGGTCGAGGGGTGCGCCGTCACCGCCAAGTACCAGTGCCACGGCGGCGGCGCGCTTGGCGGCCTCGGTAGTGGCCCCGGTAATGCTGCTGTGGGTGCCGTAGGCGGCAATGAAGTTGATCAGCGACGCCGGGTGCTTGAGGTGATCGGCAAAGTCGACCCAGCTGATGTAGGGCTTGAGCTGGCTGTCGCCGGTGGCGGCATAGAACTCGCGGCGGGCCTCGTTCAGGCTGGGGATGCCGGTATCACGACCGCGGGCGATGTTCAGCGCAGGCAGGTCAAGTGGCAGGCCGAGCAGGTTGTTGCGCAGGGCTTCGGTGACGAACTCGTCGATCTCGTTGCCCACCTGGCGGGTAACGCCGCGGATGATTGCGCCCGCCGCTTCATCGGCCGTGGCCCCGCTACCGGCGAACGCCAGCGGGTTGAGGAACGCGGCAATCAGGCCCAACTGCTGGTCGGGGTTGGCCGGGTCGGCAGAAACCGGGTTGAACGCCGGGTCGTAGCGGTCGACGGTTTCGGTCAGCATCGAGTGGCCGAAGCGGTACACCACATGGGCGAATTCGGCGAGGATGGCCGGATTGATCGAGGTGTCGTAGCCGTTGGGGGCGAGGAACTCATCGATCTGCGGCTGGATGGTGCGGGCGAACTCTTCGAACACCAGGTGCTGGTACTGCATCTCGGTGCCGAACTTGGCAGCCTGGAACAGCCGCTCGCCATCCCACACCAGCGCGGCGATGTCGGCAGGCGCGGTGGGGATAGCGGTGACGTCGTCGATCAGCCACTCATTGAGGAACGCCAGGTCGCCCGCGGCCAGCAGAGTATCCTTGGTCTGCTGCACCAGGCGGTTGTGCTCGGAGTGGAACACATGGTGCACGGCGGTCAGGCCGATGTTCTCGTTCACCCGGCCGTCACCGGCGATGTAGTGCGCGTCGAGCAATTCGTTGTCGTAGGTCAGGTTGTTGCCACCCTGCCCGACCGGCTGTGCGTTGCCCACCAGGGTGTCGGCGTCAGCCTGCAGCACACCCCCAACCACCACGGGCGCGGCATTGTGGGCGATGTCGTCAAGGAAGCCATGCCCGGTGCTCACGGCATTGGCCAGGCTGATCGGCGCATTGCGGTCGCCCTCGACCAGCTGGGTGACGTCATCGGCGGTGCCAGCAATGCCATCGGCGCCGTTGTTCACGCGCATGACCACCTGCGGCATGCCGTTGGGTCCGCGCAGGAAGTTGCCGTAGGCATCGGTGGCCAGCAGCGGCACGCTATGCACGTCGGCATCGGTCAGGTTGATACCCAGCAAGTCGCGGGCCTGGGCCTTGACCACTGCCCAGGTAGCCATGCCACCGCTTTCGCCGTTGCCATCGTCGGCGGTGCCGAACTTGCCATCGGCGCCCAGATCACGGTTGGTGATCAGGCGCCCGGTTGCCACCGGCTCACCTGCGGCGTTGACCGTGTATTCGCGCAGGAACACCTGGTGCGAGGGGTGCGAGCTGTAGGTCTGGCTCTGGTCGACAAAGGGCGAGGTGGTGTTGGGCTGGCTATCGTCGGCGGTACCCACCACGCCATCGGCGCCGGCGGTGCGCACGGCGCGGGACAGCACCATGAAGTTGGTCGGGCTGCCGGCCACGAACAGAGGGTCGTCCGGGCGCAGCGGGATGAACACGATGTCGGTGCTGCTCTTGCTGACCAAGTCCAGGCCGTGGTCGAAGAACTGGCCGAAGAAGGTCATCCAGGCGTTGAAGCCGGCGGTCAGCCCGGCGTCTGGCGACACGTTGGGGATGAAGAACACTGGCTTGTCGTCGGCGGTGCCGAACACGCCGTCGATACCCGGGCTCATCACCGGCGCGGCACCGCCGTTGGCCTCGACTGCGGCCGGGTTGTTGGCTGTCTGGTCGACGATCAGGTTGCTGATGGTGCGCGGTTGCGAATCGACGACATTGCCGGTGCCGACATAGTTGGCGCGGTAAGACGCTTCGAGCAGGCGCAGGAACGAGTTGTCGGCTGCGCCGAACTCGCTCTGCCCGGTGACCAGGTTGTTGTAGCTGCCGTCCACCGTGCGCAGGCCAAAGGGTACCTGGCTGTTGGGCAACAGATCGATCAGGCTGGCGCCGTCGGCGTGTGCCTCAGCGATGAAGATCTGTTTGAGGATGAATTCAAGGTCCGACTTGCTGAAATTGGCCATTGCAGTTGCCCTCGATCTGTCCGGAGATGACACAGGGCAGCAGGGTCCTTCCCGCGCCCAGTCAGTGTTGACGTGCGCAGAATCTGGTTGGGTGTACCGGGCTCAGTAGCGCAGCACTCGTGTGCTGAAACCTCTGACCTCTTCTTGGCAAGCAGGCACCCCGTTGCGGAGGGCCCCTGTAAACCGTGCGCAACAGGTGTAACGCACGTGCATCGATCCCAGCTCGCACAGGGCCCGAATACTTCAGACTAAAGTCGTAGGCCAAAAGCTTGTCAATATTTCGTCAAAAAAAATGTTAGACGATGATAATGCGATGCAACTCACTGTTTTTCTGCAACTTATAAAAAGTTCAAAGTATTTATAGAGCGAAATGATATTACTGGATGTTTCGTTGCAACCTACGCTGCTGTCTGTGGGAGCAACGCAGCGTTTGGGCAATATCGCCATCAGTGCGACCCGCCTGCGAGCCGACCAAGAAGCCACAACAGCCGTTGTACGGGGCGCCGCAAGGGCTTCCCGTTTTGTGATAAAGGGAGGCCTCAGATGCCTAAGCCACCACGCACCCGCTCCGAACTGGCCGACGTGCTGTTTCGCTTGCGCCGCAGCTTCTACGCCCTGGCCGCCTTCAGCGGCGTGATAAACGTCATGATGTTGACGCCAGCCATTTATATGTTGCAGGTGTACGACCGCGCCCTGGTCAGCCGCAATGTCACGACCTTGGGCATGCTCACCTTGCTGGTGGTCGGGCTGTTCCTGCTGATGTCAGCCCTGGAGATGGTTCGCACCCGGGTGTTGATAAGGGTGGGCAACGGCCTGGACATGAGCCTGAACCGGCGCATTTTCAGCGCTGCCTTCGAACGCAACCTCAGCCGTGCCGGAGGTAACCCGGCCCAGGCCCTGCAGGACTTGGCGCAGGTACGGCAGTTTCTCACCGGTAACGGCCTGTTCGCGTTCTTCGACGCCCCCTGGACGCCGATCTACCTGCTGGTTTGCTACCTGATCCACCCGTGGCTCGGGCTGGTCACCACGATTGGCTCGCTGATCCTCGTCGGCCTGGCCTACCTCACTGAAAAGGCCACGCAAAAACCCTTGGCCGAAGCCAACCAGGCAGCCATGTCGTCGGCCAGCTACGCCAACAACAACCTGCGCAACGCCGAAGTGATCGAAGCCATGGGCATGCTGCCGTCAATCGGCAAGCGCTGGTACCAGGGCCACTTGCGTATCCTGCAGATGCAGACCCTGGCCTCCGACCGCGCAGCGCTGATCAGCAGCATCGGGCGCTTCGTGCGCATCACCCTGCAGTCGCTGATCCTCGGCACCGGCGCGCTGCTGGCGATCGAGGGCACGATCACCCCCGGCATGATGATCGCCTGCTCGATCCTGACCGGCCGAGCCCTGGGCCCAGTGGAACAGGTGATCGCCGCGTGGAAACAACTGCTGGGCTGCCGCCTGGCCTGGGGCAGGCTCAATGACCTGCTGCAGGACTACCCGCAACGGCCACCGAGCATGTCGCTGCAGCGGCCAATGGGCATGCTGGCCGTGGAGAACGTGATCGCCGGCGCCCCTGGCAGCAGCACCAGCATCGTACGCGGGGTGAGTTTCAGCCTGGCCCCGGGTGACAGCCTGGGTGTCATCGGCCCTTCGGCCTCGGGCAAGTCTACCCTCGCCCGCCTGTTGGTAGGCGTGTGGCCGGCCCAGGCCGGCAAGGTGCGCCTGGACGGCGCCGATATCTTCACCTGGAACAAAGCCGAACTGGGCCCGTGGCTGGGCTACCTGCCGCAGGACGTGGAGCTGTTCGAAGGCACCATCGCCGAAAACATCGCCCGCTTTGCCGAGGTGGACAGCGACGCGGTGATCCGTGCCGCCCGCAGCAGCGGTGTACACGACATGATTCTGCGCTTCCCGCAGGGTTACGACACCCGCCTGGCCGCCGATGGCAGCCCATTGTCTGGCGGCCAGAAGCAACGCATCGCGCTGGCCCGCGCCCTGTATGGCGAGCCCAACCTGGTGGTGCTGGACGAACCCAACGCCAACCTCGATGACGTGGGTGAAAAAGCCCTGGTCGATGCCCTGGCCGAGCTCAAGGCACGCGGCGCCACGGTGGTGCTGATTTCCCACCGGCCCAATGTGCTGTGCGCGGTCGACCAGATACTGATGCTGCGCGACGGTGGTGTGCACATGCTTGGCAGCCGCGACGAAGTGTTCGCCGCGCTGCGCAAGGCCGCGGTGATTCCGGCAACGGCTGCGGCACCGCTGGCTTCGGTCAAAGTACGGGAGTAACCGACCATGCAGATGACTCAACATGCCGAACTGATCCCCGCCGAGAGCAGCCACCTGATCGATCTGGACGCGGGCCGCCCGGTACGCTGGGGCGTATGGCTGGTCATCGCCGGCTTCGGCGGTTTCCTGCTGTGGTCCTGCCTGGCGCCACTGGACGCCGGCGTGGTCGCCACCGGTACGGTCAAGGTCACCAGCAACCGAAAGGCGGTCCAGCACCTGAGCGGTGGCACCGTTGAGGCGATCATGGTGCGCGAAGGCGATGTGGTGAAGAAAGGCCAGGAAGTGGTGCGCCTCGATGCCCTGCGTGCAGTGGCCGAACAAGGCGCACTCAGCGCCCAGTACATCGTCAGCAAGACCGTGGAAAACCGACTGGAAGCCGAGCGCGATGGCCGCGATACCGTCACGTTCGACCCTGCCCTGCTGGAACACTACGCCAATGACCCACGCCTGCTGGCCGCCATGGACCTGCAACAGCGCCTGCTCGATACCCGCCGCGCGGGCCTTGCCGGTGAACTGAGCATCCTTGAAGAAAACCTCACGGCCTCGGCAGTGCAACTGAAGGGCCTGCAGCAGGTGTACGGCGCCCGCGCCTCGCAGATCGGCTTCCTCAACCAGGAACTGCAGGGCACTCGGGTACTGGCCGCCGAAGGTTATGTACCCCGCAACCGCCTGCTGGAGCTGGAGCGCAGCAATGCCGACCTGTCCGCCGGCCAGGCCGAAAACCTCAACAACATTGCCCGGGCGCGCAGCCAGGCCACCGAGATCAAGCTGCGCATCCTGCAGCGCCAGCACGATTACCTGAAGGAGGTGGAGTCGCAACTGACCGATACCGCCAAGGAAAACACCACCCTGGCCGACCGCTTGCGCGCACTGGACTATGAAGTGACCCACACGGTGATCCGCTCGCCGATCGACGGCATGGTCCAGGGCCTGAGCATCGCCACGGTCGGCGGCATCATCCAGCCCGGCGCCAAGATCATGGAAGTGGTGCCGCTCGACCAACCGCTGCAGGTCGATGCGATGATCCCGGTGCAGGCGATCGACAAGATGGTCCCAGGCCTTGCCGTGGACATCGCCTTCCCGGCCTTCAACCATGCGCAGACGCCGAACATTCCCGGCCGGGTAAAAACCATTTCCGCCGACCGGCTGCTCGACGAAGAAAGCAAGCAGCCGTTCTACCTGGCCCAGGTGGAAGTGACGCCGGCCGGCATGGGCTTGCTGGGCAGCAACCACATCCGCCCCGGCATGCCTGCCACCGTCACCATCAAGACCGGCGAGCGCAACCTGCTCAGCTACCTGCTCAAACCAATGCTCGAACGTGTGGACGCCGCGTTCAAGGAGCAATGACATGAAACGCCCATGCCTGATGGTGTGCCTGCTGGGAGTTGCCGTACAGGCCAGTGCCATGGACCTGAAGCAAGCCTGGGACCTGTTGCAGTACCAGGGCCCGATCTACCGCGCTGCCGTGCATGAAAAACAAGCCGGTGGCGAAAACCGCGCCATCGGCGAGGCCGGCCTGCTGCCGCAGATCAACGCCTCGGCCTACTTCAACCAGGTCAATGGCAGCCAGCGCCAGCATGGCCAGGACAATGACCTCGACTATGACTCCAAGGGCGCCAACGTGCGCCTGCGCCAGCCGCTGTTCAACAAGCAGAAGATGGCCGAGTACCGCCAGGGCCAGCAACGGGCCGACTACAGCGTGGCGGTGTTCGACGCCAAGAGCCAGGACGCAGCGGTGCGCCTGGCCGACGCTTACTTCGACGTGCTGCTGGCCAGCGAAACCATCACCCTGGCCAAGGCCAAGCTGAACGCTTTCGAGGAACAGCTGGCATCGGCGAAGCGGCGCAAGGAACTGGGCGCCGGCACCATCACCGACATCGACGAGTCGGTGGCCCGGCGCGACCTGGCCGAGGCCGACCTGATCGACGCCCAGGACAACCTGGTCAATGCCCGGCGCAAGCTGGAGGAATACATTGGTGAAACCCCGCAGGCGTTGACCACCCTGCAGGCGGGCTTCAGCACCCCGCCGCTGATGCCGGGCAACCTGCAGGAGTGGCTGGTCAAGGCCCAGGCTGACAGCCCGCTGATTCATGCACGCCGGCACAGCTACGCGCTGGCCGAGGAAGAAGTCAACCGCACCCGTGCCGGCCATTACCCGACCCTGGATTTCGTTGCGGGCTACACCGCGGGCAGCAGCCAGTCGATTTCCGAGCTGAACCAGCGCAACCACTACAGCTCGATCGGGCTGGAGCTGAACATCCCGCTGTACAGCGGTGGCAGCACCAGTGCCCTGGCCCGCCAGGCCAGCGCCAACAGCTCCAAGGCCCTGGATGAGCTGGACGCCACTCGCCAGGAGGTGATTTCCAACACGACCCGCGAATACCGTGGCGTACAGAGTGGCGCCCTGCGCATTCAAGCATTGGAAAAGGCCGTGGCCTCCAACGAACGTTCGCTGACCTCGACCCGCAAGGGCTTCAAGGAAGGTGGCACCAGCACCAACTCGGATGTGCTCAATGCCGAGGAGCTGCTGTATGACGCCCGCCATGACCTGTTCGAGGCCAAGCTCAACTACCTGATGTCGCGCCTGCGGCTGGCCTCGTCGGTGGGCAGCCTGGGGGATGATGATATCGAGCAGATCAATGATTACCTGGGGCCGGAGCTGATAGTCAGCAATTGATAGCCACCTCAAGCCATGCAGTGTCCCTGCACGAGCAGCCTTGAACTGCGAACAGGCCAGCAAGGCCTGACCGGTGGCAACGGTCCCCAAGGCTGATCAGCAGCGCGCCGGTGGGCGCGGAGTATTACGCGTGGCGCCAGGGCCTGGTCAACGCTCATTGGCGCAGTGGGGGTTGATACCATCTACCCATCGTTCAATCTGCCTGAACGCTTGTGATATTTCGGTGTTCGGCAAGTGGCAGGACTAGCAGGACATACCCTTCGAAAACACCGTAATCACCGCTATCGAAGGTTGCGCTTATCAATGCGAAGCGGGCTGTCTCGTCTATACCCGGTGTATAAACTCCTGCCGAAACGCTACCGGGTCCGTAGCGCACCTCCCAGTTGAAGCCCTCCGGCGGGAACGGGGTTTGACTGACATCCAACACCGCTTTCGTACCAGCCGGGTCAACAGTGGCGCTCAACGTCATGGGCGTCAACTGCCCCATCTCGGTGATCAGTACACAGGTACTGGTTTGTTGGCTTTCAGGGTCTGTCACCTGGATTTCTTCGACGACATAAGCAACCGTGCCCGTGTCGGCTGGGCTGGTGACCGTCACTGCCTGCCCCGTGCCCACAGGTTCGTCCTGATAACGCCATTGCAAGGTCGCAGGATTGCCGAGCGTCCAGGCATTGAAATCGACGTTTCTGCCTGCCTGGGCAACCACAACCGCAGGGTTGGCTTGCAGCGTTTCGCGAACCACGGTGATCAAGGCCTTGCTTTGAATTGCCGGAATCAAAATATTGGTGGCTGTTACCAGCAGGTGTGCGCATGACTTTGTCATGTCGCTGGCACTGGGTGCGGTAAAGAAGCCTCCGTTGATAGAAAGAGGAACACCTTCTGCAATGCCGGAAACGGCCTCAACGGACCAACGTACCCGCGCCCAGGCAGGCTCGGCCTCGAATTTCGTGGTTTTACCTGCGAGCAGGGTAGTTTCCATCGGACTGACGTTGAAATAACCAGCAGCGGGATTTACCTTGCCGAAAAAAGCTATATCGTGCGGGGCCAAGAGTTTTGTCCCCGTAAAAATGCTCTGAAAATTTAACCTCAGCACATCGCTCGCTATTTTACTTGTGCGAGACTCGAAAATCAGATTGGTTTTCAGGTTTTCCACCAAACCATCCTGAAGCGAGACAAACCCCGAAGTACCAAAGCTGGTAAGACGTTTCCTGAGCGACAAACTTAACCAGAACATCGCCGGCCCTACCAAATACGCGAGAAACTCGCTCGCAGAGCCGGAAGAATCACGTGCAGGCGGAGGCTTTATGTTGCCAAAAACCGGTTGAAAGCCAACCTGTTCGGCAAATTCATAGGATTCGCACACCAGTTGTGTCACGCCTTCGGGATCAAAGCTGTATGCCAGCTCTGCGTCATAGTGAAAATCTGCTTGCACAGGCGCCAGGAAATCATCCAGGTCAAAGTCTTCAAAGATCAGTCTGTTGCGTAGTTCGCCCGTGGCATCATCGATATTATTATACTGAACCTTCAGGTTGCCACGCATAGACAAATTCATCTTCCACTGGTCACCTTCATTGCTGATGGTCAACGCATCGGCCATGTCTATGTTGGCTTCGAAAAACTCAAAAGTCCCCGTCACTTCCCACAGAGTGTCAAACGCAATAGTCAGTATCGTCTCGTCAACCCACTGGTGCGGCAGTGTAATATATCCCGCCTTGCAGGTAACTGTCGGTAAATCGCCATCATGCCGGAGCAACTCAAACTCAGCATCCTTGATCACACGGCTCGCGGCGGCCACTAACTGCGCAAGCAACAAACGCTCCTTATTGAACAGCACAGTTGCCGAATAGTCACCATCATTGGGTATTGCGTACTTGTAATCCGCGCCAGGAAAATCCCCCCCCGCTCCATCCTTCATATCGACAAACAGCACGACTGCACCCTCCACATCGGTGGGCCCCCTTCCCCTGGCCTGGGTACGCAGGCTAAACGAGACGGGGCGATGCAAATCGACATTGAGCTTTGACAAATGGCCAATCGGAAACTGACGCTGTTCATCAGGCAGCGCCGAAAATTTCTGCCTGAAAAACTCGGTCAACAAGCGGGTCTCGCCGGTGTAGCACGGCATGGAAAAATTTTCCGTTTCACTGAGATCCAGACTGATCGTGTCAGTTTCATCCACGTGGCCACCAGACGCTTCCAGATCAATGTCCAGACTCAGATCAGCGTGTTGCACACCCCCTAGCACATCCAACTGGCGCACTTGCCACTGTTGACTCTTGTACATCAGCGAGTACACATTGGCTTCAGCAATTGTCATCAGCAGGTGCGCCTTGTTACCGGCAAGGTTCACATCGAAAATCAATCTGGGCAAAGTGAGATTACAATTGGACAAGGCAAAACGATAGTCAGCCCCGTTGCTGATGAATCCGGAAATGGGCGGTAAACGATCCGCTGTATTGAAGCGCCGGATGGATGTTTGCTTCAATAGCGCATTAATCTTTCCTCCATCAAAGAAGAAAACCATGTCCCAGCCCAACAGACGTGATTCTTCACCTAACCACTTGACCAGTTCTTCGGTAGAATAGTCCATGGCACTCTCCATTTGTACATGCGGGAGTCAAACACTCGAGCGGCTGTTCAGAACACTCGCGCATCATTTGATGTGTGGACGGACTTTGTTGCAACTGGCAGTTTTGTCAGGTGCCATGCCATTTACCTGGTTCATTTTGCCCCTGCCTAGGCCCGAACCACCGCTGTACAGACCGCCCTTTTCGATGCGGTCGTTCACGGTTTCAAGGAAGGTGGTACCAACCCTGAAGGCTGCCGTAGCTGCGACGTATTCCTTCAGGCTATGATCGGTCACCCTGCCGCGGACACCCTGAGCCATGCCCGTAGACCTGCAAGCGTTGTATCCCAGGCTGATCCACCTGATGCTGGATACGGTATTCGTGGTCGACAGGGACAACCAGATCGTGTTCGTCAGTGATGCCTGCAAGACACTGCTGGGCTACGAGGCCTGCGAACTGATCGGTACGCCGATCACCCGCTACATGCACCCTGACGACCTCGCGGCCACGCGCGCCTCGATCATGCGGGTGATGAACGGCCAGCCGCACTACGACTTTTGCAACCGTTACCTTCGCAAGGACGGCAGCGTGGTGCACATTCTGTGGTCGGCCTGCTGGTCTGATGAGGCCCAGGCGCGTATCGGCGTGGCACGGGACGTTACCGCCCAGCGCAAGGCCGAAGACGAACTGCGCTTCCTCGCCCATCATGACCCGCTGACCCGGCTGGCCAACCGCGCCATGTTCAATGAACGGCTGGACACCGCCCTGGCCGCGGCCCGGCGTCACAACCGCAGGCTGGCCTTGCTGTTCCTCGATATCAATGACTTCAAGCAGATCAACGACAACCACGGCCACAGCGTGGGTGACCGGGTACTGTGCACGCTGGCCCGCCGCCTGGAACGCTGCGTAGGGGCGGCTGGCACGGTAGCGCGGATGGGCGGCGACGAATTCACCGTACTGTTGCCCGACTGCCCGTCGCCGGAGGCCATTGCCACGCACGTACAGCACATTCTCGCGGTCATGGCCGAACCGCTCGACGCCGAGTTTGCCGGCATCGATGCACCGTCCTGCAGTATTGGCGTGGCCCGCTTTCCCGAAGACGGCAACGATGCCGACATGTTACTGCGCCATGCTGACGGGCACATGTACCGAATCAAGCGCCAACGCGCTGCGACTGGCTGAAAGCAAGGGCACACCGCATGGCTGAACACCTGCAAGAAACTGCCGGGCAAACACCCGCCTCTGTCGGCCTGGGCCAGGCATTGCTGTTCTGGCTGAAGCTGGGTTTCGTCAGTTTCGGCGGCCCGGCCGGGCAGATTGCGATCATGCACCAGGAGCTGGTGGAGCGGCGCCGCTGGATCAGTGAGCGGCGTTTCCTGCATGCCCTCAACTACTGCATGTTGCTGCCCGGGCCCGAAGCCCAGCAACTGGCCACCTACATCGGCTGGCTGATGCACCGCACCTGGGGCGGGGTGATTGCCGGCGCTCTGTTCGTGCTCCCGTCGCTGTTCATCCTGATCGGCCTGTCGTGGGTGTACCTGACCTGGCGCGAAGTTCCGGTGGTCACCGGGCTTTTCGAAGGGATCAAGCCGGCCGTGACCGCCATCGTCGTGCATGCCGCCCACCGCATTGGCACGCGGGCGTTGAAGAACGGCTGGCTATGGGCGATTGCCGCGGCCTCGTTCGTGGCCATTTTCGCGCTTGACGTCCCCTTCCCGCTGATCGTGCTGGCGGCCGCACTGCTGGGTTATGTCGGCGGCCGGCTGCGGCCAGCACAGTTCGCGCCCGGTGGGGGCCACAGCGCAGTCAGGGCCCGCCAGTGCCCGGCGCTGATAGACGACAATACCCCGATACCCGCGCACGCCTGCTTCAGCTGGGGCCGCCTGGTGACCTTGCTGCTGACGGTTGCGGCGCTTTGGCTTCTGCCCATGGGCCTGCTGATGGCGACCTTTGGCTGGCACGGCACACTGACGCAAATGGGCTGGTTCTTCACCAAGGCGGCGCTGCTGACTTTCGGCGGTGCCTATGCGGTGCTGCCCTATGTCTATCAAGGGGCTGTCGGCCACTATGGCTGGCTGTCGCCCACGCAGATGATCGATGGCCTGGCGCTGGGCGAGACCACGCCCGGGCCGCTGATCATGGTGGTGGCCTTCGTCGGTTTCGTCGGTGGCTACCTGCAGCCGATGTTCGGCGCCCACCAGGCGTTCCTAGCGGGCGCAGTGGCAGCGAGCCTGGTGACCTGGTTCACCTTCCTGCCCTCGTTCCTGTTCATCCTCGCCGGAGGCCCGCTGGTGGAGTCGACCCATAACGAACTGAAGTTCACCGCCCCACTGACCGGGATCACTGCGGCGGTGGTGGGGGTAATCCTCAACCTTGCGCTGTTCTTCGGCTACCACGTGCTGTGGCCGAACGGGTTCGATGGCGCGTTCCACTGGTCCTCGGCGGTGATAGCGCTCGCGGCGGCTGTGGCGCTGTTCCGCTACAAGCGCGGGGTGATACACGTGTTGATCGGCTGCGCCGTTGCCGGGCTCGCCCTTCACCTTTTCCGCTGATGGAGCCGATCATGCGCAACCCTGAAGACGCCTTGCTCGACAGTTGGCACCATAACGCCCAAGTCTGGATCGACGCCGTACGCAACAGCGCCATCGAGAGCCGTCGCCAGGTCACTGACCAGGCCATCCTGCTGGCCATCCTTGGCCGCCAGCCCGAACGGGTGCTCGACCTGGGCTGCGGTGAGGGCTGGCTGCTGCGCACGCTGGCCGACCGGGGTATCGAGGCCGTGGGCGTCGACGGCGACAGAACGCTGGTGGATGCAGCGCGTGCTGCGGGCGCGGGTGAGGTGCACCTGGCCAGCTATGCGCAGTTGGCTGAGGCGAAGGTGCATGTTGGCAAGGACTATGACCTGATCTGCGCCAACTTCGCGCTGTTGCACCAGGACATCATTGAACTGTTGTCGGCCATGCGTACTTTGCTGGTGCCAGGCGGTGCGCTGGTGATCCAGACCCTGCACCCGTGGAGCGTGGCCGGCGGGGATTATCAGGATGGCTGGCGAGAGGAGTCTTTTGCCGGGTTTGCCGGGGATTGGCAACCGATGCCTTGGTATTTCCGCACCCTGGCCAGCTGGCTGAATGCGCTGGACATGGCGGGGTTGAGGCTGGTCAGCCTGCAGGAACCGCAGCATCCGCAGAGCGCGCTGCCGCAGTCGTTGTTGATGGTGGCTGAGCATCACTGAATCGGGCCGCAATAATCCTGTGGAAGCAGGGTTCACCCCACTCCCACAAGACAGACCGGTGCAGGCGACTACAGCACCGGCTTGCGCGCCGCCCCGCTACGGGCCTTGGCCATGGCTGCCAGGCGCACCGCAACGTTGGCAGCGCCGTAACCAGCGTACCCCGCCTTGCGCTGAATGATCTCGAAGAAGAAACGCTCCTCGAACGGCTCGGTATAGACGTGGAACAGTTCGCCACCTTGAGCGTCGCGGTCGTACAGCACGTTGTAGTACGCCAGCTCACTGAGGAACTCGTCGTCGAAATCGAAACGCGCCGCCAGGTCGTCGTAGTAGTTCAGCGGGATTTCCAGCAGCGGTACCCCTGCCAGCTTGGCCCGCGCCACTTCGCGGAAGATGTCGTCACAATCGAAAGCGATGTGATGCACGCCCGAACCACGGTAGCTTGACAGCGCATGGGCGATGGCGGTGTTGCGGTTTTCCGAGATGTTCAGCGGCAGGCGCAAGGTGCCGCACTGGCTGCGCAGGGCGCGGCTCTTGACCAGGCCATACGGGTCGGGCAGCACCACTTCGTCGTCGGCGGCGAAGTCGAACAAACTCTTGTAGAACAGCACCCAGCTGTCCAGCGACTCGGCCGGCAGGGCCAGGGCCATGTGGTCGATGCGGCGCAGGCCGCCGGTAGCGGTTGCGTTGTTGTCCAGGCTGAAGTCGGTGTCGTACAGGGTGTGGCCGGCAGTGCCCTGCTCTACCAGGTACAGCAGGCTGCCATCGGGCGCACGCACCGCCGGCACTTCGCATTCGTTGGGGCCGACCAGGCCGCGGAACGGCTGGCCACGGAAGGCGGTGGCCCGCTTCAGGGCCGCTTGCTGGTCCTTGACCCGCAGCGCTGTGGCGCACAGCGACGGGCCATGCGCCTCGAAGAAGTTGTGGCCGAAGGAATACGGTTCGGCGTTCAGCACAATGTTGATGTCACCCTGGCGCAGCAGTTGCACTTCTTTGCTGCGGTGCTTGCCGGCTTCGGCAAAGCCCAGGCGCTTCAGCCAGTTGCCCAGGCGCGCGCCGACGGCTTCGTCGACCGCGAACTCCAGGAACTCCACGCCGTCATAAGCGCTGGCCGGCGGCGGGGAGAACAGCACGCCAGGTTCGATCGGCGTGTTTTCCTGCTCCAGGCGCAAGCGGGTCTGCTCTTCGAGGTACAGCAGCGAACGCAAGCCGTCGGCGGCATTCTGCCGGGTCGGTGCGGCGCGGAAGCCGTCGTTGAAGATTTCCAGCGACAGCGGGCCACGGTAACCCGTGGCGAGGATCGGCGCCAGGAAACCGGCCATGTCCATTTCGCCCTGCCCCGGGAAGCAGCGAAAGTGGCGGCTCCACTCCAGCACATCCATGGCCAGGATCGGCGCATCGGCCATTTGCACGAAGAAGATCTTGTCGCCGGGGATGTCGCGGATCGCGCTGGGGTCACCTTTGAGCGACAAGGTGTGGAAGCTGTCGAGGATCACCCCGAGTGCCGGGTGGTCGGCCTGGCGCACCAGGTTCCACACTTGCTGGTAAGTGTTGACGTGGCGGCCCCAGGCCAGCGCTTCGTAACCAATGCGCAGGCCACGCTTGCCGGCATGTTCGCCCAGCAGGCGCAGGTCGTCGACCAACAGTTGCTCGTCACCCAGGGCATCGGCCTGGACGTTGCTGCACACCAGCACCAGGTCGGTACCCAGCTCCTGCATCAGGTCGAACTTGCGTTCGGCGCGGTCGAGGTTTTTCTGCAGGCGGTCACGGCGGCAACCTTCAAAGTCGCGGAAAGGCTGGAACAAGGTGATGGCAATGCCCAGGTCGGCGCACATCTGGCGCACCTGGCGCGGGCTGCCAGCGTAATAGAGCAGATCGTTCTCGAAGATCTCGACGCCGTCAAAACCGGCGGCGGCGATGGCTTCGAGCTTTTCCGGCAGAGTGCCGCTCAAGGACACGGTAGCGATCGAACGCTGCATGGCGGGAGTTCCTTGTTGTTGGAGGAATACGGTGCCATTCGGGCAAACAACCCCTGTAACAGTTTATGGCACGATCGATTATTCGCAGGTAAAGTCGTCGCTTCAATCTCTTTGTACGGAATGGTTAGTTTTGCGTTCGATTATCGCACAAAACCCGTTCTAGCGAATTGCTAGACCGCGGGCCCGTGGTCAACATGGACCACAGACGCAGGCACACCGACCGTTGCCTCCTGCCTTGGCATAACCTCTGGCGGAACCTGCGCAAACAACAATAACAACGGAGACAACGATGGCTCACTCCAGCTCGCAAGCAAAGAAAGCGACCGCCAGTGGATGGATAGGCTCGGCACTCGAGTACTACGACTTCTTCATCTACGCCCAGGCCGCTGCGCTGATTTTCCCGCAGATTTTCTTCCCTAACACCGACCCGAAAATGGCCATCATTGCCTCGTTGGCCACCTATGGCGTGGGCTACCTGGCACGCCCGATCGGCGCTTTCGTACTGGGCCACTGGGGTGACACCCGCGGTCGCAAGAACGTCCTGCTGCTGTGCATGTTCCTGATGGGCCTGTCGACCATGGCTGTCGGCCTGCTACCCACCTACCACGACATCGGCTACCTCGCACCGGCCTTGCTGGTGGTGTTGCGCCTGATCCAGGGCTTTGCCGTGGCCGGGGAAATTTCCGGTGCCAGCTCGATGATCATGGAGCACGCGCCGTTTGGCCGAAGAGGCTACTACGCCAGTTTCACCCTGCAAGGTGTGCAAGCGGGCCAGGTCCTGGCGGCGGCGGTATTCCTGCCACTGGCTTACTTCATGCCCAGCGAAGCCTTTACCGAATGGGGCTGGCGCATTCCGTTCCTGATGAGCGCCATCGTGCTGATTGCCGGCTTCATCATCCGTAAGGAAGTGCACGAAACCCCAGCGTTCGTTCAAGAAGAGAAACAGGACAAGGTTGCCAAGTCGCCCATCAGCGAGGCCTTCCGCCACAGCTGGAAGCACATGGTGCTGGTGATGTTCATGGCCCTGATGAACGTGATCCCGGTCGTGGCCACCATCTTCGGTGCGGCCTACGCGGTGCAGCCGGCGTATGGCATCGGCTTCGACAAGAGCGTGTACCTGTGGATTCCGGTGGTCGGCAACATCGTCGCGGTGCTGGTGATCCCGTTCGTGGGCAACCTGTCGGACAAGATCGGCCGTCGCCCGACCATGATCGCTGGCTGCCTGGGCTCTGGCCTGCTGGCCTTCGTCTACCTGTATGCGATCAGCATCCAGAACGTGCCAATGGCGTTCGCCGCCTCGATCGTCATGTGGGGCATGGTCTACCAGGGTTACAACGCGGTGTTCCCAAGCTTCTACCCAGAGCTGTTCCACACCCGCTACCGCGTTACGGCCATGGCCATCGCGCAGAACATCGGCACCATGCTGACCGCCATGCTGCCCGCGCTGTTCGCAATGGTTGCCCCACCCGGCTCGGACAACATTCCGCTGGTAGTCGGTGGGCTGGCCTTCTTCATCACCGGCGTGTGCGCCCTGGCGGCCTACATTGCCCCGGAAACCCACCGCCTGGCGATGGACGACCTGGGCAACCCAGACGCCAAGCCGATGGAAAAGGCTGCCTATGAAGCCAGCCGTAAAGGTAGCTTTCAGGCGGTGAGTCACTGATAGATTGCAGGGGCTGCCTTGCAGCCCCTTCGCGGGCAAGCCCGCTCACACAGGTACCGTACAGGCTTCAGCCCTGATGCGATGCTGTGAGAGCGGGCTTGCCCGCGAAGGCTTCAGCCTTTGATCACGTCCTGCAGACGTGCCCACAGCCGCTGCACATCCTCCCGCTCGGTCGGCAGCGCACCGATCGAAACCCGCACCATCCACCGCCCGTCCAGTGTAGCCGGCGTCACATAAGCATCGCCGGATGCATTCAGCCGCTCGGCCCAGCCCTTGGTATGCGCATCCAGCGCCTCCCCTTCAAGCCCCGCCGGTCGATGGCGAATGCACAAGGTCTGCAGCGGTACTGGCGCCAGCACTTCCCACTCCGCCGCCGCCTCGACCTGCCCCGCCAGCCACTGGGCATTATCCAGGTCACGCCGCAGCCGCGCCTGCAATGCGTCGACACCCTCGCTGCGCAACATGAACCACAGCTTCAACGCACGGAACCGACGGCCCAGCGGAATGCCCCAGTCGCGCAGGTTCTTCACCTCGCCATCCACCGCCGACTGCAGGTAGCTGGGATTGGTGCTCATCACCCGGATCAGGTGCTGCGGATCGCGCACGTAGTAGATCGAGCAATCGAAGGCCACACCCAGCCATTTGTGCGCGTTGACCACCACCGAATCGGCCAGCTCGATGCCGTCCCACATCCAGCGGCACTCGGGCAGGATCATCGCCGAACCGGCCATGGCCGAGTCAACGTGCAACCAAAGCCCATTGGCCTGGGTGATTTCGCCCACCGCGCGCAGCGGGTCGAGGGCAGTGGTCGTCGTGGTGCCGGTGGTGGCAACCACGGCGCACGGCTGGTTGCCGGCAGCCAGGTCCTGTTCGATCGCCGCCTGCAGTGCCTCTGGGCGCAGGGCATAGCGTTCGTCGGTGGGAATCAGGCGGATATTGTCGCGGCCAAAACCTGCCAGCAGTGCAGCCTTGTCCACCGAGCTGTGGGCGTGGGCGCTGACATACACGATCAAAGGCTTGGGCTCGGCCTGCAGGCCACCACGTACCAGGGCGTAGTCAGTGGCGCGTTCACGGGCACTGATCAGCGCCACCAGGGTGCTGGTCGAGGCGGTGTCCTGGATCACCCCACTCCACCGGCCAGACAGGCCAAGCAACTGGCGCAGCCAGTCGAGGGTAGTTTCTTCCAGTTCGCTCAGGGCCGGGCTGGATTGCCATGACAGGCCCAGCACGCCCAGACCGGTACTGAGGAAGTCCCCCAGCACCGAGGACAGGGTGCCATTGGAAGGGAAATAGCCATAGAAGTCCGGGTGCTGCCAATGGGACAGGCCGGGCATGACCAGGTTATTGACGTCGTCGAGAATGGACGCGAAAGGTTCGCCTTGTTGAGGGGCAGTTGCGGGCAAGGCAGCCTTGAGGTAGCCAGGTTCGACCTGGGCCATGACCGGGCGTTCGCCCACGGTCTGACGGTAGTCGGCAATCAGGTCGATCAGTTGGTGGCCGTACTGGCGGAATTGTTCGGGGGTCACGCTAGCTCTCCTGGGGGTTATCCATTGCCTGTGCTGGCCCTTTCGCGGGTAAACCCGCTCCTACAGCCGCGAAGAAGCAGCACAATCAACACAATGCCCCAGTCTAGGCACCTATCCCCAGCCGAATAACCCCGCTTCACGCATAGCTGCTATGGCGAACCCGCATGCCCACCCTGTACCCCGAACTGCGACTGGCGCCACAACTCGAATACCCGGTTACGCAACCAGCGGTGCTCGGCCGAGGCCTGCAGGCGCTGGTGCCATACGACCCAGTACCGCTGGCTGTGGTCGATGAAGCCCAGTGGTCGCCAGGCCAGGTCATGCAAACGGCTCAGCTGTCGGGCAATGTGCTCGGGGACCGTGGCCACTGCCTGACTGTTGGCAATCACTTTTACCGTGGCGCAAAAGAACGGCACCTCCAGGCTGACCCGCCGCTGCAGGCCCTGTGCACGCAAGTGCCGGTCGATGAAGCTGTCCTTGTCGCCACCGCCCGAAATGCGCACATGCTTGTACGCCAGGTAGTCGGCCTGGCTGAGCGCGGCCTGCGCGGCCAGCGGGTGATCCTGGCGCATCAGGCATACCGCGCGGTCCTCACCCAACAGCCGTCCATGCAGGTTGGGCGGCGACTCGTCGAACAAGGTGGTCGCCAGGTCGATTTCTCCGCTGGCCAGCAAGGCGTACTGGCCGGCCTGCCAGGTGCGGTACTCCAGCGACACACCTGGCGCTTCGCGCTCCAGCGCCGCCATCAGCAGCGGCAGCATGTGCTCGGCCACATAGTCCGAAGCGGCCAGGCAGAACCGCCGCTCGCAACGCGCCGGGTCGAAGATGGCGGGCTGGCGCAGCGCGTGCAGTTCTTCGAGCACCTGGCGCAAAGGCTCGACCAGGGCTTCGGCGTGTTCGCTAAGCACGTAACCACGCCCTTGGCGCACCAGCAACGGATCATCGAAGGCTTCGCGCAGGTGGGCCAGCTGGCGGCTCAGGGCCGATTGGCTGACACCCAGGCGCTCGGCCGCGTGGCTGAGGTTTTTAAGCTGCAACAGGTGGTCGAGGGTGCGCAGGTGGGCGAGGCTGAGGGAGGCGAAGGTGGGGTTCATGCAGGCTCCCTGCGGTGGAATTCAAGGGCCCTCTCGCGGGCAAGCCCGCTCTCACAGGGTTCTCACACGGTTCAGCATCGTGAAAACCCTGCGGGAGCGGGCTTGCCCGCGAACAGGCCGCAACGCGGCCCCGACGATTACTCGGTCAGGCCAACATAGACGTTCTGCACGTCATCGTGCTCGTCGATTGCCTCGAGGAACGCTTCGACCTCGGCCAACGCTTCAGCACTCAGGCTGGCCGCGCTTACCGGGTTTTTAGGGGTGTAACCGATTTTCGCCGCGGTCACGGTGAAACCATGCTCCGGCAGGGCCTTCTGCACCGCGTCCAGGTCGGTGGTGTCGGTAATGAACAGGGTCGAGCCCTCTTCTTCACCTTCCTCGAAGTCCTGGGCACCGGCTTCGATCGCGGCCATTTCCGGATCAGCGTCAGCGCTCGCAGGCGTGGCTTCGATCAGGCCTACATGGTTGAAGTCCCACGCTACAGAACCGCTGGCACCCAACTGGCCCTTGCGGAACAGCACGCGGATCTGCGCGACGGTGCGGTTGATGTTGTCGGTCAGGCACTCGACGATCAACGGCACCTGGTGCGGAGCGAAACCTTCATAGCTCACCGCATGGTATTGCACGGCATCACCGTCCAGGCCAGCGCCCTTGCGGATTGCCCGATCCAGGGTCTCGCGGGTCATCGAAGCCTTCTTGGCTTGCACGATGGCCAGGCGCAGGCGCGGGTTCATGTCGGGATCGGCACCCGACTTGGCCGCGATCTGGATTTCCTTGGACAGCTTGCCCATGATCTTGCCTTTGGCATTGGCCGCTGTTTCTCTATGTTTGGCTTTCCACTGTGCGCCCATGTCGACTCTCTTGTTTCAGCGGCCGGTTCAGGAAGCGACCGGCCAAAAGTGGGTGCATTTTATACGCCCTCGAGCATGGGATCGACAAGAAATCTCATCAGCCTTTATCGGCCTTGCCCGCCGCTGCGGCAAACCGCGCCAACCGCACGTCCAGCCTTCGCGGGCGCACACCACGATCTTCGGCCTGCTCCTTGCGGCGGATGGCATTGCGCACCATCAGCGAGCCCAGGTAGCGGATCGGCTCGGGCGGGAACAGCCCCAGCGGCCCTTTGACCAGCGGCGACCGGGTCCACGGGTTGTCCAGCCCCAGCGCCAGCGACGAAAGAATCTGCCCGCCCATGTGGCACGGGCCAACACCGCTGCCGGAGTAACCAAAGCCGTAGAACACGTTGCCCTGCCCGTCCAACCGACCAAAGAACGGCAGGCCGGTCACCGAGCGATCTGACGGCCCGTTCCAGCTGGCCGCCAGTGGCACCTCGGCCAAGGCCGGGAAAAAGCCGCCAAGGCTTTCGCGCAGCAACCGCCGATACGGCGACGGCTGGTCGAATACCGGCAACATGCGCCCGCCATAGGCAAACGTGTTGCCGCCCTTGCCGAGCATCAGCCGGCCATCGGAGGTGTTGTGGTAGTAGTGCACGAAAATACGCGAGTCGAGCACGCTGATCCCGCTGTCCAGGCCGATCTGGCGCAGCAGCTCGGGGCACGGTTCGGTAATGACCATGTCGCTGGAAACGATTGCCACACTGCGCTCGAACTGCGGGAAGACGCGCGCCATCCAGGCATTGAGGCCCAGCACTACACGGTCGGCGCGCAGCGTGCCGTGGGCCGTGCGTACCTGCACCGGGGCGCCGTGTTCCAGGCCGGTCATAGCGGTGCCTTCGTAGAGGCGCACGCCGCGCTGCAAGGCCACCCGGCGCAGGCCGCGCACCAGTTTGCCCGGCTGCACGGTGGCGGCGGCCGGCGAGAACCAGCCTTCCAGGTGCCGTGCCGAACCGGCCAGGCGCTGCACCTGCTCCAGCGGCAAGCGGCGGAACGAGTTGATGCCCTTGTGCTCCAGCGCGGCGATCACCGCGTCGGTGGCACCGACCTGGGCTGCGTTGGTGGCCGTGTACAGCGTGCCGTCCAGGCGGAAGTCGCAGTCGATGCCATTGGCCGCACAGAACACCCCGATGTCTGTGATGCTGCGCTCCGACTCGCGCACCAGCCGCACCGCCTCCGCCGCCCCAAACAGGCGTTCGAGGGTGAAGTACTTGGCCGACCAGGACAACGCACAGCCCCCATTGCGGCCGCTGGCACCGGCACCACAGATGTCGGCCTCGATCAGCACCACATCCAGGGCCGGTACCGCTTCCTTGAGCATCAGCGCCGTCCACAGGCCGGTGTACCCACCGCCGACAATGCACACATCGCAACGGGTATCGCCTTGTAGCGGCGGGCATACCGCCTCCTGCGCCGATTCAAGGGCCTGTTGCAGCCAGAAGGGTCTCATTCGCTCGCTTTCCTTTAAGTACGCAGTGGCTTGATTGCCATGCTGGTGTTCGGTGCCACGTCAGTGCCTTGCGCGCTGCTGGCCGGGCGGCTGTTCCAGTGCGGCAGCAACACCAGCGCCGAGAACAGCGCGCAGCCCGCGAACACGATGAACACCGTGACGCCGTCGAAGTAACCCGGCAGCAGCCCGCCCAGCACCGCGCCCACCGAGCCACAGCCGTTGACGAAACCTGCTGCGGTGGCGCCGGCCTTGGCGGTGCCGAAGTCGATGGCTGCAGCGCCGCTGATCATCGAGTCCGGCCCGTACAGGGTCAGGCCCATGACGAACAGCAAGGCCACCACCAGCAGCACGCTGCCGGTGTGCATGGCCGCCATGAACAACGCCAGTGTCACGGTCAGCAGCACCAGGCTGATCACGCAGGCCGGCATGCGCCGGGCGCCAAACAGTTTGTCCGAGGCCAGGCCGATCATGATCGGGCCAAGCAGCCCGGCCAGTTCGAAAGCAGTCGGGATGATTGCCGCGCCCACTTTGCCCACTGAGGGCATCTGCTCGAAGACGATCACAGGGCCCCACAGCAAGATGGCGTAGCGCGCCGGCTTCAGCAGGAAGTACGCCAGGCCCAGGGTCAACACCGTGCGGTTGCGCAGGATCTCCCTCAGGGGTGCCCACACGCTGCACAGGTTGCCGGCCGGAGCCATGCTTTGCGGCTCGGGCTCAACCGCCGGCAAGCCGACGTCCTCGGGTTTGTTGCGCTGCAGGAAGAAGAACAGCACCGCCACCAGCGCCACCACTGCCGCGCTGGAGAAGAACGCCGCGTGCCAGGTACCCACCAGGGTGTAGGCCCACCAGCCCGCGAACGGCGAGGCCACCAGGCCGCCGAAGGCATAGCAGGAACTCCACAGGCCCAGCACCCGCCCGCGCTGCGAAGCCGGGAAGAAGCTGCCGATGTTCTTGCACAAGCCGGCCCAGCCGGTGGATTGCGCCAGGCCCTGCACCAGCATGCAGGTAGCGAAGATCGGGAAGGTTGCGTAACTGCCCATCACGACTGCCGCCGCCGCAGAAATCAGCAACCCGCCCAACACGACCACGCGCGGGCCAAAGCGGTCGGCAAGCATGCCCCAGGTGAATTGGCCCACGGCATAGGCGGCCAGGTAGATGGCGTCCAGGTTGGCCATGGCGGCCTTGTCGAGCATGAAACCTGGGTCTTCAGCGATGCCCAGCTTGGCCACCGAGAAGGCTTTGCGGGTGAAGTAGAAGGCGGCGTAAGCCAGCCAGGTGATGGCGAAAATCTGGATGCGCCAGCGTTTGAACGCGGCTAGGGATTGATTCATGTAAGTCTGACCTCTTGCTCAAGTGTGCCGGCAGAATGTGAAGAAACGCCTGTCTTGTTCTTGTGTTACGCACAGCGATGACGAGGCTGTCATCGGGTCAGGTGGCGCCGTGTGAGCGCCATGGCCCTGGCGGCATTCGTGGTGCCAGCGTCGGGCTGAAATCCATGGAAACAGTTGCTGTAAGATAAATAAAATCGATTTATCGTATTACACACATAAGCCCAGCTTGTTACTGAGGTCGTCATGTCGGTTTCCCACGCTCAACTCAAGGCTTTCCATGCGGTGGCCGTGCACGGCAGCTTTACCCGCGCCGCCGAAAAGCTGTTTCTTACCCAGCCTGCGGTGTCCGACCAGGTGCGCAAACTGGAGGAGCGCTTCGGCGTATTGCTGTTCCACCGCAACAAACGCTCGGTGCAGCTCACCGACCTTGGCGAGCGGCTGCTGGGCATCAGCCAGCGCCTGTTCGCCTGCGAGGCCGAAGCCCAGGAACTGCTGCACGACTCGCGTGCGCTGCACACCGGCAGCCTGGTGCTGGCAGTGGATGCGCCGGTGCACGTGCTGCCGCAGATCGCCCGCTTCTGCCAGCGCTATCCGGGTATCCAGGTGAAGATCGAAACCGGCAATACCGACGAATCGCTGGCGCGGCTGTTCAGCTATCAGGCCGACCTGGCCCTGCTGGGGCGGGATGTCGACGACGAGCGCCTGCATTGCCTGCCGCTGCGTCGTGACCCGATGGTGGCGTTCGTTTCCCACCACCACCCATGGGCCAGCCGTGGCTCGATCAGCCTGGCCGACCTCGATGACACGCCACTGGTGCTGCGCGAGCCCGGTTCGGTGACGCGGCAGACGCTGGAGGAAGAGATGCAACGTGCCGGCCTGCGGATACGCGCAGCGATCCAGGTGGAAGGCCGGGAAGCGGCGCGTGAAGCGGTGGTGGTAGGCATTGGCGTGGGCGTGGTGTCGGCGGCGGAGTTCGGTGCCGATGCGCGGGTGTGTGCATTGCCGATCGTCGATTGCCAGCGGCATTTGACCGAGACCCTGGTGTGCCTGAGCGAGCAGCGTACGCGCCGGGTGGTGGCGACTTTCCTGCAGATGGTCGAGGAAGGAGTCTAGGCCTGTGCTGGCCTTTTCGCGGGCTCGCCCGCTCCCACAGGTCCTGCGCGGCATCCGGAATCTGTGGTGATGCTGTGGGAGCGGGCGACCCTGCGAAGGGGCCAGATCAGGCAACCCGACTATGCTGGGATAACCCCAATCCCCGGGCACCCAACCCATGCTCTACCGCCTTGCCGCCGACACCCTGGTGCTGCTGCACCTGGCCTTCATCCTGCTGGTGCTGTTCGGCGGGCTGCTGGTGCTGCGCTGGCGCCCTGCCCTGTTGCTGCACTTGCCGGTCCTGGCCTGGGGCCTGGCGGTGGAGTGCCTGCACCTGGGCTGCCCGCTCACCACCTGGGAAAACCGCATGCGCAATGCCGCCGGTGATGCAGGTTACCAGGGCAGCTTCGTCGAGCACTACGTCTGGCCACTGATCTACCCCACCGGCCTGACCCCGCAGATCCAGCTGCTGCTGGGCACCCTCGTGCTGGCGCTGAACCTCGGCATCTACAGCTACGTGGCCTGGCGCTGGCGCCGCCCTAGCGGGTAGCGATCACGAACAACCGCGGGAAGGGCAACAGGACCTTGCCATCAGAGGCCGGCGGATAGTCGCGCTGCATGGCCTGCAGGTACATCTGCAGGAAGTCGGCCTGCTCCTGCTCATCAAGCCTGGCCAGATAAGGCCGCAACGCCGAGCCCTTGAACCATTCCACTACCGCTTCGGCGCCCCCCACCAACGGGTGATGATAGGTGGTGCGCCACACGTCCACCCGCGCGCACAGCGGGCTGAGCAAGTCGTAGTAGAACGCCGCGTTGTGCCGTGGCGGCAGCTGCAAGTCGGCGAACTTCGCCGCCCAGGGGCCTTGGCTTGCGATCTCGCGCAACTGCCGGTGGGCCGGCTCGTCGAGGTTGTCCGGGGTCTGCACAGCCAGGCTGGCGCCTTCGCTGAGCTGGCGCACCAGGTGCGGATACAGCAAGGCGTGGTCAGGTACCCATTGCAGCGAGGCATTGGCCAGGATCAGGTCCTGCGGCTCGGGGGCAGTCCAGCCGGCAATGTCGGCAATGACCGTGCGCACACGCGGGATGCACAGCCGCTTGCGCTCACGGGCCTTGTCGATCATGTCCGGGTCGCTGTCCAATGCCGTCACCTGGGCATCGGGGTAACGCTGCAGCAGCACTTCGGTCGAGTTGCCGGGGCCGCACCCCAGGTCGGTGGCGTGGCGCACCGGCCGTGGCGGGATGGCGGCAATCAGGTCGCGTACGGCGCGTGTGCGTTCGTCTTCGAACAGGGAATACTGGTTGGCGGACCAGGCCATGTGCGGCTCCTTTGGGCGGGCAATGTGCCTAGCATATGCCATCTGTCGCCCGGCGGGACGGTTGCGAACGGATTACGCCGGAACTGATCACCTGTGCTTGAAGTCAGTCCTTGCATGCGCACGCCCGTGAAGACCTACATCGCCCTCGCCATCCTGGCCCTGATCGCTGCGGCCGCCCTGCTCGGTTCACCGTGGATGAACCAGCGTTTCCACATGCCCGCAGAAAAAGCCCAGGCCCAACAACGCGAAACGGCCGGGTCCCCAAGGGAGCCGGCCGTTTCCAGACGCGAGTGACGCTTAGTGCTGCTTGCTACCAGAGCGGATCTGGTGCACCACACCCATCGCCACCACGACCGCCGCAGCGATACCGGTGGAAATGACCAGGATCTGGTAGTCAGGCATGAAGGCCATGGTGACCAGGGCAGCCACGATGAACGCGATCACCAGGTAGGTCAGCCACGGGAACAACCACATCTTCAGGCGTACTTCCTTGCCCTCGGCAATCAGCTTGCGGCGCATGCGCAGCTGCGAGAAGGCGATAACCAGGTACACCAGCAGGGCGATCATGCCGGTGGTGTTCATCAGGGTGTCCAGCACGTCTTTCGGGCGCAGGGTCTCGCTGAAGTTGATCAATGCACACACCACGGCCACGGCGCACGAACCCATGATCGCGTACACCGGTACACCGGTACCGGCGCGGGTGATCTTGAAGAACGACGGCGCATCGCCACGCTGGGCCAGGGAGAACAGCATGCGCGAAGCGGTGTAGTGGCCCGAGATCAGGCAGCTGCTCACCGAAGTCAGCACCACGAAGTTCATCAGCAGCTCGGCATACGGCACGCCCAGCAGTTCCAGGGTACGGCGATAGGCGCCATAGCCAGAAACACCCAGGTGCGGGTCGTTCCACGGTACCAGGCAGACGATCAGGAAGATCGAGCCGACGTAGAACAGGCACACACGCCAGACCACCGAGTTGGTGGCCTTGACGATCTGCGCAGCCGGGTCTTTGGCTTCGGAAGCGGCGATGGTGACGATTTCGGCGCCGAGGAAGGCGAACATCACCCCGAGCAAGGCACCGATCACAGTGGTGATGCCATTGGGCATGAAGCCTTCGGCGGTGAGGTGGCTGATGCCACGCACTTCACCGAACTGCCAGATGTTCATCACGGCAGCCGTACACACGATCAGGAAGCAGACGATCGCAATCACCTTGATCAAGGCGAACCAGAACTCGAACTCACCGTAGTGCTTGACGTTGAAGAAGTTGACGGTGATCAGCAACAAGGTCGTGGCCAGCACGAACACGTTGACGCTGACGTCGGGGAAGAAGCCATGCAGGATCTTGCCCGCCACATAGGCTTCCCAGGCCATGAGGATGACCCAGTACCACCAGTACAGCCAGCCAATGGTGAAACCGGCCCAACGGCCAATGGCGCGGTCGGCGTAGGTTGAGAACGAGCCGGTGTCAGGCGAGGAAGTCGCCATTTCACCCAGCATGCGCATGATCAGCACCACCAGGATGCCGCCTGCCAGGTAGGCCAGGACAGCGGCTGGGCCGGCACTGTGGATCACGCTGCCGGAACCGACGAACAAGGCGCCGCCGATAACCCCGGCGATCGACATCATCGTCAGGTGGCGCGACTTCAGCGAGGCACTGAGCTTGCTCTCGTGCCCGCTTTTCGCGGTGGTGGTTGTGGATGTTGCGTCCATCAGTTGTGTACCCCGTGCTTCTTCTTATCCAAGGAAAACTGTGAAATCCCGATGGCTGGCGATTTCACCTGTACATCAGTGCTAATGCGGGCAGGATGGTGTGAATTACACACGCAGGCCTTCCATGGCGGCCTGCTGACGCGCCCCAGGGCGACTGCCTGAGGCGAACTGAACATGCTTTATGTGGCGATATCCGACACCTAATGTAAAAATGTCCGACGCAGAGAGCCATGCACAGTGGCATGAATCTCGCACTGCACTGTATAGGTCGCCCATGCAGTACACCCTGCAGACGCCAGGCGATACGCACCCTGAAGGCCCCGAATGTTCGAATTACATCCAGACTCCTCAACCCCGCTGGTCAACCAGATCATCGATGGGCTGCGCGAGCTGATCGACAACCAAACCCTCAAGCCAGGCGCCAAGGTCCCGTCGATTCGCGCCTTTGCCGCAAGCTATTCGGTGAGTACCTTCACCGTGGTCGAGGCCTACGACCGCCTGGTCGCCCAAGGGCTGCTGGTGAGCCGTGGCAATGCGGGGTTCTTCGTCAACCGTGCGGCGGGCGAACTGCTGGAGCAGCACAACACCGAGGCCGACACCAGTCGACCAACGTTCAACTCCGAGTGGTACCTGCAGCAGATTTTCGAAATCCGCCAGTTGCCGTACAAACCGGGGTGCGGCTGGCTGCCCAACGACTGGATGTACGAAGACGGCCTGCGCCGCGGCCTGCGCCAGGTGGCCGGCAGCCCGCTGGAGTTGTCGGGGTACGGCGACCCCATGGGCCTGATGGAGCTGCGTGCGCTGACCGCCCAGAACCTGCAACAAGAGCTGTCGATCGTCGCCAACCCGGCACAGCTGATGCTCACCCACGGCGCCAGCCAGGCCCTGGACCTGGCCGCACGCACACTGGTGCGCCCGGGCGATGTGGTGCTGGTGGACGACCCCGGCTACCCGAACCTCATGAGCATCCTGCGCACCCAAGGCGCAACCCTGGTAGGCGTGCCACGTACACCGGCCGGCTACGACCTGAACCAGCTGGAGCAATTGCTCAGCCACCACCGCCCGACGGCGTTCTTCACCCAGCCGCACCTGCACAGCCCGACGTGCTCGCGCACCCCGCTGCCGCAGTTGCACCGCCTGCTGCAGCTTGCCAGCCAGCATGGCTTCCGCCTGGTGGAGAACAACCTGTACGCCGACATGGTCGCCGAGCCGCAGCCATGCCTGGCCAGCCTCGACCATCTGCAGCAGGTAGTGTACGTGGGCAGCTATTCCAAGAGCATTTCGCCCAACGTGCGGGTCGGCTACATGCTGGCCAACCCCGAGCTGATGCAAAAACTGCTGCACCTGAAGATGCGCTCAGGCCTGACCACCTCGCAGGTGATGGAGCGCGTGGTGTATGCGGCGATCATCGACGGGCGCTGGCGCAAGCACCTCAAGCGCCTGCGCCAGCGGCTGGCCGAGGCGCATCAGGAAGTTGGCCGGCATCTGCATCGATTGGGCTTCGAACTGTTCACCGAATCGGATGAAGGCATGTACATCTGGACCCGCCACCCGGCGATTCCCGACAGTGCCGCGTTGCTGGACGATGCGCTGGAGAAAGGCATCATGCTAGGCCCTGGGCAGTTGTTCATGGTCGACGCCAAGGCGACCGGGTGGATGCGGTTCAACGTGGCGTTCAGTACGGACCCGGCGATGTGGGAGTTGTTGGAGAAGGTGTTGGTGAAGCATGTGCGACGGGGTGGGATGTAGGGGGTGTCGCCCCCTATCGATGGCGGGCAAAAACTCGAAAGCCGCAAAGCGCCCATGGGAATGGGTTCAGACGCGAAAAGGCCGGCAGCCAAACCACCGATGCCGGCCTCTGGCACTTATCGCCAGTCCGCCTGTTCAGCAAAGAACGCCTGCGCATTCACCTCCAGGCTCTCCAGGTGATAGCCCCCCTCCTGGACAATCAGGCAAGGCAAGCGCAACGCCCGAATTCGCTCACCCAACGCAGCGAACCCTGCAGTGGTCACAGCCACCTTGCTCTGCGGGTCCAGTTCGTAGATATCGAACCCCAGCGACAGCACCAGTACCTCGGCACCAAAGTCCGTCACTGCAGCCAGCGCAACCTCCAGCTGCCCCATGAAGTCCGCCTCGCTCGCCCCATGCGCCATCGGCAGGTTGAGGTTGTAACCCTCCCCCTCACCCCTGCCACGCTCGTCCGCGAACCCGGCCACGCCCGGGTAGAAGTTGGTCGGGTCGCCATGGGTCGACACATACAGCACATCACGGCGATCGTAGAAGATCTCCTGAATCCCTTGTCCATGGTGCATGTCGGTATCGAGGATCGCTACACGGTTGTAGCGGCTGCGCAGGGCCTGGGCGGCCACGGCGGCGTTGTTGATGTAGCAGAAGCCGCCAGCGGCATCGAACCGCGCATGGTGCCCCGGTGGTCGGCACAAGGCATAGGCGGCAGGCTCCCCGTCGAGGATGGCCTTGGCCGCTGCAACCGCGCTTTGCGCCGACCAATAGGCCGAGTGCCAGGTGTGTTCGCCCACCGGGCAGCTACCGTCTGCCAGGTAGCGGCCGGCCTGGGCGAGGATGCCGCGCAGAGCGTTGGGCTCACGCACGAAAATGTTGGACATGACCTCGTCACCCCAGTCTTCGGGCACTTCTTTCCAACGTGCATGGGCCTCTTCGAGAAAGGCCAGGTAGGCCTCACCATGCACGGCCTTTAGCGGTTCAAGGCCGGCATCGTCGGGCTGGCGGATGTCGAAACCCAGGTCTTTGGCCGCCTTCAGCAGGCGCTGGGCGCGCTCGGGGACTTCCTGCGGGGTGCGCATGGCGCCGCGCGAGTAGTAACTGCGTGGGTGGTGCAGCAGTTGTTCGGGGTGGAAGTAGCAACGCATCAGCCTTCTCCTTGTTCGACACGGCCCGCACGGGCCAACACGGCGTTCAGCAGCACATCGGCACCCTGTCGGGCATCGTCGGGTAATACGTCTTCGGCTTCGTTGTGGCTCAGGCCGCCGACGCAGGGGATGAACACCATGGCCGTCGGGCAGTATCGGGCCAGCAGGATGGCATCGTGACCGGCACCGCTGACGATTGATTGCTGGGCGTAGCCCAGTTCGTCCACCGCCTGCTGCACGGCAGCCACACATGCAGGGTCGAACGGCGTGGCCGGGCTGACCCAGTGGCGTTCGATGCGTACCTGCAGGCCGCGCTGGCTGGCAATGGTTTGCAGCTTCAGGCTCAGGTCGCGCTCCATGGCTTCGATGGCTTCATCGCAGTGGTGGCGCAAGTCGACCGTAAAGCGCAGCAGACCAGGAATGGTGTTGCGCGAGGACTTGGCAATCGACAACTCGCCCACAGTGGTCAGCCCTTCGGGTGCGAAGTCCGCTGCCAACTGCTCGACCGCCTGGATCATCCGCGCCGCGCCATACAGGGCATCCTTGCGCAGGGGCATCGGTGTCGTACCCGCGTGGGCCGCCATGCCTTCGACCGTGACGTCCAACCAGCGAATCGCTTGCCCGCCGCTGACGACACCAATGGCCTTGGCGTTGTCTTCAAGGATCGGACCTTGCTCAATATGCGCTTCAAAATAGGCATCCACCGGGCCACCTAAAGGGCGCTGGCCGGCGAAGCCCGTTCGCTGCAGTTCGTCGGCGACGCTGAGGCCATCGGCATCGCGGATAGCCAGCGCTTCGGCCAGCGCGAGGCTGCCGGTGAACACTGCCGAGCCAAACATGGCCGGCGTGAAGCGCGCGCCCTCCTCGTTCGTCCACACGGCAATTTCCAGCGGCTTGCGAGTGTGGATGTTCAGCTCGTTGAGGCGGCGCACCACTTCAAGCCCGGCCAGCACGCCATAGACACCGTCGAAACGACCGCCTTCGGGCTGAGTGTCGAGATGGCTGCCCATCATTACCGGTGCGGCATTCGGGTCACGACCTGGACGACGGGCGAACAGGTTGCCTATGGCATCCACCGTCAGCGTCAGGCCGGCTTCGCGGCACCAGTGGCTGAACAGTTCACGGCCCGCCTTGTCCTCGTCGCTGAGCGCCAGGCGGCAGCTACCGCCGCGGGCGGTGGCGCCGATTTCGGCCATGGCTATCAGGCTCGCCCACAGGCGTTCGCCATTGCTTTTCAACATGTGCGGGTACTCCAGAGTCAATCGGATCAGGCCAGTTCCAGGTGCTGGCTACGGGCGTACTGGCGCGCCAGGGCAAGCACGCAGACCAGCGAAAGGGTGGCGATGAAGGTGTAGAACACTGCCATCGGCCACCACTGGCCACTAAAGGTGTGGGCCAACCAGGTGCCGATCAGCGGGGTCAGGCCGCCGGCAAGGGCGCCGCAGATCTGGTAAGCCAGGGAAATGGCGGTGTAGCGCACGCGGGTTTCGAACATGCCACTGACGTAGCCGGCGATCACCGCGTAGAAAGAGGCCATGCAGGCAGCGGCCAAGGCGATGCCTAGCACAATCAGGGGCCCGTGGCCCGAGCTCACCAGCACAAACATCGGGTAGGGCGAGGCCATCGCCAGCAGGGCGACCAGGGCCAGGAAGCGAGTTGCACCGATCTTCTCCGACAGCCAGGCCGCCAGGGGCTGCACACAGAACTGGATGATCGCCACGAAGAACAGGCATTCCAGAATCAACGAGCGCTCCAGGTGCAATTGCTGGGTGGTGTAACTGATCATGAAGGTATTGGTGAAGTAGACCCCGGCAATGCCCAGGGTATTGGCGCCGATACACAGCAACAGCGGGCGCCAGGCGGTGCGCAGCACCTCGAGGGCCGGAGCCTGCTCCTTGCACCTGGCCTTTTCTGCCTGCTCGCGGCTGGCCATGAACTCGGGCGACTCATTCACGCCCAGGCGAATAGCCAGCCCCACCAGTAGCAGCAGTGCACTGGCCAGGAACGGCACGCGCCAGCCCCAGCTCATCAGCGCCTCTTCAGGCAGACGGGTGACCGCACCAAACGCCAGCAGCGACAGGATAAGGCCCGCCGGGCTACCCAACTGGGCGAACGACGCGAAGAAGTTGCGGCGGCCCTTGGGCGCATGCTCGCCGGCCATCAGTACCGCCCCGCCCCACTCGCCGCCCACGGCAATCCCCTGGACGATGCGCAGCAAGATCAACAGCACCGGCGCGGCCGCACCGATTTGTGCGTAAGTCGGCAGCAGGCCGATGCAGACAGTGACGATGCCCATCATCAGCAGGGTGATGACCAACGACTTCTTGCGACCGATACGGTCGCCCACGTGACCGAAGATGATGCCGCCAAGCGGCCGGGCGAAGAAGCCCACGGCGAAGGTACCGAACGCGGCCATGGTGCTGAACAGGCTGTCGTCGGAGGGGAAGAACAAGGCACCGAAGACGAGCGCGGCGGCGGTGGCATAGATGTAGAAATCGTACCACTCGATCATGGTGCCGATGAATGCGGCGGCGGCGGCACGACGCGGTTGAGCGGAAGCGGTCGGCTTCATGGGGGCTCCTTTGCTTGTTGTTCTGGCAGGAGTTGCAAGGGTCACGGGGCGCTCTGCTGGCGCTTGGCCTGTTGACTCGATGGTGCCTTTTCAGCGGGACAACCCGCTTCCACAGCGTCTGCGCGATCACTGCAGGCGGGGATTCACCCGCGAAGAGGGGCAACGTCGATCCAACAGGTTTCGATGACTGCGATTTATCGGCCGGAGGCTATGATTAGTCAATTTTCTATTTATTATGCGCACTATTAGCCATGCTTATCATCGAGCCCTGCCATGCCTGACCGCTTGCTCAACGACCGCCTCGACTGGAACCTGCTGCGCACCTTCCGGGTCATCGGCCAGGAGCTGTCCATCAGCCGTGCCGCCGCCCGCCTGCACCTCACCCAGCCGGCAGTGAGTCAGGCGCTCAAACGCCTTGAAGAGCAGCTTGGCCGCCAGCTCATTGCCCGTCGCGGACCGCGCTTCGTATTGACAGAAATGGGCGAGCAGCTGTTCCAGCTGGCTGGCGAGGTGTACGGGCAGATGTCGCAGATCGGCGGCTTGCTGGAGCAACCGGCGGACGAGCTGGTGGGCAAAGTGCGCCTGCTGATGATCAGTCGCATCGTCAGCGAACGTTTCGATGACTTCCTGGCCAACTTCCATCGCCAGCACCCAAGGGTCGAGCTGGAAATCGACGTGATGCGCAGCTCCGATATCGTCGCCGCCCTGCAGGAGAAAACCGCTACAGCGGGCCTCAGCCTCAACCGGCGTGCACAGCCACGGCTGGAGCAGCGGCTGTTTCTGCGCCAACGATATGCATTCTTCTGTGGCAAGCACCATGCCTTGTTCGGTCAGGCCGAAGGCGATTTACAGCGGGAGAACTTTGTCAGTTTCACCAGCGACCAAATTGGCGGCATGTTGTCGCCGCTGACCATTTTCCGCGACCAACAAGGGTTTGCCGGGCGTATCGTGGCGTCATCGCCAAGCCTTGAGGAAGTGCGCCGACTGGTGATTGCCGGGTTTGGCATCGGCTGCCTGCCCGAACATGTGGTGGCACCGGATGTTGACGCGGGCTTGCTTTGGAAGCTGTCGCCGCACGAAGGGATTGCCGATGTGGACATTCACCTGCTGTGGAACAGAGAGCAGCGATTCAGCCGGGCGGAGGAGATGTTTATCGAGGCGTTGCAGCGGGTCATCACCTGACGCGCTGGGCCGCTCGATAGACCGCTCAGCATTCGCGCTTGCCAACTGATTACCACTACCACAACGACACGCTCGTCGTTGACTTGGCGGCGCACCACTTGACCGAGGCCTTACGCCACAACTTGGATCCCATCTTGTGACGGGGTATGCTAGGCAATAGCTAAACGCCACTACCCAGGCAGGCTCGGTGCCTGCCTTCAAGGACGAGCCTTTGCCCAGCCACCCGACCCGCCACACCATCGCCCGCCAGTGGCAACTGCTCAAGTTGCTGCCCGGCCGCCACCCAGGAATGAGCTCCACCCAGTTGCAGGCTGCCCTGACAACCGTGGGCCATACCACCAGCAAACGCACCGTCGAGCGCGACCTGGTCGAGCTCGCCGCACTGTTCCCCCTACAGTGCAACAGTAAAGGCATGCCTTATGGCTGGTACTGGCAACCGGGCTTGAGCCTGGGCGAAGCGCAGCAGCTGCAACCCGACGCACTTGCCCCACCGACACACGTCGTACTGTATGCCTGGGTCGATGACGCGCTGGCCCGCCGCCTGGAGCAATCCCCCCTGTCCGTCGATATGCAACTGACGCCGCAGGCTGGCGGCGGCGCCGCGCTGGTGGCCACCGTCGACGACAACCGCGCGCTGATGGGCTGGCTGCTGTCCCAGGCGGGGTCGATCCGCATCCAGGCGCCGCAGGCGCTGCGCGCGGCCATGATTGAACAATTGCGCCAGAGCCTGGCGCTGCATGAGGGCGAAGGCGGCTGCAAGCAATAGCGCCAACGGCGTCAGTAGGTTCCCGGATACGCCCCGCCATCGATCAGCAGGTTCTGCCCGGTGATGTACCCGGCATGCGCGCTGCACAGAAATGCGCAATACGCGCCAAACTCCGCGGCATCGCCAAAACGCGACGCCGGAATGGCCTTGCGCCGCGCCTGGGCAGTGACTTCCACATCACCACCCGCAGCCTTCAAGGTCTTTTGCAGGCGCGCCGTGTCGAACGCCCCAGGCAACAGGTTGTTGAGTGTCACATTGCAGCCCGCCAGACGCTGCTGCCGGGCCAGGCCGGCAATGAATCCGGTCAGGCCACTGCGGGCACCGTTGGATAAACCCAGCATGTCGATCGGTGCCTTCACCGCGCCGGAGGTGATATTCACCACCCGGCCAAAACCACGCTCGGCCATGCCATCTACCACCGCCTTGATCAGCTCGATGGGCGTGAGCATGTTGGCGTCCAGCGCCTTCAGCCAGTCATCACGCCCCCAATCACGGAAGTCCCCCGGTGGCGGGCCACCGGCGTTGTTGACCAGAATGTCGACCTGCGGGCAGGCCGCCAACAGCGCCTGGCGCACCTTGGGATCGGCAACATCGCCTGCCACGGTATGGACCTCGATGCCCGGGCAGGCCCTGCGCAACTCGCTGGCGGTCTGCTCCAGAGTGGCTTGGGTACGGGCATTGATGACCAGGTTGACGCCTTCTTTGCCCAACGCTTCGGCGCAGCCTTTGCCAAGGCCTTGGCTGGCCGCGCAGACGATGGCCCAGCGGCCGGTGATGCCTAGATCCATTGGTTTGCTCCTTGATGCAATCAGGGTGACAGGGTGACTGACAGGCGCTGCCGGGGCAATTTAGAGGACGGGACAGGGCCACCGATAATGAAAAGAACTGATCCACCGATAACCGCCGCTTATCCCTGCCAGCGCTTCGGCAACGGACTGGAAATCAATGGGGACCGTCACACTTCACCCGCCGTCAGTTCCTCCACCAGCAATCGTGCCGCAGGCGATAACGGCGCCGCGACCCGGTGCACGATGCCGAACGGCTCGCTCAGCGCCCGTAGCGGCACCGCCAGCGACACCAGCAACCCGCGCTGCTCGGCAAAGGCCGCCACCGCACGGGGAATGACTGCCACCAACGTCGGGTCATCTTCAAGCAGCATGAAGGTGGCGAAGGTGGAAAAGGTCTCCAGTGGATACCGTGACACCTCCACCCCCGCCTCGCTCAACTCGCGTTCCAGCGCTTGGCGCATGGGCATGTTGGCCGGATAAACCACCCAGCGATAATGGCTAAGGTCGCTGATCTTGAGTGCCGCCGCCCCGGCCAGCGGATGCTGCGGATGCGCGACCACCGCCAACGGCTCCTGGGCCAGTTCGACAAAGCCATACTCCGCCGTGTTACGGCCCAGCCCTGGCCGGCAGATGGCCAGGTCCAGGCGCCCTTCGTCCAGCTGGGCGAGCAGGTTGGCGCTGGTATTCTCGGCGATTTCCACTGCCAGCTGCGGCTGTTTGCGGCGCAAGCGCCCGAGGGCGCTGACCAGTGTGGGCATAGCCCCCATGATACTGCCCACCGCCAGCCGCCCGCCCTGGCCTTGGACGATGCCCAACACCTCTTCGCGCAGATGCCCCAGGTCGCTGTGGATCAGCCGCGCGTAGCGCACCACGCAGCGGCCCACGTCGTTGGCAACCAGGCCGCTGGGCATTCGCTGGAACAACGGTACGCCCAGCACCTCCTCGACCTCGCGCAGGGCCTTGGTGGCACCGGGCTGGGAAATGGCCATGGCTTCAGCTGCCTTGTGCAGCGAGCCACAGCGGTCCAGCTCGATCAGCAAACGCAACTGGCGAAGGCGCAGGCGAGAAAAAATGGCGTCCAGAGAAGGGATCATCAGGCAGGCTCGGTAGGGGTTTCGTCATGCCGAGCACTATAGAGCGTCGTCTGCGGGGGCGTGTTGAGTTTTGCGCAAATGACCCTTGATTGCAGAACGAATGCACGCACCTTTCTGCAGGCTGTTTTACCGCGGCGCACGACGTGCCAGGCAGGCATAGGCCAAGGCCAGTACACTGGCCGCCAGTATGCCAAGCAGTATCATCAGCTCACGGCTGTAACGGGCTACCATGGCCGGAAAACCGATGACCTCGCGGTACACCTGCACATGGGCCTCACCGTCGGCGTGGCTGATACTGACCCCGCCATGGCGGATCTGCGAGTAGTCGGCATCGAAATACACCCACACCTTGCAGGTGCCACCTGGCTCGATGGCCGGGATATCAACCTGGGCGATGGCGGTTTCCAGCAGCGTGTCGTTGCCGGCAGCATCGCGCACCTGCACCAGGCCCTTGGCTGGCAGGCGGATTTTCACCTGCCGGACCTGCGCATCACCACTGTTGTGCAGTTCGATCAGCAGGCCGGTACGGTGGTCCACCAGCCCGGCCTCGAAAGGCTTGGCGAACAGCTGGGCATAAGGGGCCTGCGCCATTTCGATGAGCCGCTCGACCTGATCATGGGCCAGCTGGCCTTGAACGATACCGTTGATTCGCCCCTGCAACTGCTCGTACTTGAGCTGCTCGCTGGCCTTGCTGATCCGCTCGCTGAACTGGCTGGGGTAAGTGAGGTAGGCATAGGTCAGTGACGCCTCAAGGCGCGGATTGCCCCTGAGCACCGCGTAGGCGGCCAACAGGACCATCAGGCCGATCAGCACGGCGACGAGAAGCTTCCCCACCTTGTCCCAGCTCAATGCATGCTTCCTTCTGTCGTGTTACAGACGATTAAAACCGCCCAAGGGTGCCAAGTTCGCGCCCCCCAGGCAAGCCTGGCTAGGCTTCGCCCCCGCCTTCGCGCGCCTGACGCATCTGCAGCAACTGGCCGTCGATCAGTGACTTGGCCATCCCGGCCAGGTAGTACGTGGCCTTCATCATCACCGGGCGGTCTTCAGGCCTGTCGATGGCCTTGCGGGTAATTTCGGTGATGCAGCCCATGATGCCCGAAGCTTCCATCAGTGCGGTGCGTATTGGCAGTTGCGGTTTCATTTGCACCAGTTCGGCATCGCTGTTGCCAAAGCGGCTCGCGGCTTGCACGACATAGGGCTTGCTGCTGTTTTTCGGCGTTTCGCTGTCCATGTCCATTCCTCAAGGTTAGGCGCTTGCCGAGGCTAGGCCGCCGCCTACCCCATTACAATGACAAACGGGTGGAAAGGGTGACTTTAGGAAATGGACTACAAGAACCCTGTACAGGGAGCGCCAAGCCACCGCTCAGCCCCCTTGACCCGCCCCCCGCAGTGGCGGACGATCAACCTCCCCCACACAAGGACGAACACCATGCTGCGGATACTGGGAAGAGCCTCTTCCATCAATGTGCGAAAAGTCCTGTGGGCCTGCGCCGAATTCGAGATCGCGTTCGAGCGCGAAGACTGGGGTTCTGGCTTCAAGGCCACTGACAGCACCGAGTTCCTCGCGCTGAACCCCAACGCCATGATTCCGGTGATCCAGGACGGCGACTTCACCCTGTGGGAATCCAATAGCATCATCCGTTACCTGGCCAGCCGCTACGGCGCCACCGCGTTCTATCCCGGCGAGGCCCAGGCGCGGGCGCGGATCGACCAGTGGATCGACTGGCAGGCCTCGGACCTGAACCGCTCATGGAGCTACGCGTTCATGTCGCTGGTCAGGCATTCGCCCGCTCACCAGGACCCGCAAGCACTGGCTGCCGGTTGTGCCGAGTGGTCACGCTACATGCGCATCCTCGACCGCCAGTTGGCCAGCACCGGTGCCTATGTGGCCGGCAGCCAGTTCACCCTGGCCGACATCCCGATCGGCCTGTCGGTCAACCGCTGGTTTGAAACGCCGTTCGAGCACCCACACCTGCCCGCGGTGCGCGATTACTACGAGCGCCTGAGCGAGCGCCCTGCCTATCACTTGCATGGCCGAAACGGTACCCCGTAGTACCCGCAAGGAAGTGTATCGAGGGGCGCAAAGCGCCCCAAGGTTCCGACCTGTTACACCGCAACCTGCCGCCCGGCTAGCCCCCCTCGCCCACGCCAGGCAAACAGCAGCACCAGCACCAGCCCCAGCGTCGCCATCGCAGCCCCCGCCAGGGAAATCGCCGGGTAGCCCAGCCCCGCGTTGATCACCGCGCCACCCAGCGCCGCACCGATCGCATTGCCCAGGTTGAACGCGCCAATGTTCACCGCCGAGGCCAGGTTGGGCGCATCCTTGGCCGCTTCCATGACCCGCATTTGCAGCGGCGGCACCAGGGCAAAGCTGGCCGCACCCCAGACCAGGATCGCCAAGGCGGTCGGCAGCGGCCAGTCCAGTACCAGCGGAAACACCAGCAGCACGGCAATCAGCCCAGCCAGTGACAGGATCAGGGTGCGATCGATCGAGCGGTCCGCCGCCTTGCCGCCCCATACGTTGCCCAAGGTCAGGCCGACACCGAACAGCACCAGCATCGCCGTCACGAAGGGGGTGGACGCCGCCGCTTCATGCTGCAGGATCGGCGCAATGTAGGTGAACACGGTGAACATTGCGCTGGAACCCACCACGGTCAGCAACAAGGCCGCCAGTACCGGCCTGCGGCCCAGCACACGGATCTCGGCCATGGCCCCCTCGCCCTTGGGCGACGCAACATTGGGCAGTGCGTACCAGAGTGTGGTCATCGCCACCAGGCCAAGCCCGGCAATACCCCAGAACGCCATGCGCCAACCCAGCATTTCACCCAACCAGGTCGCCAACGGCACGCCGCCGATGGTGGCCAGGGTCAAACCCATGAACATTGCAGCCACGGCCCCGGCGCGCTTCTCGGGCGGCACCACACTGGCCGCGACGATCGAGCCGATGCCAAAGAAGGCGCCGTGGTTGAGTGAAGTGACCACGCGGGCCACCAGCAGGCTGGCGTAGTCGCTGGCCAGGGCCGACATCAGGTTGCCCAAGGTGAAAATGGCCATCAGCCCGATCAACAAGTAACGGCGCGGGATCTTCACCGTGGCCAGGGTCATCAGCGGCGCGCCGATCAGCACGCCGAGGGCATAGGCACTGACCAGCAGCCCGGCAGCAGGAATGGAAACGCCAAGGTCGGTAGCGATACTGGGCAACATGCCCATGGGGGCGAACTCTGTAACGCCGATGCCGAAGGCACCGATGGCGAGTGCGACAAGCGGTGGATTGATACGCATGGCAAGCTCCTTATCTATGCCGCAAATGCTACGATCCGTTTAAAACGCGCACTAGACTGCATTTTTGCGAACCACCTTTGCTTTAGAGGCACAAATGGACTTCAGTGGCAGATCCGGCGAGATGGAGATTTTTGCCAAGGTGGCGCAAGCGGGCAGCCTGTCTGCTGCCGCCCGAGCGCTAGGCCTGACGCCCTCGGCGGTCAGCCGCATTCTCGCCCGCACCGAACAGCGCCTGGGTACCCGCCTGCTGCTGCGCACGACCCGGGCGCTCACCCTCACCCCCGAGGGAGAGGCCTACCTGCGCGGCGCACGGCGGGTGCTGGCAGACATGCTCGAAGTGGAAGAAGCCATCACTGACCAAGGCGTGCCACGCGGGCGCTTGCGGGTCAGCGCTGCGCTGGGCCATGCCCGGTTGACCGTAGTGCCGCTGCTGGCGGCCTTCAGCGCACGCTACCCGCAAGTGCTGGTTGATCTGACCCTCAGCGACGAGGTGGCCGACATACTCGGCGGCCAGGCCGACGTGGCGCTGCGCTTCGGTCACCTGCCGGACAGCTCGTTGAGCGCTCGCGCCATTGGCGAGACCGGCCAGGTAGTGGTGGCCTCGCCAGAATACCTGCAACGCTACGGTACCCCGCTTGAACCTGAAGACCTTGCCAGGCACAACTGCCTGCGCTTCAACTTCCGCCGCGCGATGCCTGACTGGCCGTTTCACCGCGACGGGCATACGTTCTCACTGAAGGTGAAAGGGAATATCGAATGCAGCAGCGGCGAGGCGCTGGCGCAGCTGGCCAGGCTGGGCGCCGGCGTGGCGCGTATCGGCACCTTTACCGTGGCCGATGACCTGGCCAACGGGCAACTGGTGCCGTTGCTGGAGGCTTACAACCCGGGTGATCGGGAACCGATTCATGCGGTGTTCGTCGGCGGCCCGGCGATGCCGGCGCGGGTGCGGGTGTTTGTGGATTTTCTGGTGGAACAGCTATCTGACGGCCTGTAGGGTCGGCCTCATGTCGCGACAGGGCCGCCCACGCGCGCCCTGATCAGTCTCATCACGCTTGCATGCCGGCCAGGATAAAGCCCATGAACCGCCGCACATCCGCCCGGTGTGCCGTCATGTCCAGCGGCTCGCGGCTGCAAAGGCGCAGCAACTGAAGGTGCCCGTAATCGTTGATCAGGAACGCCGCATAGCCCACGTCCAGCCCAGCCGCCAGCCTGCCGCTGTCGCACAAGTCCTGTAGCAGGCATTTCAACTCGTTGACCAACGCGTCGTTGACGCGCCTGTAGGCATCCGGCACGCCCTGCTGCTCAGCCCCCAGCAACGGCAGCAACGGCGGCAATATCTCGCGCCAGAGCGGTGCAGGCAGCACCTCGAATGCGTAATCGGTCAAGTGCGCTTCGTAGCAGCACAGGGCCTCCAGCGCATCGTCGAATTCCGGCAGGCGCCGCCGGGCTTCGGTCACCGCCCGGTGGTCGGCCTCGCGGAGCTTCTCCAGCAAAATTTCCTGCTTGCTGCCGAAATAAGCAAACACCGTGGGCACCGACACTGCGGCCAAGCGCGCGATCTGCTCCATGGTGGTGGTCTGGTAACCCTGCGTTTCAAACAGGCCTAGCGCCGTTCGGCTGATGGTTTCACGACGCATCGCCTTCTGCTGCTCGCGCAGTCCGCTCACATTCACACCTTTTTCGAATCGTACACGTCGGCGCACAGCATAACGCAAAGCTGCGCCGTAAAAATATTTTATTGACTAAATGTTTTAATGAACTCAAAACTAATGCTCCATTCTGACCTGGGAGTTGCCATGTCCACCGCCGCAGACCTCATTATTCACAATGCCCGCATCTACACGGTCGACCCGCACAGGCCTTGGGCTGAGGCGGTGGCCATCTGCGGCGAACGCATCGTTTGCGTGGGCGACCACGGCAGCGTCATGGCATACGCCGGCCCTGCCACACGCCTGCTGGATGCCGGCGGCAAACTGGTGCTGCCGGGCTTCGTCGAGTCTCACTGGCATTTTTCCTCTACCGCCTTTGCCTTTCAGGCGCTGGTCAACCATACCGACCCGCTACAGGTGCTGGCCCTGCTCCAGGCCTACGTCGAGGCCAACCCCTGTGAAAAAGCCATTACCGGCATGGGCTGGATCCAGCCATTGATGCCTGGGCATATGTTGCGCCGCGAAGTACTGGATGCCATCTGTGCGGACAAGCCCGTGTGCTTGCTGTCCACCGACTATCACACCATGTGGGTCAACAGCTTCGCCCTGAACGCTGCCGGCATCGACCGCAACACCCCGCCAGTAGAAGAGGGCGCCAGCTGGTTCGAAAAGGACCCGATCACCGGCGAGCCCACGGGTGTGATCATTGACTGCGCCGCCTATTCGCTGCTGATGCAACGTCTGAGCGAAGCCGGCTACCTACCGACAGGCATCGACCTGTACCTGCGCTCGATTCCCTTTTGGCAAGAGAAACTGGTGGCGGCCGGGATTACCACGGTATTCGATGCCGGGTTCCTCGACCCCGCTGGCGACCAGTCGCTGCTGTATGAAACCCTGCAGCAACTGGAGCGTGAGGAGCGCCTGAAACTGCGGGTGGTCGGCAGCTACATCAACATGGGCACCGAGGACGATCCGGTCACGCGGCTGCAGGCCCTGCGCGAACGCTACGACTCGCCGCTGGTCAAGGCGCAGACTCTCAAGCTGATGCTGGACGGGACCGAGCTGAACCACACCGCGTTCCTGCTCGAGCCCTATTGCGACAAGCCACACAGCTGCGGGTCGACGACCATGCCCGAGGAAGTGTTCGAGGGCCATGTGCGCAAGGCCGACGCCCTCGGTATCGACGTGATGGTGCATGCAGTGGGCGATGCAGCCGTGCGCATGGCGCTGGACGTGTTCGAGCGCACGTTCTCCAGCAATCCGCCCCGCGACCGTCGTCACGTCATCACTCACGCCTTTCTCACCCACCCCGACGACATCCCGCGCTTTCGCCGTATCGGCGTCATGGCCAACACCCAGTTACAGTGGGGCGTGGTCGACGCCTACGCCGAGGCCATCCAGCAGACCTATGGCTACCCACGCTGGGCGTCGATGTATAAATTCCGCAGCTTCATCGACCAAGGTGTGACCGTGTCCATCGGCATGGACGGCCTGGTGTGCCAATGCCGATGCCAGCACAAGCCGGTGGAACACATCGAATCGGGCCACACCCGCCAGCTCAGTGGCGAACCCGATGCCCCTGTGATGCCCGATGCCGACGAGCGCCTGAGTATCCCGCAACTGATCGCCGCCTATACCCTCAACGGTGCCTACCAACTGGGCCTGGAACGGGAAATCGGTTCGATCACCGTTGGCAAGCGTGCCGACATCATCGTGCTGGAGCAGGACCTGTTCGAACTGGACCGCTACCAGATCGGCAATACCGAAGTAGCGCTGACCGTAATGAACGGCCGCATCACCCACGACGCAGGTACCCTGCCCCGCGCCTGACCCCGGACCCGACCATGCACAACAATAACAACACCCTGCTTCTGCGTGCTGCGCTGATCTACATCGCCGCCACGGCCTTGATCATCATTGGCGTACAACCCATCTTCATCGGCCTGCTGGCCGAGCGGTTGCATCTGGACCTTAGCCAACAGGGCTGGGTACTTTCCAGTGAAATGAGCGGAACACTGCTCGGCTGCCTGCTGCTATCGATACCAAGGCGTCATCCAAGTGGCCGTGGGCTGTACCTGGCGGCAGCCTTTGCAGCGCTGATGTTGAACCTCCTCAGCGCTGCGCTGGACACTTTGACGAACCTGATTCTGTGCCGTTTTGCCTGTGGTATCGCTGCGGGCCTGCTGTATGCCGGGTCGATCAGCGGGCTTGGCCGGCTGCCGGGCCAGGATCGCTCGTACGGCCTGTCGCTGCTGATTCAAACCGCTGTCTTTGCCCTGTACGCGACCTGCCTGCCACAACTGGCAGAGCAGTTCGGTCACCGCACGGCGATTGCATCACTGGGTTTCTGGTTCGTGCTGATCGCTATGGCTGCGTTGTTCATTCCGGTACGGCTGCAGCGCGTAACCCCCGTGCGCCTGGCGCAGCCAGGCGGCGGCTCCGCGATTATCGGGCGCTACGCCCTGCTGGGGATGCTGTGCCTGCAGTTGGCGATCTATTCGTTGTGGGGGTTTGTCGAACAGTTGGCGCGCGAACGTGGCATCGAGGCGGTGGATGTGGGCTGGGCGTTCGGGCTGGGAATACTGGGTGGCTTGCCTGGCGGCGCCCTGCCCAGCCTGCTGGGCGCACGGGTGAGCCGTGGCCCGATGATCGGCCTGGGCTCGCTGGTAGTGCTTGTGTCAATCACCCTGCTGGCGCGCTATACACATGATGCCGATCAGCTGTGCATGGCACTGTTTCTGATGAACTTCGGCTGGGTGCTGGCGCTAACCTACTACATGGGGGCAATTGCCACCAATGACCCACGCGGCACGTTGACACCCTGGGTCAGTGCGCTGCAACTGGGGGCCGCGGCGGCAGCGCCGGCGTTAGTGGCGTTGCAGCAACAGAGTGCCGGGCGAGAAATGATCTTTGCCAGTGCAGGGACGGCGGTGGTGTTGGGGTGCGTGCTGAAGAGCGTGGCCGGCGTGGTTCATCGGCGGGCAGTTCGTGAAGCTGCTTGATGGAGCGCATGAGCCGGTGATGGTGTGCGACGACTGCAGCCCGATCTGACACCGAAACCGCCCGTTAGGTTATCTTCGACACTTCACTGTACCGACCGGGTCAGACCAACATGCGTATTGTCATTCCCGACGACTACCAGGATGTAATCCGTACGCTCGATTGCTTCGGCAAGCTGAGCGGGCATGCTGTCAGCGTCCTTCATGAGCTCCCGCCTGCCACGCTGGAACAACTTGCAGCACGTTTTGCCGATGCCGACGCCCTGGTACTCACCCGCGAACGCACACGCATCGACGCCGCCTTGCTCGACCGCCTGCCCAACCTCAAGCTGATCAGCCAGACCGGCAAGGTATCCGCCACCTCGACCTGGCTGCCTGCACCGCGCGCGGCATTGCCGTGACCGAGGGGCGCGGATCGCCGGTAGCGCCTGCCGAACTGGCCTGGGCGCTGATCCTCAATGCCCGCCGGCAACTGCTGCCGGCCATTGATGCCTTCCGCCAAGGCCAATGGCAGGTCAACCTAGGCCAGGCGCTGGCCGGGCAGACGCTGGGCATCTGGGGCTATGGCAAGATCGGCCAGCGCCTGGCGCGTTATGCGCAGGCCTTCGACATGCCCGTGCTGGTGTGGGGCAGCGACAACAGCCGCGCCGCAGCCAAAGCCGATGGCCACGCTGCTGCCGCCTCGCGTGAGGCGTTTTTTGCCGAGGTGGATATTGTCAGCCTGAACCTGCGCCTTTCGGATCAGACACGCCATGGGGTGACCTTCGACGACCTGTCCCACATGAAGCCCGACGCCTTGCTGGTGAACGTCAGCCGCGCGGAACTGATTGCACCAGGCGCATTACTGCAGGCATTGGATGCCGGGCGGCCGGGCTACGCGGCGGTGGATGTTTATGAGGACGAGCCGTTACTCGACCCGGCCCATCCACTGCTGCGCCACCCACGGGTACTCAGCACGCCCCACCTGGGGTATGTGGAGAAGAACGGCTACGAGCTGTACGCCTTCGACAATGTGCTGGCGTTTTTCGACGGGGTGCCGAAGAACGTCGCCAACCCTCAAGCTTTGGCAATTCAACGCTTGAACCCGGCGCAGCCTTGAAGTTGCACTACCCGAGCAAATGCAGCCCCAGCGTAAACACAGCCACGGCCAAGGCAACCAACGACACGGCATGACGCTCCAGATACGCGGGCCAACCGGCTGCTGACTGCGACGTGCATTCACATTGGCGCTCAGCCAGGCGGGTCAAGCGCGCCTCCACACTGTCCACGCGGTCTGCCTGGGTGCTCGCTGCCAGCGCGAGCTTCTTCAGCGCCGTGGTCACCGTGATGGACAGCCCTTCCCGAGCCTGATTGCTGGCGGCCAGTTGCTGCTGGCACTGCTCAAGACGCTTGTGGATCGCACCTTCCTTCTGCACACGGGCCAGGGTAGTTGCCACGAGCTTTTTGTTCAGCGCCTCGATACTGGCCAGCAGTGCTTCGTGCTCGGTGGCCTGCTGGGCCGACGCGTCTGCCTCAAGGTGGCTTTCGTGCATCGTGTTCCCATTCGCCTCGGCAAGCGGAGTCAGGGTGCCGTGTTCATGTAGCTGGTTCATCAATCACTGTCCGGATACTGCGGTAAGGGGCGAGAAGCTATCAAAATGACACTACCGGATCCACTGATCAGTCGCGCAATTGACGGCTTTCGTCAGAACGTGCGCGTACACTTGCCTTCATGCCACTCGCAGGAGCCGCTGCATGCCCTACCCCATTGAAGAAAAACTGGTCATCGGCGTAGCCTCGAGTGCGCTGTTCGACCTCTCCGTCTCCGATGACATCTACCAGACACAAGGTGTCGAGGCTTACCGCCAACACCAGGAGCAGAACCTGGACGAGCCGTTCCCCAGGGGGGTGGCGCTCCCGTTCATTCGCCGCTTCCTGAGCATCAACAAGGCGTTCCCCGACCAGTTGCCGGTGGAAGTGGTGCTGCTCTCGCGCAACTCGCCGGAAACCGGCCTGCGGGTGTTCCGCTCCATCAGCCACTATCAGCTGGACATCACCCGCGCGGCATTCATGTCGGGCCGCTCGCCCTACGAATACATCCCGGCGTTCAATGCCTCGCTGTTTCTCAGCGCCAACGAGGAAGATGTGCAAAAGGCCATCGACGCCAACTACCCTGCCGGGCGTGTGCTGCCTACGCGCATCTACGATGATGAAATCGACACCGAGCTGCGGGTGGCCTTCGACTTCGATGGCGTGATTGCCGACGACGAGGCAGAGAGTGTTTACAAGCGCAACGACAACCTGGACGACTTCCAGGAACACGAGCGCATGCACAAGGGCACCCCGCATTCGCCGGGGCCACTGGCAGACCTTTACCGCAAGCTTTCGCGGATACGCATGCTGGAGGACCGCAAGCTGGCCGAGGACCCGACGTACCAGCGGATTCTGCGCATTGCCATCGTCACGGCGCGCAACGCGCCTTCGCATGAGCGGGTGGTGACGACCTTGAAGGATTGGGGCGTATCCCCGGATGAGTGCTTTTTCCTAGGCGGCATGGATAAGCCCAGGGTGTTGTCGATATTGAAGCCGCATGTGTTTTTCGACGACCAGCGCACGCACTTGCAATCGCCAGCGGGAAACCTGCCGATGGTGCATGTACCGTTTGGGGTGGCGAACAGAGTGCGCTCGCCTCAGGCACCCGACGTGAAGCAGGATCAACTGCCGATCAGCGAATTGTCACGCGAACCGTAAACCGCCAGAGCGACACCCTTGACCCATGCGCGCTCGCCGCCGCATGCTCGAACGCTTCCACCCACGCTCAAGGAACGATTGCATGAAGCTGGAAACGCTTGCCATCCATGCGGGCTTCAGCCCCGACCCGACCACCAAGGCGGTGGCCGTACCGATCTACCAGACCACCTCCTTCGCCTTCGACGACACCCAGCACGGCGCCGACCTGTTTGACCTGAAGGTTGCCGGCAACATCTATTCGCGCATCATGAACCCCACCAACGACGTGCTCGAGCAGCGCATGGCCGCCCTGGAAGGCGGGGTTGGCGCGCTGGCCGTAGCCTCGGGCATGGCGGCTATCACCTACGCCATCCAGACCGTCGCCGAAGCCGGCGACAATATCGTCTCGGTGGCCAAGCTGTACGGCGGCACCTACAACCTGCTGGCGCACACCCTGCCGCGCATGGGTATCCACACCCGCTTCGCGGCCCATGACGATATCGCCGCCCTCGAAGCGCTGATCGACGCGCGTACCAAAGCGGTATTCTGCGAGTCCATCGGCAACCCCGCCGGCAATATCGTCGATATCGCCGCGCTGGCCGAAGCCGCCCACCGCCACGGTGTGCCGCTGATCGTCGACAACACCGTGGCCACCCCGGTGCTGTGCCGGCCGTTCGAGCACGGCGCCGACATCGTCGTGCACTCGCTGACCAAGTACATCGGCGGTCACGGCACCAGCATCGGCGGGATCGTCATCGACTCCGGCAAATTCCCCTGGGCCGAAAACAAGGAACGCTTCGCCCTGCTCAACACCCCCGACCCGTCCTACCACGGCGTCACCTACACCGAAGCCTTCGGGCCTGCCGCCTTCATCGGCCGCTGCCGTGTGGTGCCCTTGCGCAACACCGGCGCGGCGCTGTCGCCGTTCAACGCCTTCCTGATCCTGCAAGGCCTTGAAACCCTCGCCCTGCGCATGGAGCGCCATACCGAGAACGCACTAAAGGTCGCCCATTACCTGCAGGCCCACGAGCAAGTGGCCTGGGTGAAGTTCGCCGGGCTGCCCGACCATCCCGAACATGAACTGGCCCAGCGCTACACCGGCGGCAAGCCGGCGTCGATCCTGTCGTTCGGCATCAAGGGTGGCCAGGCGGCTGGCGCGCGTTTCATCGACGCGTTGCAGTTGGTGGTACGCCTGGTGAACATCGGCGACGCCAAGTCACTGGCCTGCCACCCCGCTTCCACTACCCACCGTCAGCTCAACGACGAGGAACTGGAGAAGGCCGGCGTGCCGCGGGACATGGTGCGCCTGTCGATCGGCATCGAACACAGTGACGACATCATCGCCGACCTGGCCCAGGCCTTGGAGGCCAGCCGCGGCTGATTCACCCGCGCCCTACCCAATGTCGAAGGCGGGCGCACCTTCATCAAGCCTGGATGCACCCGCAATGACCCTGTTTTACCTGAAACTCACCATCACACCCCTGCTGATGTGGGCCATCTCCCTCGCCTCCCGGCGCTGGGGCGGCCTGCTAGGCGGATTGCTGTCCGGCTTGCCGATCACCTCGGCGCTGGTGATGACCTTCCTGTGCCTGGAACAGGGCACGGCCTTCGCCCTGGGCGCATTGCCCGGCGCACTGGGCGGCCTGGCGGCGGTGCAGGCCACCTACACCGTCTACCTGCTGGCCACGCGCACACTCGGCATCGCCGTGGCCGTACTGCTGGCGTTGCTGTTCTATGGCCTGGCCGCCTATGCCTTTACCCACTGGGGCAGCCTGTACCTGTCGATTGCAGTGGCGTTGGTGCTGATCGGCGTGCTGATCCGCGCCAGCGGCCGCGAGCCCAAACCTGATACCTTGGCCCGCCCCCGGCACCGGCACTGGGAAATCCCGTTGCGCATGGTATCTGCCACTTCCCTGCTGATGATCACCACCAGCCTGGCCAGTTGGCTGGGCCCGGCGACCAGCGGGATGCTGGCGCCGATTCCGGTGATTGCCTGGCCGCTGGTGGTGTTCGCCCATGTGCAGGGCGGGCGAGCCGGGATGGCGGCGATGGTGCGGGGGAATGCGATCGGCGCGGTGGGGGTGATTGCGTTCTATCTGGTATTGGCGGGGCTGCTGGAAACGTGGGGCGTTGGCGTTACCATCGGGCTGGCCATGCTGTGCGCTGTGGTGCTGACCCTTGGGCTGGCCGCGGTGTTGCGGCGGCGTTGATAGGCCGTTGGGCTGCTGCGCAGCCCATCGCAGGCACGCCAACGCCTGCAGGGACCGAGCGGACTGCTCGCACCTGCGGCCTTAGTCGAACGCCCCGTTCAACACCTCATAAATGATCCCGGTCGCCACGGCGACCAGAATCAGGTCTGCGCCCGCTTGCATCCACTCATACCCGTCGTAGTGAGGCAGCTGCCCCAACAGACGGCCATCCAGTTTCTTGGCGATACCAGGTGGCAGGGGCTTGCCGCGGGCCAGGTTCTTCTGAATACCTGGAGGCAATGCCGGGCCCGGGCTCCAGTAGTTGCGGTGGCCACCGAGGATGCCCAATACATCGCCACGGTCGATGGACGGGCCGCCGTGCCAGTCATTGCCGCCGACGCTCTGCTTGTGGCCGCCCGAATTGCCCTGGCCCTGGGCGTGCGGCGCCTGGCCCTTGCCGTGCCCCTGACCTTGGCCCTGGCCTTTGCCATTACCCGGGTCGGCGAGCACCGGGCCAGAGGCCAAGGCCACCGCCAATGAGGTGACAACGGCTGTCATGATTGTTGATCTGGCCATGTGAGCATCCTTTGCGAGAGAGGTTGCCCCACACTATAGACGGTGCGCACGCCTGCTTCACTTGCAACCGCCTCAGCAGGGATGGCTGACAAGGGAGGCACGCTTCGGCCACAATCGGTCGCCTGGTCCACGCTGGGAAGCACTGCATGCTCACTACCCTCGCCATCGGCAACTACCGCTCGATCAACCACCTGGTGCTGCCGCTGAGCCAACTCAACCTGGTGACCGGTGCCAACGGCAGCGGCAAATCCAACCTGTACAAGGCGCTGCGCCTGCTGGCCGAAACCGCACAGGGCGGCGTGGTCGAAGCGCTCGCCCGTGAGGGCGGGCTGGATTCGACCTGGTGGGCTGGCCCGGAAACCAGCGCACGAATGCGGCGCGGCGAAGTGCCCATCCAAGGCCAGCATCCGAGCGAAGCCAGGCGCCTGCGCCTGGGCTTTGCCACCGAGGACCTCGGGTTTGCCATCACCCTCGGCCTGCCAATTCCCCTGCCGTATCCGAGCGCGTTCATGCTCGACCCTGAAATAAAGTGCGAGGCCATCTGGGGCGCTGGCGCCTATCGGCCCTCGTCCTTGCTGGTCGAGCGCAAGAACGCCCTGGTGCGGGCCCGCGAGGGCAACAGCTGGGCGGTGCTCGATCAGCATGCTGACAGCGGCGAGAGCTTCTTCAACATCGTCGGCCGGCCCCGCCAGGCACCGGAAATCGGTGACCTGCGCGCGTTCATCAACAGCTGGCGGTTTTACGATCACTTCCGGATTGACCGTGACGCGCCTTGCCGTCAACCCCAACTGGGCACTCGCTCGCCGGTGCTGCATCACGACGGGCGCAACCTGGCCTCGGCGTTGCAGACCATTATCGAAATTGGCGATGTGGAGGATCTGGTGGAAGCGCTGAATGACGCGTTTCCCGGCAGCCGTCTGGAGATCAATGCGCCACCTGGCGGGCTGTTCAGTGTACGGCTGCACCAGCACGGGCTTTTGCGCCCGCTCGACGGTGCTGAATTGTCGGACGGTACCCTGCGTTATCTTCTCCTGATGGCCGCCCTGCTCACACCACGGCCGCCATCGCTGATGGTCTTGAACGAACCGGAAACCAGTCTGCACGCGGACCTGCTCCCGGCCTTGGCGCGGCTGATCATTCGTGCATCACGCCGTAGCCAGGTTTGGGTGGTATCGCACAGTGCGCCATTAATCAACGCGCTGGCAGCCTGTGACGGGTGCAATGTGCTAGAGCTGGAAAAAATACAAGGGCAAACCCAGCTGCGGGGGGTTGGGTTGCTGGATGAGCCGCTGTGGCGCTGGGCTGACTGAGCTCAAGCACGACGGTACAAGCCCGGCATGACTAACCTGCCCCGGTAATCTCGTCCATGAACTGGGTAAGAAAGGTTTCAAGCCGGGTATGACGCTCGGCAGCAAGGCGCGCCCCTTCTTGGGTTTTAAAGCCCGAGGCGAGCTTGAGCAGTTTGGTCTGGAAGTGCTCGATGGCATACGCCCCGTCCTGGTACGCCCTCTGCTGCGCGAAAGGATTCTCGAAGTCATAGAGCGCCGACCCCATTCGCCCGGAGACGTAAAAACACCGGGCAATACCCACCGCGCCTATGGCGTCAAGCCGGTCACTGTCCTGAAGGATGCAGGCCTCACGTGTCAGCGGTTCCAACCCCGCCGAGTAACTGTGCGTTTTGATCGCATGCACTACCTGCTCAACACGCCCGCTCGGCCAGCCCATCTCAGCAAGGACTGATGCAGCCTTGTTCGCCGACAACGTCGAGGCCTGCCCACGTAACGGCGAATGCTTTTCCACCGCCACACAGTCGTGCAGCACCGTCGCCGCAAGCAAGATTTCAAGGTCGCCACCCTCCACCCGCTGGATCCGGTGCGCATTGACCCACACACGATGAATATGGGCCAAGTCGTGGGAGCCATCATTCTGGTCAGACGGCAGATACTTCAGCAAGTCAGTGGCAAGGCACTGATAAGGAGCAAACGCTTCGCGGGTCATCTTCGGTAGGTTCCATTTCCGGTGTGCCCCGCCAAGGCGACGCCTGATGGCCCCTGAGTTCGCAGATCAGAACACCGACCATCCGATCCGCGAACTGAGCAGCTCAAGCGCCGCCATCCCGGCCAGGGAGTTGCCCGCCGCATTCAGCTCTGGCGACCACACGCATACGGTAAATTGCCCCGGTACGATCGCCACGATCCCGCCACCCACACCACTCTTGCCAGGCAAACCCACCCTGAAGGCGAAATTCCCCGCCTCATCATACAGCCCGCTGGTGGCCATGATCGAGTTCACTTGTTGGGTCTGGCGCCGCGTCAGGATCTGCTCACCGCTGTGCTTGCAGAACCCATCATTGGCCAGGAAGCAGAATGCCCGCGCCAGGTCCAGGCAGTTCATTTGCAGTGCACAGTAACTGAAGTAACTGCGCAGCACCGTCTCGACCTCGTTATGGAAGTTGCCAAAGGACTGCATCAGGTACGCCATGGCAGCGTTGCGCGCGCGAAACTGATATTCCGAATCAGCGACCCGGGTATTGATCGAGATGTGAGGGTTGCCTGAAAGCCGTCGGACAAAATCGCGCATCGACAACGTGGGGGCAGCGAAGCGCGACTGATTGATATCGCAGATCACCAATGCCCCTGCATTGATGAACGGGTTACGCGGCCGCCCGCGCTCGAACTCCAGCTGCACCAGCGAGTTGAACGGCTGCCCCGAAGGCTCATGCCCCAACCGCTCCCAAATGGCTTCCCCCGAATGGCCAATGGCCTGAACCAGGCTGAACACCTTGGAAATGCTCTGCACCGAGAATGGCACCTGCGCGTCGCCTGCGCAGTGGTAACTGCCATCGTTGCCATAGACAGCGATACCCAGTTGGTTCGCCGGCACGTCAGCCAGCGCGGGAATGTAGTCAGCGACTTTGCCCTTGCCGATCAAGGGACGTACTTCTTCGAGAATCTCGTTCAACAGCGTTTGCATGGAAGGCCCTGTATCAATCCCCAGACGACGGCGAGGGGCACTCTTCTTGACGAAGACTGAGCGGGAGAGATCACACATTCAGAAACAAATCACCGTAAGCGTCGTCATCGCCAGGAAGCCTGACGACGCCAGCAGCGCATCAGGTCTTTTACAGGGCAACAGCTTGCTGCCGAGCGGCACAGCTTGACGCGACATTAGCGCCGCGAAGTCTGCGATAAAAAAATTGGATATCTCATTAAAGAAATCCCGCAGGCGCTGCCCTGGACCATGGGATTACAGTCCGCCTCACGCCGTCGTCCGGCGGGGTGGTTGCTGCTGGGCCATTACGCGTTCGAAGCCTTACCGGAACCCGGCGCAACTCACACCAATACAAGAACAAAGGTGACCACGCATGCTTAAGCCTCCTGTCGATGCCCCCATCGATGTCAAAGACTGGATCGATAACCGCCCCATTGCTGCCTACCAGTGGCTGATCCTGGTGCTGTGCTTCCTGATCGTGCTGTTCGATGGCTTCGATGTCGCCGTCATGGGTTTCATCGCGCCTTCGCTGATGCAGGACTGGGGCCTGTCGCGCGCCGCCTTTGGCCCGGTGATGAGTGCCGGCATGGTCGGCCTTGCCATCGGCGCGCTGACCGCCGGCCCGTACGCCGACCGGTTGGGCCGCAAGAAAGTGCTGCTGATCGCGGTCAGCGGTTTCAGCCTGCTGAGCCTGGCCTGCGCCTTCGCCCGCAACCCCTATGAGCTGGCTGTGTTACGGCTGCTGACCGGCATTGCCCTGGGTGCGGCCATGCCCAACTGCACCACCCTGCTTGCCGAGTACCTGCCCACACGCAACCGCTCGCTGATGATCACCATCATGTTCACCGGCTTCAACATGGGCTCGGGCCTGGGCGGCTTCCTGTCCGCCTGGCTGATCCCTCATCACGGCTGGCAATCGGTACTGCTGGCCGGCGGCCTGCTGCCACTGGCCTTGCTGCCCTTGCTGTGGTGGCTGCTGCCAGAGTCCGCTCGCTTCCTCGCCGCACGCCAGGCACCGGCCAGCCAGATTGCGGCAGCCTTGGCCAAGCTTGGCGGCCGCTTCGCTGCCGGCACCCGCTTTACCGTCAGTGAGCCAACCACGCAGCACAAGGCACCGGCCCGGCAGCTGTTCAGCGAGCGCTACCGGTTGGGCACCCTGGCCCTGTGGCTGACCTATTTCATGGGCCTGCTGGTGATCTACCTGACCATGGGTTGGTTGCCGACCCTGCTGCGTGATGGCGGGCTGTCCATCGAGCGCGCCGCCACCATTACCGGCCTGTTCCAGATCGGGGGCGCAGTGGGCGCAATCGTGGTCGGCTGGATCATGGACCGACGCAACCCTAACCGGGTCATCGCCATCGCCTACGCCCTCGGCGGCCTGTGCATCGTCTCACTGGGCGCCCTGAGCCTGGAGTCGAGCCTGCTGGTGGTGGGCGTGGCGGCTGCCGGGTTCTGCATGAGCGGTGCGCAGACCGGCCTGAACGCCTTCGCCCCTGGTTACTACCCGACCGAGTTCCGCGCCACAGGTGTAAGCTGGATGCTCGGTATCGGGCGCTTCGGGGCCATTTTCGGCTCCCTCATCGGTGGTGCCGTGCTCAGCCTGGGGCTGGGCCTGCCGCTGCTGTTCACCCTCCTCGGCCTGCCGGCATTCGCCGCTGCCCTGGCGATCCTGGCCAACGGCCACGCCCGGCTGCGCGCGACCCCCGCAGTAACCGCGCCGTAACCTGTAACAGAGGACTTTCGCATGGCTCGTATCATTGGTGGCCTGGCCGTCTCCCACACCCCAACCATCGGCTTCGCAGTCGACCACGACAAACAGGAAGAAGCCGCCTGGGCGCCGATCTTCGAAAGCTTCGAGCCGATTCGCACGTGGCTGCAGCAGCGCCAGCCGGACGTACTCTTCTATATCTTCAACGACCACATCACCTCGTTCTTCTTTGACCATTACAGCGCCTTCACCCTGGGCGTAGACGAGCAATATGGCGTGGCCGATGAAGGGGGCAACCCGCGGGACCTGCCGCCAGTCGGCGGCCACGCAGCGCTGTCGCGGCACATCGGCCAGAGCCTGATGGCCGATGAGTTCGACATGAGCTTTTTCCGCGACAAGCCGCTGGACCACGGCTTCTTCTCGCCCATGTCGGCCCTACTGCCCTGCGATGAAAGCTGGCCCGTACAGATCGTGCCGCTGCAGGTCGGCGTACTGCAGCTGCCGATCCCCACGGCACGGCGCTGCTACAAACTGGGCCAGGCATTGCGCCGCGCCATCGAGAGCTACCCCGAAGACCTCAAGGTGGCGATCGTCGCCACCGGCGGGGTGTCACACCAGGTGCATGGCGAGCGTTGCGGCTTCAACAACCCAGAGTGGGACGCGCAGTTCCTTGACCTGCTGGTGAACGACCCGCAGCGCCTTACCGAGATGACACTGGCCGAGTACGCCACGCTCGGCGGCATGGAAGGTGCCGAGGTGATTACCTGGTTGATCATGCGTGGCGCGTTGTCTGCCAACGTTGAGCGCAAGCACCAAAGCTACTACCTGCCGTCGATGACCGGCATCGCCACCCTGCTGCTGGAAAACCGCGACCAGGCACTGCCGGCACCGGTCAACGAACGCCACCGCCAGCACATGCAGCATCAGCTGGCAGGGGCTGAGCAGCTTGAAGGCACCTACCCCTACACCCTGGAGCGCAGTGCCAAAGGCTACCGCCTGAACAAGTTCTTGCATCGCATGATTGAGCCGCAGTGGCGCCAGCGTTTCCTGAGCGAACCCGAAGCGCTGTACCGCGAGGCGGGCCTGAGCGAAGAGGAAAGCGACCTGCTGCGCCGCCGCGACTGGCGTGGGCTGATCCACTACGGGGTGATCTTCTTCGTGCTGGAGAAGCTGGGCGCCGTACTGGGTGTATCCAACCTGGACATTTACGCCGCCATGCGCGGGCAGAGCATCGAAGACTTCATGAAGACCCGTAACCAGCAGGTTCGCTACTCGGTGGCCGGCAAAGCACCCAACTGACCGATGCAGCCCGCTTGATCGTGTGGCGGCGCGTCCCGCGCCACCACCCCCACCGCTCCCTGATTCAACCTGCCCAGCGCCGATGCGCCGCTGGCGGGCAGCGCTTTGCCCATCCCTGGAGAATAAAAATAATGAAATGCCTCACCCTGTACCCGCTCGTCCCCACATTCGCACTGGCAGCCAGCCTGCCACTGCAAGCCCTGGCCGAAGGCTTCGTCGACGATGCCAAGGCAAGCCTGACGTTGCGTAACTTCTACATGAACCGCGACTACACGGGCACGGCAAGCCAAGGCAAAGCCGAGGAATGGACGCAAAGTTTCATCCTCGACTTCAAGTCCGGCTTCACCCCCGGCGTGGTCGGTTTCGGCGTTGACGTGCTGGGCCTTTACAGCATCAAACTCGATGGCGGCAAGGGCACCGCCGGCACGCAGTTGCTGCCTGTTCATGACGACGGGCGCCCGGCGGACGACTTTGGCCGCACGGCGCTGGCGGGCAAGATGCGGGTGTCCAAGACGGAACTCAAAGTCGGTGAGTGGTCGCCTACCCTGCCCATCCTGCGCGCCGATGACGGCCGCTCGCTACCACAAACCTTGCAGGGCGCGCAGGTCACCTCCAACGAGCTGGCCGGCCTGACCCTGTATGGCGGCCAGTTCCGCCAGAACAGCCCGCGCAACGACGCCAGCATGCAGGACATGAGCCTGTTCACCCGCACAGCCTTCACCTCGGACCGTTTCAACTTCGCCGGCGGCGAATACCGCTTCAACCAGGAGCGCACCCTGGTCGGCGCCTGGTATGCCCAGCTGGAAGACATCTACCAGCAGCGCTACTTCCAGGTGCAGCATCAACAGCCGCTGGGCAACTGGGTACTGGGCGCCAACCTGGGCTACTTCTGGGGCAAGGACGACGGTGGCGCCAAAGCCGGCGAACTGGACAACCGCACCGCTTCGGGCCTGTTCTCGGCGAAGCTGGGTGGCAACACGTTCTACGTCGGCTTGCAGAAGGTCATGGGCGATGATGAATGGTTCCGGGTCAACGGCGCCAGCGGCGGCACGCTGGCCAACGACGCCTTCGGCTCCAGCTACGAAAGCGCCCGCGAACGCTCCTGGCAGGTGCGCCACGACTTCAACTTCGTGGTGCTTGGCATACCCGGCCTGACCCTGATGAACCGCTATATCCACGGCGACAACGTGCACAACGCCAGCACCCAGGACGGCACCGAGTGGGGCCGCGAAAGCGAGCTGGCCTATGTGATCCAGTCCGGGCCGTTCAAGGCCCTGAACCTCAAGTGGCGCAACTCCAGCCAGCGCCGGGACTGGGGCAGCACCAACAGTTTCGATGAGAACAGGCTGATCGTCAGCTACCCGCTGAGCCTGCTTTAAGGCACCCTCCTGGGCTCACGCCTGCTCGGTGATGACCTGGCGGATACAGGCCATCAGCGCGACTGCCGCCGGTGACTGCAGGCAGCCACTGCGCTGCATGAGGCCGATGGCGCGGGCAGTGCCGGGCAGTGCCAGCGGCAGGCGTTGCAGTTCGCCGCTGGCAATCTCGTAAGCCAACTGGTGCGCAGACACCGCCGCCAGCATGTCCGAACGCACCAGCAGGCCACGGATAACCGCCAGATCAGCGCTTTCCACCACCGGCCACGGCGCTGTCAGGCCCGCGGCGGCGAAGCAGTTGTCGAGCAGCTGACGGGCCGGCGAGCCGGCCCGCGGCAACACCCAGCGCGCCTGGTGCACGCCCTTGAGCGTCAGGTGAGTGTGCAACAGCGGGTGCCCCCGACGGGCCAGCACCACCATTTCCTCGTTGATGAGCGGCTCGCCCACCAGGTCGCTGGCATAGTCGTGAGGCCGCAACGCGCCCAAGACGAAATCCACATCCCCTACCCGCAGCTCGGTTGCCAGCAGGTCGAACGGGCTTTCGTTGGTCACCACCCGAACCTGTGGGTGCTGGGCCGTGAAGCGTAAAATGGCATCCGGCAGAATGCGCGAGCGGCCCAACGGCAACGCGCCGACATGCACCACCCCGCGCAGGGTGCCTTGCATCGCGCTCAGGTCACTGTCCAGCAGGCGCAACTCGTTCAGCGCCCGGCGGATGGGAAACAGAATGTCCCGGCTGGCCACAGTGGGCTGCAGGCCGCGCGACGTGCGCACGAACAAGGGCTGTCCGCAGCCGCCTTCGAGCACTTTCAAGGCAGCACTGACCGCCGGCTGGCTAAGGCCGAAGTGCCGCGCCACGGTTTGCATGTGCCGTGTTTCACAGAGCTTCACGAACACCTGCAGGCGCCGCGCCTGAAACAGATAGAGGGGCTCGCCCTGCGCGGTGCCCAGCAAACTCGGCACACCGTCCAGTTCCGCCAGCACGCGCTGTGCACGCGGCAGCAGGCACTCGCCATAGTCGGTCAGGCGCATGCCATTGGCATGGCGCTCGAACAGGGGCACGGCAAAGCGCGCCTCCAGCTCGGCGATGGCGCGGGTGACCACGGACTGAGCACGGAACAGCACCTCCGTCGCCCGCGAAACGCTGCCCAGCTCGGCTACCCGAATGAACGCGCGCACTTGCATCAGGTTGGGCAGTTCGACATCGATCATAAGGGCTCCCGGCGCTCGGCTCGTGACTGCGGCGACTATGCCTCTACCCCGCTTGCCCGGCAATAAATAAAACGCATAGCCGCTGCAAATGAACGCATTAGTGCCCTGCACAGGCCAATGACATCCTGCGCCCACCCCCACTGCAGGAGCCAGCGAACCATGAATACCCCACAAAAATCCGCCCTGGTGGTCAGCGCACATTCCGCCGACTTTGTCTGGCGTGCCGGTGGCGCCATTGCGCTGCACGCTGAGCAAGGCTATGCCATGCACGTGGTCTGCCTGTCTTTCGGTGAGCGTGGTGAGTCTGCCAAGCTGTGGCGCAAGGGTGAAATGACCGAAGCCAAGGTCAAGGACGCACGCCGTGAAGAGGCCCTGGCGGCGGCCGAAATCCTCGGTGCCAGCGTGGAGTTCTTCGACATCGGCGACTACCCGATGCGCGCCGACAAGGACACCCTGTTCCGCCTGGCCGATGTGTATCGCCGGGTACAACCGGAGTTCGTACTCAGCCACTCCCTCAAAGACCCTTACAACTACGACCACCCGCTGGCCATGCACCTGGCCCAGGAAGCCCGCATTATCGCGCAGGCTGAAGGCTACAAGCCGGGCGAGAAGATCGTTGGCGCACCGCCGGTGTACGCCTTTGAGCCGCACCAGCCCGAGCAGTGCGAATGGCGCCCGGACACCTTCCTGGACATCACCCCGGTGTGGGACAAAAAGTATGCCGCCATCCAGTGCATGGCCGGCCAGGAACACCTCTGGGAGTACTACACCCGTGTAGCCCTGCAGCGCGGCGTGCAGGCCAAGCGTAACGTGGGCATCACCAGCGCACGCAACATCGTCTACGCCGAAGGCCTGCAGAGCGTGTTCCCACGCGTGACGGAGAACCTGGCATGAGCGGGCTGATCGGCAAGACCGGCATCGTCGTGCGTAATATCCCACGCGTTGAGCCACACATCATCGATGCCCTGGGCCGGCTGGGTGTCGCCACGGTGCATGAGGCCCAAGGTCGCAAGGGGCTGCTCAATACTGCCGTGCGCCCTATCCAGCAAGGTGTGGCGGTGGCCGGCAGCGCGGTAACCGTGCTGGTGGCCCCAGGCGACAACTGGATGTTCCATGTTGCCGTGGAGCAGTGCCGCCCAGGCGACGTACTGGTGGTGGCGCCCAGCTCGCCGTGCAGCGATGGCTATTTCGGCGACCTGCTGGCGACCTCGCTCCAGGCCCGCGGCGTGCGCGGCCTGGTGATCGATGCGGGCGTGCGCGACAGCCAGACACTGCGCGACATGGGCTTTGCCGTGTGGTCCCGCGCCATCAACGCCCAAGGTACGGTGAAAGAGGTGCTGGGCTCGGTGAACCTGCCGCTGCTGTGTGCCGGGCAGCTCGTCAATGCCGGTGACATCGTGGTGGCCGATGACGACGGCGTAGTGGTGGTGCGCCATGGCGAAGCCCAGGCGGTACTCGAGGCCGCCACCCAGCGCGCCGACCTGGAAGAACGCAAACGCCTGCGCCTGGCCGCCGGCGAGCTTGGCCTGGACATCTACGAGATGCGCCCGCGCCTGGCGGCGAAGGGCCTGCGTTATGTCGACCACCTCACCGACCTGGAAGGCTGAACATGGGCCAGACCCGCATACCCTGCCTGCTGATGCGCGGCGGCACCTCCAAGGGCGCCTATTTTTTGCATGACGACCTGCCCGCCCCCGGCCCGCTACGTGACCGGGTGCTGCTGGCGGTGATGGGCTCGCCCGATGCCCGGCAGATTGACGGCATCGGCGGCGCCGACTCGCTCACCAGCAAAGTCGCCATCATCCGCGCTTCGCAGCGCGATGACGCCGACGTGGACTACCTGTTCGCTCAGGTGGTGGTGGACGAGGCGCGGGTGGACTATGGGCAAAACTGCGGCAACATTCTGGCCGGCGTAGGGCCGTTCGCCCTTGAGCGCGGCCTGGTGGCCGCCAGCGGCGCGAGCACACCGGTGCGCATCTTCATGGAAAACACCGGGCAGATCGCCGTCGCCCAGGTGCCGACCGCCGATGGCCAGGTGGAGTATGCCGGCGATACCCGTATTGATGGGGTGCCGGGCCGTGCGGCGGCGCTGGTGGTCACGTTTGCCGACGTGGCCGGCGCCAGCTGCGGAGCCCTGTTGCCCACCGGCAACAGCCGCGACTGTGTCGAGGGTGTGGAAGTCACCTGCATCGACAACGGCATGCCGGTGGTACTGCTGCGTGCCGAGGACCTTGGCGTGACCGGTTACGAGCCGTGCGAAACGCTGGAGGCCGACAGCGCCCTGAAAACACGCCTGGAAGCCATCCGCCTGCAACTGGGCCCACGCATGAACCTGGGTGATGTCAGCCAGCGCAATGTGCCGAAGATGTGCCTGCTATCGGCACCGCGCAACGGCGGCACGGTCAATACGCGCTCGTTCATCCCGCACCGCTGCCATGCGTCCATCGGGGTGTTTGGTGCGGTGAGTGTTGCCACGGCCTGCTTGATTGAGGGGTCGGTTGCACAGGGCCTTGCCAGCGCGTCCGGCGGTGATCGTCAGCGTTTGGCGGTGGAGCATCCGAGTGGGGAATTTACGGTGGAAATCAGCCTGGAACATGGCGTGATCAAGGGGTGCGGGTTGGTGAGGACGGCGCGTTTGCTGTTTGACGGGGTTGTGTGCATCGGGCGAGATATTTGGGGTGGGCCACAGAAGTGACTCATCAATGGTTGCTTGGGGTTTCAAAAATGAATGGACACCGCAAGTGCACTGACCAGCAAACAGAGGCTCGCGACAGCCGTTAAATGCACGCGCATCGGCAGATACCACCCAGGCACGGCTTGCGCCAGTTTGCGATCCTGCCAAAGATGGCCGACAAAACCGAAGGTCAACACCAGACACCCCAATGGCACAGGCAGCAACGTGCCAACCCAACCGATCAGGGCCGGTATAACGCTCCACACCAGTCGCTCTTGACGCTGCTTCGCGGGCAAACTCTGCAACGTCATGGCAAACCCCCAGTGCAGGGCACCAACGAAGCTCAATATCACCGCGCCATAGCCAACCATCATCATCGAGAAAAACGCTCGATATTCAGCCCCAAAAAGAATGAGCAGCGTCAAACCAATAAACGGCAGCAGACCGCCGTAACCCAGGACAGCGTAGCGGCTTGGAGATAAAGCAGTAGCATCGGTATTCATCTGGGCGCCCCTTCGCGACGGTTCAGGACCGGACGTCAGTTGTGTCGTCCAATGAGGTTAAGGAATTCGTGCCGCGTCGAGGGGGCGTCGCGAAATGCACCTAACATCACGGATGAAATCATCACCGAGTTCTGCTTCTCTACACCGCGCATCATCATGCACATATGCTTGGCTTCGATCACGACCGCCACCCCTGCGGCATCCGTGACTTCCTGCACGGCATACGCAATTTGCCGCGTCAGGTTTTCCTGTATCTGTAAACGACGGGCGAACATGTCCACTACGCGTGCAACCTTGGAAAGCCCTAACACGCGCCCTGTTGGCAGGTACGCGACATGCGCCTTGCCAATGAATGGCAACATGTGGTGTTCGCACAATGAGTAGAGTTCAATGTCACGCACCACAATCATTTCATCGTTTTCACTCTCGAACAAAGCACCGTTCACGACCTCGTGAAGATTCTGTGCATACCCGTTGCACAAGTACTGCATCGCTTTGGCCGCACGCTGGGGGGTGTCCAGAAGCCCTTCGCGCTGCGGGTTTTCACCAATACCGACCAGGATTTCATGATAGTGCTCGGCTAACGAGTGTGACATTTGGACTCCTCACCGTTACAACGGTGCCCGCCAGCGGGATGTGGTAGCCAGGCCAAGTGTGGCCTCAATCGACAGAACAGCCTGTAAAGAACCGAAAACAGGGGACGTAGCGGACGCCAAGCCAGTGGCGCGACCCACAGGCCCACATCGGCAGCACGCCAACTCCACAAGGTGGCGTCCAAGCCTGTAACCCACTGCCCGCTAGCGAACCTTCCATGCAGGCATGACCTCAGTTGCTCAACCGTCAAGCCCAACGCCCCTGCATCGAAATCATCAGCACTGATGTCAACCAGGATGAGCTTTCCCCCAGTCGATTTCCTGCGCAGGAAGGCTATCTCCCGAGCGCACAACGGGCAGGCGCCGTCAAAGTACAGGGTGAAGGGCCACTTACAATACATGTACAACCTCTCATGCTTGTACAGGTTTTTGTATAAGTTAGCTGAAACCAGGAAATTCGCAATGGGGGGCGGGGGGGTGTTCGCCGGTGGGTTTGTATTGCCGGTGAGATCGAGCGCCGCCAAACCTCCCATGGCGGACACCTTCCACTCAAGGCCGCATGAGCGGCTCGATCCCGATCCATTTCTTAACGGGGTGATAGCAGAGCTTCAGCGGCGGAATCTGCACCTTGCGGCCCTGCACATCCAGTGCCCCCAGATGAATCGTCCACTTGGAATCTGCCTCGAACCTGTCCGTCTGAAAGATCACGTAAGCCGAGCCATAGCGCTTGTTGTTGGTCATCCTGGGAATCATCCGGTGCACTTCATCGCTGTTGATGTCGTATGGCGATGGCCGGGCGGTCTTCTCATTCACCAACGGAAAGTCGTAGGTCTCGTTGATGCCCAAGTACACCTCGGGCCGCGCATTCAGGCGCGAGCCGTCTTCAAAGGTGATGTAAGCCTGACGGCTGTCGTACAGCACCGGTATCGGCGGCTCGCCACGCTTGGAATCGGTCGACGGGCGTTGGCGGTCTTTGTTGTAGGCGATCATTTGCACAAAGAATTCCTGCCGCGAGTACTTCTCGCCCGGGTACTGCACGTACAGGCTTTGCTCATAGCGCTTTTCGCCCCATAGGGCGGCGTGGTCGTAGAGGTAGGTTTCCAGGTAGAGGGTGGCCTCCCCCTGCGGGCCTGGCACTTTGAACTGGAACTCGGATTCGCAAAGGTCCGCGTAGGCGGCGCGTTCGCGTTTCCACGGGACGCAGGCGGTCAACGAAGCGGCTGCCAGCAGCAGCATGAGAGAGAGTGTGCGTTGCAGGTTATTCATGACCGGCCCTGGTCCAGATGCGAATGGATCAGTTTCGAGGGCTGGGTCGCGCAAGTCCATACTGACCCTTTGCCATTATCGCGATACAGACAACACACCTTGCAACCGCTCTGGAGGTGACCACAACGCCGCAACCGGATTTGCTAAGATCGCGACCTTTCCGCTGGGTGAACTGCATGTTCACCCGAGCCATTTGCAGCCTGCTGGAAGACCCGATGAACAAACTGATCCTGCCTTTCGCCATCTTCGTTAGCGTCATCATCACAGGGAAGATCGCCGAGCATTACGGCCTGGAGGGCAGCTGGAAAGTCGGCCTACTGTGCCTCGTGGCAGCTGCCGTCCAGATCGCGGTTACCCGCTTTCAGCGCCACCAGCGGCAGAAAGCCGAGCTTTAAAGGGCGCGGGGCCCTCTGGATGATCACGTTATGGGGACCTTTCTTTCACCCAATTTTCACAGTGGCTTGGGCAGGATGAAGCTATCCCTACGTGATAGTACTTAGCCCGCCTCGGCGGGTTTTCTTTTGCCCGCATGTTTCCTGTCGACGTTTTGGGGAACGGGAGCGGGTCGAAAAATCAGAAATTACCCCTTCCTTGTAGGCCATTTCCCAAAGATACTCCTCGCGCCTGATTTTCGTTGCACATGGAAATAGTCAGCCCTAGTCTCGGCCTGTCGCTGCCAATTCAGCGACCGGTTTTGACAGACCGCTGACGTTGTCCTCATGTGCTCGCTTTCATGGCGGCTGTACGTGTGGGCACCCTGTGGTGCGCCGAGTGCCAACGTCTCGGTCTGTCAACCCGCGTACAGCTGCCACCATCTTGTTTGACAGCAAGGTTGAGGTAGCTCCACTTTCCGACGTTGGAGTTACGCCATGCTCAAGATCGTTCCAGATCCACCCCACAGAACCCTCTGCCTTGAAGACACCCTGATCCAGGCCACGGATTACGCGCTTTGCGCTGCAACTGTCGTGCATCAGGCAATGCTGCTGCAGCCCAAGTCACCCGCGTCGATTCTGATGATGACCTCGATGCATGAACTGGAGACCTTGAGAGCTTTGCTCGAGTCCGCAATAGCCCAAGTGCAGATGCCCAGTGAACCTCGGACTATGCATTGACGTGTCGCTGATGTACTGCCTGGGCCGGCCTCTTCGCGGATACCCTCCCAGGCACTCCCTCAGCCTTGAAGACTGCCGTGCTCCCGTAGGAGCGGGTTCACCCGCGAATAGGCCCGTACAGGCTGAAGCAATCTTGGGGAAACTGAACAATGTCCACAGAAGAAACCAAATTCACCGTCGGCAAAACCACCTTCTACCAAGGTGAAAACCAGACCCATCCCCTCTTCCGCATCGAAGCCGGCATCCCTTGCCAAAGCGCCCGTGAACAGGCGTCCGAGCTGATGGGCTATGCACGGGACATGACCCTGGATGGATTGATGGAAGATAAACCTCAGTTGATCTGGGCTTCGCACTACCTTTGCGCGTTGGCCAAGGCACTGATGGATGATGCGGAACTGGGCATGATGCGCTGAATGACTCATCATTGACTGGGTGCCTTCAAGACCTATGCGACTCCCGGTTTTGAAGGCGACTCAGCGACCTACCCCCTGCCCCTTTCTTGCTAGACGTGATCCAAGACTCAGTTCCATCGATTGCGACATCAAAGCCGAACCCTCACGCAAAGGCTCCGGTGCTTTGGCGTCAGAAGCGCTCATCACCGATAGCCGGCAAGATCAGCTCCCGTACGAACGAAGCCCCGGACAAGCGCAACAGCGCGTCGACCATGGTGACCACATCATGCACCGGTACCTGGCGTCGCTCGCCACGTGCTGCGGCTTGCGCCAATGGCGTGTTCAGGGAGTCGTCGGTATTCAGATAACCCAGTTGAAGCACGGTCACCGCCAGGTTGTCATCCCTGAAACCTTCGCGCAGCGCATCAGCCATGCCGTTGAGGGCGAACTTTGAGGCGCCGAACGCTACCTCCGGGCGCCCACTCTGGCGAAGAGCTGAGGTCGAACCGGTAAGGATCAACTGCGGCCGGGGCGCACCAAGCAACTTGGGCACCAGGCGCTTAAGCAGAAGCAGCGTGGCCGTGATGTTCACCTCGACCAGCCTGGTGATCGATTCGTCGCTGTCGTCAAGGAAGGCATAGTGCTCGCTGAAGGCGTGTTCTTCCCAGATGCCAACGTTGTAGATCAGGACATCCAGATCGGCAGGTGCCCGATCCGCGATCTGTGCTACAGCCGCCGCTGGCTTGGCAAGGTCGGCATCGACCCAGTGCAGATCGATGTCCGGGGCAAGGGCCAAGTCTGACGGCTGTTTGCGCGATACGCCGATCAGCGTGTCCCCTGGCTGGCCGAGCCCTTCGAGCAAAGCCCGGCCCAACCCTCTGCCGGCGCCTACGATCATCATCTTCATCTGTTGCTCCTTTTAGTTAAAACTCTCCAAACTTCCCTGGGCCGTTCAAATCCACCGGACATTCAGTACGACGAAGTGCAGCAGGATCCAGACCATCAACAGCAGATGGGTCAGTTGCAACCCTTCCTGGCGGATCCAGTAGCCGAACCATATCCCGCCCAGCAGCATCGCGAACAGGAACCCGAGCGTTGCGCTCAAGGCCAGGTTCAACCAGGGCCGCGCCACCTCCAGGCCGGCGCCAAGCAGCAGTTCATAGCAGCCAACCCAAGCCGCGAGAACGGCGGCTGCCTGTGTCAGCACGATGATCGACAAGGCCAAGCGATGGATGGCGTGAGAGGTCATCGCTCGCACCAGCAGAGGGAGGCTGATTCCGGGAGGTTGGGTCAGCGGCGCCATCGACATGGTCTCCCCGATCGCCCCGGCTGAGCTGGCAAAGGCCTGCAGGTTGTTGATCAGGCTGATACTCAGCCACAGGCTCAAGCCAATGCAGCAGGTGATCTGGAAAATCAGCAGTGAAGTCGGAGTGTCCATTCCTGGTCCTTTGTGAGTTCGTTTCCGAAAGCAGCGAGAGCGTCCGGACGCCACTCTAAAACCTTGACTTAACTCGAGGTCAATACCGGATTTCCAATAAGGCAGGCAGGGGCGACAACCTCAACCGTTTGTTCAAGCCGTCTGTAGGTCTGAGAAGTTTGTCGAGGTCTTGGGCGACCGATCGAGCCGCGCCGATCTACGCCACAGGTATTACCCACTGGAGGATCCGGGATAGAGCCAACCGGTTTGCTATGCTCTCTACTTCGGCTGGCCTGAAGGCGCCGAGCGTGTGCGGCATTGGCCAAGATGCTTGAGAGTTTTCTATCCGCATTTGTGAAAAAACGAACCAAGGAGTGGAGTAACAGACATGCCAGCTTGTCCCCTACCCTCTGATGAAGCACTTCGTCAGCGCACACTTGATGATATGGACTTGGTCGATACGCCGGCCGAGCATTATCTTGATACCTTGGTACGACTCACCCAAGAACTAGCCCAGGTGGAGACCGTTCTGATCAGCCTAATCGATCAGGATCGGCAGTGGTTCAAGGCTCGAATCGGTATCGAGGTAAGCGAGACGAAGCGTAATGTGTCTTTTTGCGGCTACGCGATTCTCGGTGAAGATACCTTGATGGTTTCCGACGCCAGGTGCGATACACGCTTCGAGGACAATCCCCTCGTGCTGAACCCACCCTATATCCGGTTCTATGCGGGCCACCCGTTACGTGCCTCAAATGGCAAAGCCATTGGCACCCTGTGCATGTTCGATCCTCGGCCGCGGAAGCTCAGCGAAGCGCAACAGGCTAATTTTCGGGACTTAGCCACGCTCACCGAGGGTTATTTGCAACTGCGGAGCCTAGCTCAGGTCAATCGCGCTCTGCGTGTTGAAATGGATCGCGGGCAGCGCAGGGCTTTGCTTGATCCTTTGACACAACTATGGAACCGCGGGGCATTGGCAGCATTTCAGAATCGAGAGCTTCGTTTGGCTGAGGAGCGAGGTTTACAGCTAGGTGCCGTATACGCAGACCTCGACCGTTTCAAATCGGTCAATGACGAGCATGGCCACGATGCCGGCGATAAAGTGCTCTGCGAGTGCGCCCGCCGCCTGCGGGCTACGCTTCGGCCAGATGACCTGCTGGTACGCCAGGGAGGAGAGGAGTTCGTGGCCCTGCTACGGGTTAAAGATAGCCAAGAATTAACGCAGATTGCGGAGCGCTTGCGTCAGTCAATCGGCACCGCGCCGTTTTTGTTGCCCGGCGGCCCTCGGAAGATGACCATGAGCATCGGATGCACCCTGCTCACCCAGGGTGAGCAGATTGATGATGCAATAAAGCGCGCTGATGGCGGTCTCTATGCGGCCAAACATGGGGGGCGTGACCAGGTTGTCTATGTGCCAGCGTTATCCTGAGGAAGTTGAGACTCGGTAACATGGGGCAAGGCTCTCCCTATACGAGATGCGCTAGCGTATTGGCCACCCCGGTCTCCAAGTGGGTTCTCCTTCGCAAGCGTATCGAGCCAAGGCCGCCCTGGAGGCGCTGATTCGCGCCGCCGGGGCAGTTCGGAACTCATCCCTGAGTTTCTTTGCTGCGGTACTCGGTGGTGGTCATGCCGGCGTAGCCCCAGTTATCGGTGTCGACCTCCTCGATCACGATATGGGTGAGCTCAGGTTTCTTTCCGAGCACTCGCTGCAAGGTCTCGGTGATTTCCTTGATGACCTGGGCTTTCTGATCACGAGTGACGCCGTCGCGAGTGATGCGGACGCTGACGAAGGGCATGGTATTACTCCTATGGGGTGGGGAAATCAGGGCAAGGAGGCGGGATGCCTCCCCGTTACGTTCAGCCTATTACCATTTGCCGACACTCATACCGCCGTCGACCGGCAACACCACGCCCGTGGTGAACCCGGCGTTGGCCAGGTAAAGCACAGCGTCGGCAATGTCGCTGACGCGGCCGATGTGTCCGGCCGGCTGCAGGCCGTTGAGGAAGTCGAAGCTGGCCGGATCGTGCATCGGCGTCTCGATGATGCCGGGAGCCACCGCGTTAACCTGGATGTTGTGCGACGACAGCTCCAGCGCCAGGGCGCGGGTGACCTGGTTGAGGCCCCCCTTGATCAGCACCGGCAGGGCGGCGGGCACGGCGATGTTGGGTTGCAGCGCCACGGCAGCGGTGATGTTGATGATGTGACCCTGGCGCCGCTCGATCATGTGCGCGGCGGCGGCCTGGGAGGCGTAGACCACGCCCTTGAGGTTGGTCTCCAGCATGCCTTGGATGTCTTCCGGGCCGTATTCGATGAAGGGTTTGGGCAGGAAGAAGCCAGCGTTGTTGACCAACACGTCGACCTGGCCGAAGGCGTCGATGCTGGCCTGAATCAGGCGGCGGGCGGTCTCAGGCTTGGCGATGTCGCCGGCCACGCCGATGAAGGCGGGGCTGTCCAGTTGTGCCTTGGCCTCGGCGAGGCGTCCGGCGGAGCGGGCATTGCCGACCACATTGAAGCCACTGGCGAGGAAAGCCTTGGCCAGGCCGAAGCCGATGCCGCTGGAGGCGCCGGTGATCACTACCGTTTTGCTGTTGCTCATGTCATTTCTCCCAATCAGGTGGCGCCGAAGTGCGCCGTTGGGAGGACTATATTTTTGCTTCAGATAAGGATAAATATGGCAGCGAGAACTTCAGTTGATACATGGTGTAATCAATGCAGCGGCATTTCGACGACGTCCTACTCGGCAGCATCGAGCTGTTCTGTCTGGCGGCGGAGCTGGGCAGTTTCACCGCGGCCGGTCTCGCGGCGGGCGTGACGCCGGCAGCGGTCAGTCGCTCGATCAGCCGCCTGGAAGAGCGCTTGGGCTCCAGACTGTTCGTCCGTACCACCCGCAGCATCCGCCTGACCGAGGGCGGGCGAGGCTACTACGAACAGTGTCGTCAGGCGCTGACCCAGCTGGTGGAGGCCGAGCGGGTGGTGACCGGTCAGCAGCAGGAGCCTTCGGGCACACTGCGCATCAGCCTGCCCACGACCTACGGGCACCACCGCATCCTGCCGCTGCTGCCCGAGTTTCGCCGGTGCTACCCGAAGGTGCAAGTCGACATCCACCTGGGCAACCGCAACATCGACTTTGTCGGCGAGGGCTACGACCTGGCCATCCGCGTGCGTGCACAGCCGGATTCGACCCTGATCGCCCGGCCGCTGGAAGACGCCCGGCTGGTGGTGGTGGCCACTCCAGATTATTTGGAACACGCGGGCGAGCCGCAGAGCCTTGAAGAACTGGCGCGGCATGACTGCATCCAGTTCGAACTGCCCAGTAGCGGTCGGCGCATCGCCTGGCTGTTCGACGAGGAGGGACGCGAGCGGGAAGTCCTCACCGAGGGCGGCTACGTCTGCTCGGACGACGTGCTCGGGGGCGTGACCTTGGCCAAGCACGGCGCGGGACTGTTCCAGACCTACCGCTTCATCGTCGAGCGCGAGCTTGCCGAGGGCTCGCTGGTCGAGGTGCTGCGGCCCTTCGCGGGCCGCTCGCGGCCGTTCACCCTGCTGTATCCCCAAGGCCGACACATGCCGTTGCGCCTGCGAGCCTTCGTCGACTTCATCATGGACAAGCGGCGCCACTGGGCCGCTGGCAGCTGAGGGGACGTATCACTCTGTATCAGTGCCATGGTGGATGCGGCGCCGATGGGCCAGCCTGTAGTTGGCCTTGGACCGATGTGCGGTTTAGCACGTGTCGGCCCAGCACCGGCCGAGCCGGTGGCATGGATGGACTCACGCTGCTACGCGCAAGGGCTAGGTCGCCCAGGTACGGGTCGAGCTGTTGCAAGCACAGTGCCGGCAGGCGTAAAACCCTGAGAAGTGACGCAAAAGTCACGCACATGAAAAAGGCCACTCCTTTCGGAAATGGCCTAAGTCATTGAATATATGGTCGGGACGGAGTGATTCGAACACTCGACCCCTTGCACCCCATGCGTGCAGGATACACCTAAAGCCTTACGGATCAAGGCCTTGAGCGGGCGCTCGCTGCAAACGGTGCCGCACTGTGCCATACCCGATTTCACCATCCCCCGAAAATCTCCCCACGGGCTTCGGCCTGCATCCGGCGTTCTGCCGACCGTTTCCCTTCCTTTATATAGCTACTCACAGCTGGCCGGTTTTCCGGAACCCTTGATCACCTGGTACCCGGCCTGATGGTCAGTCTGGTAATCGCCGAAGAGACCGATAGACCAGGCCTCCTCGTGCTCCATCAGCGCCCATACCCTGCCCGCCTCGGCAAGCTCGAGCATGTCGACTAGGTTCTCCGAATTAACTTCATGCCGGCGGTGAGCGGCATAGGCCATCTCATCGAGCACAGCGGCGCGGCCGTCTGGATCGGTTACCAAGGAAAATTGGTCGTTCAGCTCATCCAACCAAGCTTTCGGTATCCCCTCCATCATTCTGCCCTGCACCACCAGGACTGCGCGTAGAGCACGCCGTCGACCTCCTCCACCCCGTTGATGTTGATCCCGAGCTGGGCCATGCCGTTGACCTTGGCATCGTGCAGCCGCGGGATGATGTCCGGCCCAGGCGACGGGTTGAACACCCAGGCCTGGGTCGATACCCGGCCCAGCGGCTCACTGTGGTGGTCGCCGATGTGGATGTCGGCTCGGATGGGTGTGATCTTGCCGAGCTGATTCGTAGGGATGGCCACGCCATTCACGCGCCGGCGAACGAGGAGGAAGTACATAGGGCACCAATACTGTATGGATAAACAGTATCGTATAGGCAGGATCGGTCGCGGGCAATTGCCGGTCAGCGGATCAGTGAAGAGGTGGCAGATCCTTTCCTCTGGCCTTGGTGATGACGCGGAGCTGGTAATCGGACACCACCTGGAACAGCGACTCGGCCAGTAGGCGCAACCGCTCAATCTCTTCCGCCAGCGCGCCGCGATCCTGGGCCTGGTGATACTCCCGCAGGGCGTCGACAGCCTGCTGAATCAGCGGCTCGCCGGCCTCAACCATTCCTATTAAGGTGCGCTTGTCCAAAATGCGATGCCCTGTCCAGTTGATGGCCTGAGTATAGGACCGGATCTGCTGGTGACTCTAAGGCATCGGACTGATATTATCTCGCCACGCTAACTTTCCTCTCATAGGGACCAAGATAGCCAGAAGCCCCGGACGCCAGCATCCGGGGCTTCGTTTTTTCTGCAGGTCATCTACGGCCCCTTCATCCGTTCAACCACAGCCTCGCATGCCAGGCCGGCTATTCGGCTTCTCTCAAGCGCTGCTGCGCAGCTGCCCGCCATTCGGTCAGACTCTTCAAGCAATCCCCCGAGCACCACGACGGCAGAGGTTCCTGCCTGGCGCTGCTGGGTAGCGATGGCACCGCAGGTTGCTGCTCGGCCGGCGCGCAGTCGTTCGATTTCCCCGCGCAGCCCGCCAGCAGCAGACTCAGCATCAGCTGCGCGGCTTTCGGCCAGTTCCAGTTTCTGTCGTGCACTCTCTCCCTCCTCGTCCGCCAGGGCTTGGCGGCGCTGTTCTTCGGTTCTGGCCTGGGCGGCGGCGCGACGGTCGCGCTCGGACACCTCAAGTCGGTAATCGGCCAAGGCCTTTTCGGACCTGGCTGTCTCCGCACGGGCATCCGCCGCCACGCCCTCAGCAACCACGACCCGGTACTGCTGGCCGCCGGCGACCAGCGCCAAGGCGATCAGCCACCAGCACCAGCCCGGTACAGCGGCCAACCAGTTCATGCCAGCGCCCGCCGCACGCCTTCATCAATGATTGCAGCCGAATACGGATTGCCGCCGTTCTCATGCATGATGATGCCCACGACAGCCTCACGCAGCACGGCGCGCTTGGAGATGTCGATGGAGTCGCGCACGCCCACGCCGAGGCGCTTGGCGATGGCCTGCGCATAGGCCAAGGTGTTGTTCTCGCTGGACGGCGCCCAGCGGTTGATGAATTCCAGTGGGGTGTCGATGCCAGGTCGACCCACGCCGGGCATGCCATCCTTGCCGCGGTAGTTGAGCAGTAGCTTGGCCAAGGCCCGGATGCCGTTCTCGGCTTGGTCAAAGCGGGCGAAGCGCGGGCTGGCCACGCCCACCTCCAAGCCAAGCTGGCCCTGCCACGCATTACGGGGGTTGAAATCTATGTTGCCAGGGTTGTTGTTGCGGACGCCGCGTGGTGTGGACATGGTTTCTCCAGGCACAAAAAAATCCCGTGCAGGGCGGGTAATTGAGATTGCGCAGCAGGAGAAATCCCGCCACGATCAGATCATGTGCAGCTTCAAGGCCTTTCTTTTGTTCTCCTATATTCGCGTAGAGCCGAGCGGAGCGGTCCGGATTTCCTTAACCCAAAAAACAGTACCGCTGCGATCAAAATAGAAAACCCCAAAATAACTAACGCCAGATAAATGAAAATGAAGTCCATGCTTAATATCTCATTAGAAGCAGCCAACACAATTCATACTTCAGCTTCCCTGATCGCAATAACCTGCGCATTGATTGCCTCCATCGCCGGTGTGGTAACCTATATGGCATCAACAGTCCAGTCTCGATACAACGATCAAGCAATTGCTAACGCAAATAGCGTTAGCGCACAAGCCCGCAACGCCGCAGCGCAAGCGGAGTTGAAGACGGAAGAAATCACCAAAGCAAACCTAGAGCTATCGATAAAGCTCGAAACAGAAAAGCTTAAGCGCTTAAAGATAGAAGAGAACTTGACGCCTAGGACCTTCTCCACACAGGTGGCAAAAGCTTTCACCTCAAACCTGAAAGGACTGGATGGCAAGCCAGTTATAATAATCAATATTGCAAAATCAGAAGACGAGGTTACTCGACTCGCAGGTAGTCTGTCGGCTATTTTGAAAGACGCCGGCGTACACGTTGTAGTAACGAAAGTACATGTGATTTCAACGGGGAGCAACACCGGCATCAAAGCTATGCTTTATGACGGCTTTGGAAATAAACAAATTGAGTTGGCGATCAAAGAATCAGGTATCACATCTAAAATCTCACGCTATTATCCAAAGCCGAACCGCCTCCCTCCAAGATTCGACACCTCTCAAGTTGCTGCGGAAATATCAATTTTTACCAAAGACCTTGTAATGACAGCCAGCCCGTAACGTTGATTTTATATTTGTACTGGAGTCACCTTGCAATCGATAACCTGCGGAAACGCCCGCGCATGGCGGGGTGACCATCTCATTAACCGCTCTAGGCGGTCTGGTACTGTCCGGTGATCTTCAGACGGTTACGCCCAAGGCTGCCATATGCTTGCGCCAGGAGTCAGCGACGAGCGCCAGCTCGGAGTCGGTCAGGGCGACTGAGTAGATCGCCACCCCCGCGATATCAACCTCAGCCGCGAAGCCGGTGGTGCCGCTGCCAATCCGCATCTTGTTCGAGGACAGGACGCGGGGGGTGGCCTGCAAGCGATCGGCCTTTGCGTTTCTGGTGGAGTTGATGATCGAGTCAGTGCCCGAAGGGCCTACCCGCAGCGTGCGAATGGCCCAGCTGGTAGGCGTTTCACCTGCCAGGGACACGGTGTAGTTGGAAAAACCGCCCGCCCCGTTGTCCTTGGAACTGCCGCCGCCAGTGGCGTCAGGCAGCACATGGTAGATGGCGGAGCCATAGACCTGGCCGGTGTAACCCGGGGTCATGGATTCGCCGCGATGGTTGCCGGCGTAGAACGGTGTGTTGGCGTCGCCGGTGCTGCTTGCCCCGGCCGGGATAGCGTTGACAGCCTTGCCCACCACCACAATGGTCAACTGATCGGTCTCGGAAATCTGGGTCTGGATGTAGTTGGCCAGCCCCTTGAAGCGACCGTGGGTCGGATAAGCAACCGGGTTGCCCACAATGATCCCGTTCTCTTTGCCGATCGCCCGGTTGATGTTGAAACGCGCCGCGTCGGTGTTGAAGGTGAACCAGGCTTCAAGGCCGCGGGTCACTGGCGGGATCACCTTCGAATACCAAGGTGCGGTCACGTCATTAGCGATGATTCGAGTACCCATGGAATTTCCTTAACTTAGAGTGCGTTGATGGCAGCGCCCGCCACATAGGCAGCAAGGGCCTTGTAGAGCGCCGCGCGGGAAGATGCGATCGGATGGATGGGGTCTTGCCAGTCGCCGTGGGTGACTCCGTTTTCGTCGGCGTTGGCGGTCTGTATGAAATAGCCTGATTCGGGGTCGCTCATCGCCCACAGCGGAGCCAGGTACAGCTTGGAATCGGCGCGCGCTTTCACTGCTGCCTGAATCGAGCGGATCATCGGCAGGTAGTGGCTTGTCCAGAGGATGTTGCGATCCTCGTTGATTGCTGTGCCTGGCAGGCAGCGGATGATCTTGCAGTCTGGCCAGGCCGTTCTGATCTGCGACAGCATGATCGTGTCGTTGGCCAGAACATCGGCCTGAATAGTCGACGCCAACCTGTCTCGGGCATCGTTCGTGCCGGGCATAACCACCACCACGTCAGGTGTGGCCAGTGAGAACCTGGACTGGTAGTAGGCCGGGTCGAAAATGTTGCCATTGCGGATGAACGAGGCCGGATCAGATCCTGAAGCAGAGCGAAGGAAAGGATTGATGCTGGCCTTCTGTGCTTTCGTCATGGCCATGTAGCTCGCCTCACCACCTGGCGCCACGACCGACACGCGATCGGTGACGGCGTTGGTGAAGTCGCCAGTCTCCCACCCCTCTCGGCACTCGCCCAGCTCACCCGTGTCATCGTTGGAGTTGGTCGGGTTGCCTGACCCTGGGAATGTGCCGATGAACGTCGGTGCGTAGCCATGTGCCTCCAGGAACTGGCGAAGCAGCTTTCCACCGTATCGGTTGCCGATACTGTCGCCGATCAGCAGTACCTTGATAGGAACAGGGGTGGACTGTGTTGGAACGTTTCGCACGGCCAGAGTGATGAATCGGTGGCTGGTAGCATCCGCCTTGTTCCTGAACTGCAAGACCGCATCAGAACCGAATTGCCCATACGAGACAGGAATCTTCCGCCCCGTCTCCACCGCCTCGTTGACGGCACTAGAGACAGTGGCAACCGCCCCCTCGAAGCGTGACCGCCTGGCCAGCATGTTCTGCGGGTATAGATAGACCGGCTCACTGCCAAACGTCGCGATCAGCGGCGAGAACAGAATGCCGCTCTTGAAGGGTGACGCATCGACAGGATCGGCCTCTCGCGAGCTCAGATCGACCAGGACGCCGCCGGCGGTGTCGGTGATGTACACGCCCGGCACCGTGGCCGGCTGAAACTCCGCAGGGCCGAAGATCGCCCGCAGCGCATCCACATACATGATCTGGCCACCATCAGCGGCCGACATCGAGGTGACACCGTCCTCGCTACTGATGATGTCGAATGCGGTCGACCGGAACGCCTTACTGGTAATCCGAGCCAGAACACCGTTCAAGACATCGGTTACCGTCAGATAATCAACTTCACCTCCAGCAGACTGGAAGCCAGCAATCAGACTGCTGACGGCCTTGATGGCCTCGGCGTTTGGATAGGTATCGACCAGTTCTGCAGCCCCACCAACGTTCCGGTAGACGTTCACATATTCGTCTTGGGCGCTGGAGACAACGCTGAAGTTGGTGCCGTCTGAAGTCCCGGCCAGGCCTTCTGCGACAGAAACATAAGGCATCGCACCGCCCAGCAGTGTGGCCAGGTTGGTCATCACCATGGCATTGGTCGGGCGCATCACGCCTCCACCAACGTCCATCATCTTCACTTCGGGCGACAGCAGTAGCTCGTTCGTCGTCCCGACAATCCGGTCCAGCTCCTGAATGGTCTGTTGGCCGCTCATCAAATCTTCCTCAATAAAAAGCCCGCACTGGGCGGGCTTGGTAACTGCTGCGGCGTCATGCCGGCGGGAACTGGTCGTCGTAGGTGTAAACGCGGGCGTCGTAGGGCATGCCCTTCATCGCCGTGTTGCCGTTGGCTGGGTCAGAACTGGTGACCAGCACCGGGTAGGCCCAGCGGGTGGCCGGGCCGAACAGGATGTGCGGCGGCTCCAGCGACGAATCAAAGACAGGCGTGAAGTCGAGAGCATCGACACGCACCGTGTACTGATCCACCTGCGTGGCAGTCCATGGCCCAGATAGCGTGCCGTCCAGCTTGCGCACACCGATCCGGTGCTCGCCGCCGGCGCTGAAGTCCAGCGGCTCCGATGAGGTCAGCAGCGTTCCCGATCCCGTCACCTCGAAGTCCAGCAGGATCGCGCTCTGGCAACGCTTTGGCGCGTCATCCGCAACGGCCGCGAAGCTCAGGTAGCCGCTGTTGCTGCCGTCCATCTCGGTTTCCCAGGTGTAGATGTCGGTCCTGAACTTCTGATGGCCACGCCGGCGCATACCAATCCGCCAGGCCCTGGTCCTGTCGCTGATGCCGGGCATCTTGATCTTTTCGACCTTGGTGCCAAGGTCGCCTGGCCACCGGCACTCGACCGTTTCCCACGCCCAGGTGGTGCGCGAAAAGAACTCCACATCCACGCCGTCGAAGTCGTTGATCGACGGCATGGCGCCGCTGATCTTGAGCATCTTGGTCATGTTCTGTGGCGAGTAGGTCTGCGTTTTCGGGCCGTAGGTCACGTCGAACGCGGCCCTGGCACTGTCCCGGACAGGACGCAGCAGGCCACGGAAGGTCACCAGCTCACCAAAGCCGCACGCCAGGGCGTTGTTGATCATGTCCTTGACGGTGATCGTCGACTCCAGCGTCTCGTCGTAGGTGTCCCCCCGGGCTACGCAGATGTTGTGGAACGCCTGCCACTCCGGCAGATCCAGATCGTCGTCCGTGTACCCGCGCTGCTTCAGCTGGTAAATGCACCAGGGCACGATGTCGCGGCTTGGCCCGGTACCGCCCTCCATCAGCGGCAGAATGCGGGTTGCCTCGGCGCTGACCTGGCTCTCGGACTGCGCAGAAAGCCGGTCACCGCCACGGATGTTGCAGGTCATCACCGTCAGGCCGGGGTAGCTGGTGGGCGAGTTCTGCATCCGCCCGCGCAGATCCGTCCAAGTGGCGTCATCCCGCGCTTCATCATTGATACGGCCAGGCCGGTCCACATACTGCTTGCGGATACGGGCCTCGGCCCGCATTGCATACGGCAGCGACACGCGTTCGGTGAAGCCTTGGGCATCGAGAGAGCCGCCCACGTTCATGTACTGGAGCTGCGTCCAGGCACCGGCCACGTCCATGTCGCGGTACTCGAACACGTAGTAGGTCGGGATCTCGTAAATCTGCCCTTCCCGGCCGATACCGGCCAGGCCATTGGCGTAGGTGACAGTCCACTCTAGCTGGGTGACCTTCTCGTTTTCCGGGCAGCAGGCGAATGGCCCACGGTAGCCGCCCTGCAGGTTCGAAGCGTCCAGCGTGATGAGGCCGTTCACGGTCTGCATGGCGTTGAAGCCGGGCCAGCCCGCGTCAGTCAACCCGGATGAGGTCAGGCGCTCAACCTCGAGCAAGCTCGTGCTGAACGCCGTGATCCGGTACCGCAGCCCGCGCGGGCCGATGGTGGCCAGCCCCTGACCCAGTGCCAGACCTACCACAGGCGACCCACCGTCATAGTCCAGCGTCATTTCCGCTGGCTGCTCGGGAATGGCGCTGGTCGTTGCCATGCCGGTCACGCCGACGGGCGACGAGCCCAGGATGGTCGATGCGCCGGTGGCCGTGATGGCCTGGCCGGCGAACGGCGTTAGCTCAACGAACCGCACCATACCGCTGCTCTGCTGCGCCTGGAATGGCGTCCCGCTGAGCTGGGTATTCAGTGCAGATACCAGGCCCGCGAGATCGGTTGTGGCGGTGTTCAGCGTCACTGGGTAGGTGGACGCGCCCCGTACCAGGCTAAAGCTCAGTGACGTGACGTCGAAGTCATACCGGCTCGGTGCGGCTGAGCCAGTGAGCGTAGAAGCGGTTCCAGGGTTGGCCGGCACTGCTGGGCTGTATGGTGTGTAGCTATGCACGACGTACAAGCCAGCATTCGCCCCGGCCACCTCGATGAGCATCCCAGCCGTGGGATTCAGCATTTCCAGCGGGCCACGGATGATGTCGCGACCTGCACCACCGTCGATCACCGTGTAGGTATACGGCGCAAGCACACGGACGATGATGCCGTTCGACCAGTCGGCCGGGAACTGGCCAGAGCCGGACGGCACGCTGATCGTATCGCCGACGAACTGGTAGGCCGAAGCCGTGGCCGACCTGGTGAGGTCGGTGGCCATGGTCAGTTCCAGGCCGGCCGAGCCGCTGGAGCTTGCCCCTACCTCAGGAACGTTGAACCAGTTGATGTGGGCTGGGTCGCCCGACAGATCAGCGCCTGGCGGGTAAATCGTGAAGGTTGCGTCGGATCCCAAGGAGATCAGCGGGGTTTCGCCAACCTTGACCTTGGCCAGCGGTACGTCGTACTCGCCTTCGCCGATGTACAGCAGCATTTCCACGCGCTGGTCACGCGGGGCGACATGCGCCCGGCGGGGCTGGGTCAGGTACGACGGATAAACCCGCTGATGGCCGGCGATCTGGCGCACTGGCTCTCCCAGCTTGACCTTGTTGCCCTTGGCGCTGGCCTCGGTCAGGGGGTCGCCCTGCTGAGTACCTGCGCTGGATGGCATGCCGGGCATCTTGGGCATGATCGACTTCAGCACCGCCTTGGCGCCTTTGAACAGCGCGAAGGTGATGGAGAACGGATCCGTACCTTTGGGCTCGCGGTAGATCTGCAGCAGGTCGGCAGGCTTGAACTTCACCTTATGCCACAGGTGCTGCTCGATCAGCTCATCATTGAGCACAACACTGATTGGCGGGCTTTCTCGGCGCTCGTAGGACGGGGCCAGGGACTTCAGCCACTCCTCGATCGACATTCGGCGGTCTGTCTTCCAGGTGCCGAGGGGCGCCGTGTTGCTCAGCTTATTCGGGAAAAATTCGATCACGGTAGTACACCACCTTCGGGTGAGCGGCTTCGAACTCGCCAGTTGTTCGGAGGCAGGCGCCGCCGGGGTTTGTGTCCAGCACCTTCAATCTGCCCTCGCTTTCCACTACCACGCCTACGTGCAGACACAGCGAGCCGCGGAACACGGCGGCGATCGCTCCGGGCTCGGGCTGGCACTCCTCCATGCCCTGGCGCAGGTCGTGATAGGCCTCGGTGTTGGCCTTGAGCTTGTTCTTGCCCACGGCGCCCAGGCTGGGCAGCAGCGGCAGGCCGAACACCTCATGGCGCACGGCGATGCACAGACCCCAGCAATCGAAGGCAATAGGACCCCGTGCACCCTCGCGATACGGGGCGCGTATGAATTTCTCGATCATGGTTAGAGGTACTTGAGGCCAGGTGCCAGGGTGGTGGTCAGCACGGTGCGCAGACCGTTGGTGTTGAGCAGGTCGAAGAAGCCGGCGGTGAGCTTGGCCACGTCGTCTTCGTACTCCCGGCTGAGCAGCGTCATGCGGTACCGCTCTTGCGGGAACGTCAGGTCTTCGACCAGGTAGCGCCGAAAGGTGATGATGAAGCGGTCATCGGCTGCCTTGGCTTCCTCAACGACCTCCTGCACCTCGCCCGTGACGTTGTCCAGGCCCAGCACCAGGTTCTGGAACGCGCTGTTGTCGTTCTTGGGCAGGGCCAGGTCCATGGCCATTGCGACGAAGGTCAGCGTGCGGCCGTCCTCGGTGGCGCACACCCGGTCTTCCCAGCCCGAGCAGTAGCAGTGCGAGACCGTGCCGCCCTCCTTCCGCGCCTCGATCGTATCCACCAGCTCCCCGCGCCCCGAGGCATAGCACTCTTCTATCAGGCTCATCCGAAGTAATCCGTATGCCATTTCTCAAGGATGGATTGCAGGCCGGCGTTGAACTGGTCTAGCGGCATGCCCAGGTAGGCGCCGAGGTACTGGTCCTCGGTGTAGACCGGCCGTTTCTTGAACTCCAAGCGAGCAGAGAACCGCCAGCGCTTGATCTGAGCCAGTTCACCGCCGGTATACATACCTTTGAAGTGCACCAGGTGCACCTGCATACCCAGCGGGGTCTGAAGTGGCATCTCGAACCACTCGACGCCAAGGTTCAGAGCCCAGGTATGCCAACCCTCGAACAGCGCAGCCTCTTCCTGGCTGAAGTTGAATGTGAACTGAGCGGAGGTCGGAGGATTGCTGGTTACCCGTCGATACCGAGACCGGCCGGTGACCATCGGCGTAGCCCGCATCGGGTCGACCGTGCTCAGGCCATACCCCTCCTGCAGAGGAAGTGGCAATTCTGCCGGGTATTGAATCATTGCCATTCCTCGTTGAGGCGTACCTTAGATAGCAATGTGCTGGCTATCTGTCCTATGCTCGACCCCCTCCGCTTCCCGGGCGTGAGGGCCCAGCAAGGGAGGTGGGGTTTCTAGGTAAATAAGGAGCTAGACATGATCGGACGACACAATGTCGCCAGAGACGAACTGGAGCGGTTCAAGTCGCACTTGAATGATTACGCCAACACCCCAGTCACTGATGAGATGAGCAAGGCGCACCTGAATGCGGCCCTTGGTCGGCTTGGATCGACCATAAACATCATCCTGATGGACTTGCAGCAGCTGAACGAGGAGAGCCCGGCTAACCGAAAGTCTGAGTGACAGGATGGCCAGGCGTTAGGCTAATGCTCGGCGCCTGGCTACCAGGGCTACATCGTCGCGTACATCACTAGTTGGCTGCGCAGATTTCCTTGCGCGGATCAGAACCATGTCTTCGCCAGGAACCTTGATCTCCTCCTCATGCGTGTCGAGCGAGCCCAAGGTCCATGCATTCTTGAATGCCGAGGCCCATTCGCCGCCATCGCGCTTAACCTGAACCTCCACCTCTGAAGTCGCAGGGCGAATCGCCCCATCGCGCGTGATTGTCGCCAAGCCGCACTGAAAGCACACGCCAAGCTCAAAATCAGCTAGGTCGACCAGTTCACCGAGGGTGATCTCGATCCAATCTTCATCCAAGAGGAATGACTTAGCCCGGCCAGCCGGGAATTTGGATTCTGCAACTGCTTGTTGTTCCATGTGAATCTCCTGATTTGTTGGTTAGCCGCCTGGGCGCCTCCACCCATAAGCACCTTCCCCGGCATCCACTACGTTGCCGTAACCTGAAGCGAGCTGCCCAGCGACCTCTTGAACAGCTCGGTCAGTTGCCTCCCGGATGACAAACTCAAGGTCTCCGTTAGGCATGCGTCGTTGCTCCACCTGCGCAGTGGTGTGGTTCTGGATGTAGATGTTCTGCTGAATGCCGGATGCCCCGGACGAACCTGGCTGCGTCGAAACAACCGAACCGCCACCACCAGCCACCGATACCCGCTCATTCGAGTTGATCGCCTCCAGCAGCGCCCGGTTACGCTTGGTCGCCGCGGCGTTCACCACGAACTCGCCATCGCTCAGCCTGGCCATGATGCTGTCGGAGGTTCCGGTTCCGGCCCCTGAGACGTAGCCACCGGTGGCGAAGCCCGGGATCACAGCCAGGCTGGATGCCAGAGCAGTGGTCGAGGTCAGCGCTGCAGCCGCGGGCACGGAGTTGGCGCCCAGCGTTGCAAGAGAAGCCATCGCCGCCGCCGGTGCCCAGGCCGTGGCCGTGGTGCCCGCCAGGATCATGCTCTGGCTCGCCGCAGCCGTGCCCAGCGTGGCATTCAGCGCCGCATTCAGCGCCATCTGCACGCCCATCTTCACGAAGCCCGCGAGGATGTCGCGCACCACGTTACCGGCGATGTCACCCAGGTTGCTGAACGACAACTGCCCATCCATTATCGCGTCGGTGATGTCGGTGGAGATGTTGTTGAACGCGCTGGAGAAGATGTACTCCGTCTGCCCGGCGATGTCGCGCGCCTGGTTGCCGAAGTTCTGCACCGCCGCCGTCCACCCGTTGATCGGGTTGAGCATGGCCTGGTCCATCTGCGCCCAGCCGGCCTGCATCGCTGCAAGCTGCTGGGGCAGGAACTCGTTGATGGCGTCGATCTGACCTTGGAGTGCCTGGCGCTGCTTCTCGTCCGTGGCGTTGGCCAGTTCGGTTTGCAGTTGGAGCAGGCGATCGTTGGTCTGCATCTCCAGGTTCAGCCGCTGCTGCATGCGCGAGGTCTGCAGGTCGCCCATTCCGACACTGGCGGCATCAAGCTGGTACTGAGCCTGCTCGTTGACCAACTGGCGCTGCAGCTGGGCGCGGTACTGCTCCACGGCGGTCAGGCCCTGGGCACCCTTGAGTGCTGCTGCGTAGTTGATCGAAGCCTGGGCCAGCGCCTTGCTGTATTCCTCCTGCGTGATCTTGCCCTTGGTCAGGGCCAGGTCGAGCTGGCCCTGCTCCTTGGTGAGTGCCCGTACGGCCTGGGCTGCAGGGTCGTACTGGCCGTAAAGTCGAGCGAAGGTGTTCTCCGCCTCAGCCACGCCGCGGTTGACGTTCTTCGGCGCGTTCTTCTTCGCCTCGCGGGTTTTGATGTCCGCGATTTCCTGCTCGATGTTCTTCCGGGCAGTGGCGTACTTGGCCTCTTCTGCAGCAGTGAAGACTCCAGCAGCAACAGCCTTGGCCTTTGCCTTGTCGAGGTCTGTTAGATCTTTATTCAGGCGCTGCGTTTGTGTCAGCGCACTCTTGTAGGAGGAATCCAGCGCTTCCAGACCCTTGCGGCCTTCCTCCTGGATGCGGCGCCGCTTCTCCTCCTCTTCCAATGTCTTTCGGTTGAGGTCGAGAATCTCTTTTTTCTGAGCGATCTCTTTTTCAATCTCGGCTATTCGCGACCTGGTGGTGTCATCTTCGTAGCCTGTATCAAGAAGACTTGTGCGGTAGGCAAGCTCTTGCTGGAGTCGAGTAATAGCCGACTGCTCGCTCTCAGCGCTATTGCGGCCGATGCTGGCAAAGGCGTCAAGGACCTCATTTGTCGCGTCCTTGATATTGAGCCATCCTCGCTCAATCACGCCAAGGTTTTCGCGGATCTTGGAGGTGCGCTGACCCATTGCCTCGGCGTAGGTGCGCTCCGCCAAGTCGGCAGCAGCCACGGCTTTACCCTGATCCGACAGGGCCTTGATTTGGGCATACACCGATGCGGTCAGGAATCGGTATTTCTCGTCCAGTTCGACAATGCCCGCGACCGGATCCTTGCCGAGCTTGATGAACTCGGCGACCGTTTCTTCTATGGCCTTGCCGGTGACTCGCTGCATCTCGACGGCTGTGGTCGTGATCAGCTTAAAATTCCCGGTTGTGTTCTCGCCGGCGGCGGTCAATTGCGCCAACGCTCCGGCAGCCTGACCGAACGTCCCCGTTACCTGGTCGGCCGACTCCGCCAAGCTGATCAATTGCGCCTCGGACGCCTTGGAGAAGTTGCCTGTCAGAATCAGGCTGTTTCGAAGGGCATCCGATTGCTCGGAGCCCTTGTAGTAGGCCAGGGCCAGAGCGCCGGCGGCGGCAGCAGCAACGGTGAATGGATTCACCAAGCCAAGGATGTACCCGCCAAGCGCCTGGGCTGCAGGGCCGACACCGCCGAACATATCCTTGAGCTGGCCGCCCTGTTGCAGTAGCACAGTCAGCGGAGCCTGCCCGCTCTGGAGGCTCACAGCGATGTCGGTGAACTGAGCCGGAACGCCGCGCAGGGCAGCCTGGTAGGCCTTGGCCGACATGCCAGCCTTATTCATGCCTTCGGCAGTTTCACCAAGGGCATCTCGCATCGTGTTTATGCGCTGTGTGTACTCGACGAACGTGTCGCTCTCGACGATTCCGGCCTTTTTGAACTTGGCCAGCTTTTCCTGCATGTCGTCAAGACGACCGAGCGCTGCAACCGTTGGGTTGATCTGACCAAGCAGCTGGGAAAGCTCCTTGCGTTGATCGTCAAGGCTGGAAGAAACGCCATCAGCAGATGCCGCAGCCGCGTCACCTGCGCGCGTCATGTCATTGAGCGAACCAGTCAGGTCATCCGCATTGCGCTTGGCGCCCCGCGAGTCGATTGTTACCGCCAGGCGGGATTCCTGCGCCATACCTTTCTCCGGAGGTTAAAAAACCCGCCGGAGCGGGTTCTGTTATTTCATTGGCTCGATGATGTTTTTGTAGCACTCGGCGTAAGCCGCGTTTCTGAAGTCAGACACGAGCTTTTTCTTGCCGGCAGAACTGCTCGCGACCGGCGCGGTGTACGCCTTCACCACCATGGCGTCAGAGAATTTGCTTTGGTCGCCTACGGATGACATGGCGTCCTCGAGCAAATCGCCGTCCTGGCGCGCCTCCATTGCTTTACCCGCCATGGCAGATATTTTCTTGCAGGTCTCTTCGCCGCTTGCGGCAAGCGCTGGTACAGGCAGGCAGACAAGGGCGGCGATCAATAGCGTTCGATTCATGGCTTCCTCCATAAAGATGGCCAGAATCTACCACAGCCATTCCAGGCCCGGCGCCAACAGACAAGCGAAGTCAGCCCCCATCTGGTCTACCCTTACCGCTGCCAACCACTCACGCGAAGGGTGCCAAGATGCCCGAAGATGAGAACCAGAGGTTCGCCGAGGCGCTGGAGCACTGGGCGGAGGTCGTGGACGAGATCCGCGCCCGGGAGCGCGCCCAGGAGATAGCCCAGGCCGAGGAGCTTGAAAAGCTGCATATCTGGCGAGCTTTCCATGCCAGCGCCATGGGGAAGCATCACGCCGGAAAGCGCCGGAAATGAAGCGGATGCAAAAAGCCCAGCGCGGGGCTGGGCTTTCGAATTAGTCGCTCATCTCGCAATCACGATGCTCAAGGCCGCCTTTCAGAAGATCAACCACGGACCATGCACCGCCGTTGTAAATCAGGTCGTCGTACGCCATGCATGACTGACGATAATGGCCGTTCAGCACCTCAAGCACGTTGCAGATTGCGTCCAGGCCAGCCTTTATTTTCTGCCGGCTCGCAGGCGGCAGGGGGTTAGCAACCTTGTCTTGAATATGCACTAGATCATTGTGAGCGATCCGCTTATTACGATGAGCCCTTGTAAACTCAGCGTCGACCAATGCCTTGGAGATCGCGCTTTCAACTTGCGCTTTTACACCTGGATCAGTGACTAGATCAGGAATCGCCCGGATGGATAGGGTTTTCTTGCCAGCACTAACAGGTGGATCCGTGAGTCTTGAAATACCCAACATCACCCCATCCCAAAGCTGGGCCTGGACGATGCCGAAGAACGTGGGTGCCGACTGGTTCAGAATCCGGACGGTTTCGGGATCTACGCCAAAGAGCGCCTCGTATTGCTTCCACAACAGAAGAATGTCAAGCAGGTGATCGTTGAGGTCGCAGTACATCGCCCCAAGATCCGACCCCATATCCTTGATGCACAGGTTCCGCTTTTCATCCGCTCCGATCATTGTCGATGCTCCATACCTCTTCTAGAAGTAGCGGAGCCTGCCACATTACCAAAAACTCCTCCAGCCTGGCCGTACCAATTGACTACCGCTTGTTCGGCGCGGCTTTGCCCTGCTCTTTTTCCTGCTGCTCAGCCCACCGCCGGCGGAACTCGTCGTCCAAGGCGAAGATAGCGGCATCGAACTCTTCGCGGCATATCACCGAGGGGTAGCGGTCGAGATACTCGGCGATCGCGGACGGTGCGATCGGCGCCGGAGCGCCCATCATGCCGACGTACTGCCGGGACCGGCCGATATGCCCGTAGGCCTCAAGGATCTCGGCGACCACGTCGTCAATCTCCGGCGGTTCCTGCGCCGCCAGCCCGAGGCGCTCATGCTTCCAACGCTTCTTTTCGTTGTCAGGCCCGGCCCAGTCCCTACCCCAGCGATATGCCGCTACTGCTTTTCCGCAGTGGCCTGGGCCTGCTCCTCGATGCGCTTGGCAATGTCCAGGCCGGTGCGCAGGGCCAGGAAGTAGATGCTGGGCATCTGCTCGATCAGCGCCTTGCACAGCTGCGGGGTGTACTTGGCCGGCTCGCCCGGGCGCTCTTCGAGGTCGATACCCTGCCAATCCTTGATCAGGTGCTTGGTGGCCAGGTCGATGAACAGATCGTCGTCGGTTTCGAGCTCAACATCGGGGATGGAGTCGATGGTGAAGCCTGCAGTGCCCACGCCAGCCTGCTGATTCAGCGCGGCAAGGTGTCGGCGGATCACGGCTTGGTGCGACTTGTAGATCGGGTTGGCAATGGATGCGACCAGAATCGCCGCCGTGTCCGGGCCCTGATCGCACTTCACAGCCATGCCGCCCGGGCCGACCTTGAAGTGCACCCAGCGCTCGCCGTTGATATCCAGCTCAGGCTTTCTTGCAATGGTGATGCCCATGGTATTCCTCTGCGGTAAAAGGCCCGACGCACACCGCAGGGCGCGCCGGGCAAAGGGTTAAGCGGTGACGGTGACAGCACAGGTATCGGTCTTGGTGCCGTCTGCGACGCTGGTGGCCGTGATGGTGGCGGTGCCGACTGCCAGGGCGGTGACAAGGCCGGTCTCGCTCACGCTGGCGATGGTCGGGGCGGAACTGGTCCAGGTTACTTGCTGGCTGGCACCGGCCGGGGTGACCACGACTTCGAGGTCGTCGGTATCACCTACTTCCAGGCTCAGAGTGGCCGGAGTGACATCCACCGCAGCCACAACGATCGGTGCCGGCAGGCGGGTGATGGTCGGAGCAACACGGCGCGCGGTGTAGTTCAGTTCCACCTGGATGATGTCGGTCGATCCGCCATCAGGCCAGTCGGCGGTCACTTCCATCTCAGGGATCAGGAAGCGATACCCGCCGTCAGCGTTGCCGATGGTGAATTCCAGGCTGATCGCGTCATTACCCTTCTGGGCCTTCCACAGCTCGTAGGCCATCTTCGACCAGCTGATGGTGATCGCACCGGACGGGGTGAAGGTGGTGGCAATGATGTTGCCCGGGTACGGGTTGCCGTTGCCGATGCAGCGCTGGGTCTGAACCGCGTTGTCGAACTGCAGGTTGAAGCTGTCGACGCAGGCGTTGTCCTCGCCAACCTGGACCCCGTTGATACGCAGGCCGCTGACGTCTTTGAAGCTGAACCGCCGCTGGCTGGACTCGGGCTGGGCGTTGACGATGAACGACGTGTTGTCGCCCTTGTCGTCCCAGGAGCGCGCCGCCATGGTCATGGTGACCGTGACTTCGTTGTCGCCTGGGAAATCGAAGTTCATGTTGGCGACTTGCACGCCGCGGGCAATGGCAGAGACGCCGATGTCGGTTGCGTATGATGCGATCGAGAAGGTGATGCGGTCGTCGCCCATGGTCAGGACGTTGCCGGCCCAGTCCTTGCCGAAGCAGGAGGCCATGAAATCGTCCAGTGCGCCAAAACGCCACTTGGTTTCGATATCGCCGCCCACGTCCACGGTGGTTTGGGCAGTACCCTGAGACATGCGGGTGAAGCCGATTTCGTTGTTCTCTTCCGAGTTGAAGGTAGGCATAAGGCCGTTGCTGATGCGGGTTAGCACCTTCCAATCACCAGCCGGCGTTACGCCTGGCGTCACCTCTTTGATGGAGGCAAGCTGTACTTTTGCACCGCTCGACATGGGGTGTTTCTCCTATGAGTAGGCGTAAAAAAACCGCCATGTGGCGGTGGATGTTGAGGGCTCAGTAGGCCCGGTATGGGATCGACACGTTGACCTGGTACCAGCCATGGCCGTCATCGCCAATCGTCGCAGCCGACGCCGCGTAGCAGTCGAATGGCCCGGTCGGGTCGCTGTAGAACTGGAAGTGCTGCACCAGCGTGTCAGCGGCCTTGGTGATGGCAAGGGTGCCCTTGTAGCTGGGCACGAACAGCTGGACGATGATGATGCCGGTGCGGCGCACGCACGGGCCGATGCCGATCTCCGGTGCGCTGGAAAGCCCTGGCACATCGGCCAGCCTGGCCCAGATCGGCTTGCCGGCCGGGTCGAAGGGCGCGCTGTTGTTCGGGTAGTCAACTGCGCCAGCCGGGATACCGACCCACTGCTGCATGCGCCCTATCACGATGGCGCGGATCTGTTCGAAGGTCATGAGCTGTAGGCCTGGGAAACGCCGTTGAAAGACACCGCATAGACGCCGCCGGGCGCCTGCTTCGAATGGCCGTCCTCCAGCGCGGTGGCGTATGGAAGGTTGTTCTGGATATAGACCTGCGTGTACGGCTCCAGGCCGCTCATCGCGGATAGCCCGCGCTGGATGGTCTCAGACCCCGATGGATCGAGGTTCTCGCTGCTGGCATACACCGGCGCGCCCACACTCACGATGTTGTTGCCGCGGAACCGGCCGGTATCGACCGGCGACCGCAGCACGATTTCATTGAGCATGGCCAGTGCAATGACGCGCACACGCTGCGCCAGGGCCTCTTCGACCAGGCCGGTGAACAGGCTTGGCGGTGTGCTCCATCCCCTGCTCTTGGCCATGGCTACTTCCTCAGCTGCAATCGGTAGGTGGCTGAAGCCGGGTCGGAGCGCACCGACTTGACCAGGTAGGCCACCTGCTTGGACCGGTCCATCAGGTCTGGCGCAGTGATCTTGTGCCCAACATCCGGGGTATCGGTGACCTCGTTGGCAAGCGCGGTGAGGCGCAGGTCGCCGACCAGGATGTTCACGTTGTCGATACGGCTATCTTCGTAGCGGGACAGCACGCCTCGGCCCGTGTACGTCACTGGCTGGGCCGTGGTGGTCTCGCTGACCGGATCCCAGACGCCGGGCCCCATGTAGGTGCCGGTGAACTCGGACACGGCATCAGCCAGGTCATCGTCGAAGGCCTCGGCCAGATCGGCCTGAATGTCGTCGCGTAGGCCCATGCCCTACCCCCTCGACACGCGGAAGGCGAATGGATTGCTGCGCCATGGCGTGAGCAGGGCCAGAGCCAGCTGCACGCACGCCGGCTGTGCGGCCGTGCTGGTCTTGTCGATCGAGCCGAAGGTCTTGCTGGTGGATACCGAGCCAGCCTTGACCGTTTTGGCCTCGAGCGATCCCTCGGTCTGCTGTTGGTACAGCTTGCCCTGGGATGCGCACTTGGCCAGCCGGGCACCAGCCTCCTTCACGTCGTCGGGGATGTCGTCCATGTCGATGCCAACCAGGTTGAGCGCGGTCAGGTAGGCGTTCGCCTCGAATACCGCTTCTTCCTTGTCGGCGTCGGGAGCCCAGGCAGCCCCGAGGATGCTATCCACGTCGGCCACGGTGATGTAGGTAGCCATCCGGCCTCCGCTGAAATGAGAGGGGCCAAGGCCCCGGGATTACTGCTGGCCGAGTTCGGCAACCTGCTTCTGCAGCGACTCTTTAGAGGCGTTGGCGCGGTAGGTAACGTTCGCAGCGTCCAGCTTGGCTTTAAGCTCGGCGACCTCATTGGCCTCTCGAGCTTCTTCGGTCTCGAGCTCACGCTTGGCTGCTTGGGCCAGCAGGTCATCCACTTGCTTCTGCAGCAATCTGGCTTTCTCGGCTTCGCCGTCACGCTCGCGCTGCAAGCTGGCGATGCCGGCATTGACCGCTTCCAGAACCTGGAACAAGCGGCCTGCGGTTTCGCCAAGTTCGCCTTGCGGACGCTCCAGGCTCTGCTCGGCGAACGACTCGACGATCATGCCGATGGAGGCCAGTTCGGCAATCAGACGATCAAGCTCAGCCTGGTCAGGACCTTCGACGATAGCCACACGCTTCGGAGCCTCGACAACCGACACCTCGGCACCGGCCTCCTCATAAGCGGCTGCCACCTTGGGCCACTCGCCAACGATCACGACAGCCTTCACGCCTGGCTCCGGGCGATCGAAGTGCTGAGGGTTACGGTAGCGCTTACCCGGCTCAAAACCAGACGCCTGCGCGGTATAGATTAGTTCCATGGTGATCTCCAAGGCGACCCACGCATGAGTCGCCCAACGTGGTTACGGGGTGCCGAGATCGATCAGGACGCCAGCAGTGGCTTTGTCGCTGGTCGCATACTTCGCCCAGTTGGCGCCCGCGCCGACAGCAGCCAGGTTCGGGTTGATGCCGCCGGTGGCGTCTGCCCAGCTGTAACCCAGCAGGTCCAGGTTGAAGGTGCCCTCGGCACGGAAGCCCATCGCCAAGTTTTCCTGGTTGTCGATGTTGTACGAGCGGAAGCCTGGAGCCTGGGATTCGGTGACGCGAATCGCGCCCGATTGCAGTCCGAAGATGGTTTCGGCTGGGTGAGTGTCGGTAACCAGTACCGGCTTGCCCATGGTGCCCGGCTGGCCGCCGTAGATCACCACGCCCGCTTCTTCGTAGATCTTCTCGCTGATCGCTTGGTCGACCATGTCGAAGTAGGTGGCCGAGTCCATGGTCCACAGCGCGATGCGGCCGAAGCGGTCACCGAACTTGCGCATGCCCTTGGTCAGCACCTTCTTGCCGTCAGTGGCAAAGCTCCCGGTAGCCACCATGTTGGCGTTCGCGCCGATAGAGGCCTTGAGGGCGGCCATCGCGTACTGGATGTAGCCTTCCAGCACTGCGTCAGCGTAGTCCTGACCAACCAGCTCGGAGAACTCTTCAGGCGAGCGAGCACGGCGCTTGAAGGCCTCTTCGGTGGTCTCGTACGGGCCGTACTTGAACGGAACCTTCACGCCGACCATCTCGCCAGCACCGATCTTGGAGCCGGTCACGGTAGCGCTGGAGTTCACGTCGCGGTGACCGATCGCGCCGCCGATCTTGTAGAAGGCCCGCTTGCGCAGGTCACCTTCGATAAGCTCGTTGTTCAGCACGATTGCGCCATTCGACGAGGCGTTGAAGACATCGATCACGTCCTGGATGCGCTCCAGGTAGGCGGTTTGGGCAAGATCGTTGTAAACGATCATGTCCGAGTTGACGGTGGTCGCCATGTGTTACTCCCTATTTGGGCAATTTGAGGTAGGCGCTCTGCCCGTGCGCTTCAATGAACTCGCGCTTCTGAGTAGAGGACATTTCGGAACGTTTCAGCGCGGCCCCGCCGCCACCTTTTGCACCGCCGGCCCCGCCGCCAGATGCTTTACTGCCAACAATCAACGGGCCAAAGGCCGGATCGTTGGTAAATTCTGCTTTCAGCTCGTCCAGCGTTGCCGCCGAGAGCTTGCCGGCGGCGTCCAGCACCACAACGGTTGGTTTACCGTCGCGCTGCTCGACGCTCAGCCGGCGTTCGATGTGGGGAAGCAATGCCTTGGCGCTGCCTGGAACAGCCAGGGTGGTCGCGATCTCGGTAGCGGTGCGCCCCACGGTCAGATCCCGGATCTGGCCTTGCAGGGTGCTGTTGGTGCTTTCGAGTTGGCTGGTCAGCTCTGCCTCGCGGCGGGCGTACTTCTCGGACCAAGACTTTTCGAGCTCTTCGACGTTGCCCGACTTGCGAGCAGCCTCCTCGGCCTCGGCGCGTGCCTTGTCTTCGGCCTCGCGACGGGCCTTCTCGGCGGCCTTCTTCTCGCCCAGTAGCTCTTCCACTTTGGCCTTCAGCCCGGTGACGTCCTCCTGCTGCGGCAGGCCCTCAATGCCGAGGACAAACTTGCCCTCCTTCTCGACGTACAGGGCTGCTACCGATTCTTCGACGCCTTCGAGGCTGTCCAGTTGGAATTTCAAGGTCATTGCTGTCTCCCAGAGACGTTGAGCAGGCCCTGCCTGCGGATACAAAAAAGCCCCGGCTCAGCCAGGGCTTGGAACTGCGCGCCACGAAATCGAGGCGCTGTGTTTTGTGGCGCGGATCAGTTCAGGCCAGCCCGCTCGAAAGCCTCAGGCTCGCGCTCGCGCAGCTGTTGAAGATTCAGCGTTTTGCCGTTGGCATCCGTGAATCGCTCAATAGGCAATTCGCCTTTCTTGAACAGGGCATACCGGGAGGGCCCAAGCACCTCCTTCTGGAAGCCCGCAGACTGTCGCGCCAGCCATTCGGGGTAGCTGGTGTCGCTAGCCACAGGCTTCGTGCCGTCAGGCCCGACCGATGGCCGCGTTGAGCCAGGGATCTTCCGCTCGTACTCAGGCTTCAGCACGGGGATGACGGTGGTCCGACAGTTCCAGTGGTACGGCGGCCTTGGTCCGTCGAGCGGGATAACCGTCCGGTCAATGCTCATGCAATAGAGCGATGTCCTGGAGTCCAACGTGGCGATGCGGCGCATGCCCAGCAGAATGTCGTCGTTCGCCTTCAGGGTTTCGACCCTGGCGGTGCTGGCGATGTGGTTTGTGGCCGTCCTGACAAGGGCCGACGCCTGATCACGCTGCACCTGGTGCAGGCTGTTGAGGCGCCGGGCGATTGCCGGGGTGGTTTCGCCAAGCGCAGAGCCGATCTTGATCTCGCTGAGGATGTCGGCAGCCTTCTTGGTACCGAACTCGTCCAGCGCGCCGCTGATGCTGATCTTCTGGACGCCCTTGCGAGCCTCCAATGCCATCGGATCGAGCTTGGCCGCCGAAGTGACGATCTGCGGAGAAGGCGTGTTGAGCTGCACCCTCGGCTTCACCACCTGCTCCAGCAGGTCGATGTTGTACTTGGCCTCCACCCCGGCAAAGGACTGAAGCTCAAGCTCCATTTGGCCTTTCATCCCGGTGTAGATCCCGGCCAAGTCCTTCTGCAGAACCCGGATCTGCTGCTCGTAGCGCCTGGTGCCGTATGCGCTCAGGCCTTCAGCCACCCTACTCTTGGCAACAACGATGGCCTGAGCGATGAATACCGCGATCTCTTCGGCGTTGTGCGCCGCGTAGAGCTGGACGTAGATGGCGTGCCGGGTGGCCTCATCCTCCAGATATCCGTCAGCGCTCATTTACTCCTCCGTCTCGACCGTGACCCCGCCACTTACCGGAGCCTCGGTCTCGCGCTCCAGGTCAATCTTCTCGTCAGTGCGGTCAGCCTCAATCACGCCCCCCTGGCGCAGATTGGTGCGCAAGTCGGACTTCGCGATCAGGCCCTGCTGCCACAGCTGGACCTGGGCGAGAATGTCCTGGGCGGTCATCGTCTCGTCGAAGAACGATTGGTTGAGCCAGAAGACCGTACCTTCCTCATCAGGCTCGCCCAGCATGAAGCGCTCGGCGTCGAGGATGGCCCGTTTCAGGGCCTCAGAGACGTTGCCGGCGATGGTGCCCAACACGCTGTTGTCCGAGCTGTAGCGGATGCGCACGGCCTCTGCAGTCTCAGCGCCGCCGGCCTTCTGGACGATGCGGGCGCCGATCATCAGCATCTGCTCTTCCTTGTCCTTCATCAGCGTACGAGCCAGTTGGCTCTCCGTTGCCTGGACAAGCTTTGCGTCACCGGACTTGCCGAGGTTGTAGCCCCGGGTCGATCCGATGTGCATGCCGTTCGGGTTCACCTTGGCGAACTCGTCGGCGCTGATATCGGTGGTGATGAACAGCGTGGGCTGGCTGCTGATGAACCCGCTCTCTTCCACCGTGGCGCTGTTGCCGTAGTGCAGGATGTTCACGTCGGCCAGGTCTTCAAGTGGCGACTTGTCGACACTGGCGTCGTTGTTCTGCGAGCCGTAGAAACTGAACAGAATGTGATCGAAGGGGCGGCCATTCTTGTCGAGCGGCGCGACTTCGCTATAGGTGTTGCCGTCCTCGGCGTAAACACGCTGCACATAGCGGCCATCAACCAGCAGCAACACGCGGTATTGGGTGCTCGTTGTGCGCTCCAGGCTGTCCGGACTGAACGTAGACACGCATTCCAGCAGGCAGACATAGACCAGTCGCTTCACGCCATCGACCACCTGCTCATCCCAGTCGATGATCGACTCGGCGCCATAGTGATGGATCAGCGCGCTGCGCCCCTGCATGTCGGCCATGGAGGACACGCCCTCAACCGCAGGGAAGTCCACGAGGAACCCACCCCGGCCTGCGTCAAGGCACTCGCCCACGGCATCCTTGGACAGCTGCTCCAGGCTCGTGCCGTCGCCGCTAGCGTTCTCTTTGAGGTATTCGACCCCGGCGGGCAACTCCAGCTCTGCAGTCTTGCGAAACACCGCACCCAGCAGGCCGGTACGCGTGCGCCCGGTGATGTTTAGGAACATCGCCCGCTTCTTGTACTGCTTGTACCGCGCCTGGTTCTCAGGAGACTTATTCTCCGGGTCCGGCATCGGCAGGTAGATATCGTGCTTGCGCACCTCTCGGGCGCCCGCCACGCAGCGCTTGACCAGCTGCCAGCCGGGCAAGGCCTCCGAGTACTCTGCCCGGGGTAGGAAATTAGGCATGGATGGCCTCAGAAAGTGAACGAGATCGGCACGTGAGTAACCGGCCTGCTGATCGGATAGTCGTGGTGGATGAAGTAGCCGCCGGCGTCGTTCGCGTGGTCGACGCCAGATTTCTTGTCGGGCTCGCCATTGGGCGCCCACACCTGCTGCTCCAAGCCATCCGCGTAGGTCGGGCAGCGCAGCGGGTTAATCAGGTAGCGGCGCTCGCCATTCGCGTTGCAGAACATCGCGTTCATGGCGTTGATGCGGTCTTTAACCGGTGGGTTGGCATCGGGGGCGATCACGCTGAACCCGGCCTGACGCAGGATGGCGATGTCCGTCTCGCTGGCATTGACCGACTTGCGCGACCCGCCCGAGGCGTCCGGGTAGATCCTGATCTCGCAGGTCTTCTCGTACGTGTTGCCGTTGTGCCGCCAGTAGCGCTCCTTGATGCGCCGGATCATGTCCGGGGTGTCGAAGCCGTCTATCAGCTCATCCACTGCCCTGGGCTTTCCGTCAGGCCGTTTGACATGGACAATCGCCGCCATCTTGCCGACGTTGAAGTCCATACCGATAAACAAGGGCTCACCAGGCTCTACGGTATCGAAGCAGGAATTCAGCTTCCGGTCGTAGGCGTGGTAGATCGACCCGGCGTTCAGGTTGACGAACTGGCCATTCAGGTACGCCAGGATCAGCTGTGCTGGGTACGACTCCATCAGCGATGGGATGTAGTCCGGCGGCAGGTTCAGTTCGTTGTCGAACGTGCTGGCCTGCACCAGGCCGTACATACCCTGCAGGGCCGGCTTCTCGCGCAACTGCTTCACGAACTGCTGATAGACGAACTTGAACCCCTCAGGGGTGGTGGTCACGTCAACGCCGTTCTTCAACCCGGGCACGTTGTAGCGCATCCGGGCAATGATCTTGCGCCAGGCGTGTTCAGCCTTCAGCGCGGGCAGAACGTCGAGTTCGTCGACAAGGGCGTGCCCGATCTTGAAGCCGACAATGGTCTGCGGCTTCTCCATAGAGCGGCAGATGGTCGTGCTGCGGTACTGGCCGCCGCTGTAGAACTCGACCTCCTTGTCGCTCTCCTTCGTCTTGACCTTCAGGCCCCAGTCGAAGGCGACCTCCTCGATGGTCGGGAAGAAGATGTCACGGATCTGCGGGTAAGTCGGGGCGAAGTAGCCGGAGTCGATCCGTGGCCATTCCCACACATGCTTGCACAGCGCGGCGCAGCCCACCCAAGTCTTGCCTGAGCCGAACCCGGCGACGAAGCCGCGGAACTTGTTCTCCATGCGCAGGAAGCTGGCTTGAGGCACGTTAAGTGACGGCATCAGGCTTCCTCGCATCCACCACGTCGACCTGCACCCGGGTAGGCGGCACGTTGTCGTGGGGATTTTCGTTCTTGGTCTGGCGGTTCACGTATACATCGCCGACCTCTTTGGCCGCCTGCTCGAGCAACTGCGCAGTCAGGGCCATGTTCTTCATGGCCTCGGCCTTCTCAGCCATCCTTCCCAGCGCACGAAGCCGGAATGCCCGGTTGGCGATAGGGATCTCGGATGTCTCTTCACGGAATCGCTTGCGCGTGTCTTCGAACAGGGTCCGCCAGCGCTTGGCCAGATCTCGGCCTGCGCTCTTGGTGGGGTCATGCGATTCGCACTGCTGGCGGCTCACCTCGATGCCGAATTCTTCTCGGACAGAGGTCGCCACCTGTGCGGGGGTATCGAAACAGGCCAGGGCCTGAACGATAAAGGCTTTCACCTCGTTGCTCAGGGCCGCCATAGGTTCAATTCCGTCTTAGGTCTGTCAAAGGTCAGGCAGACTTGAGCAGACAGGTTCCGCAGGCCCTCGAAATGTTGATCTTGGCCACCTCTGGCGGCCGGCTTGCAGCGTCAATCAGCTGCTGTACGTCTTGGCTGGCACCGTAGCGCCTCACCACTCCGACGAACTCTTCCACGTCATGGCCGCGCAGGTAGAGCTTGGGCAGCCCCTCCTGGGTGAACTTGGGTGCGCCGTACTCATCAGTCGCCTGGGCGATGTGGTAGAGCTCGTGTTCGACCAGTGCGCAGAACTCAGCGTCGCTGCACTGGGAGCAGTAGTCAGCTGCCAGGGTGATGAGGTAGGTCGGCTCCTCGCCGAACCACTGCCGCATCTGCTGCTCTTGCCGGGCCTTCTGCCATCCGCCAGCACGGAACATCAGCTGCTCAGCCTGACCAAGGACGACCCGCCCCTGCTTGGCGAACCCAGTCGATGCCCACAGCACGCCGATGTTGGCGTCTATCAGGTGAGCATGCTCAGGGTTATGGATGCTGCCGGTGTCGGCGAGGATCTCACTCTGTATCCACTCCCAGACTTCAGGCGCTGGGCGCAGAGCAAGCCAGACCGACTCAAGCAGATCTTCCGGTGGATTTGGCCGCCCCATAGATCACCGCCGAGAAAAGCATAAAAAAAGAGAGGAATTCGAAAGTTGACGAAAATCCGTCGCAAACTGAGGCTTGCTCAAAAAAAAATCAGGAACACTAGGGGCTCAAACCAAACGGAGATACACAATGAGCACTCTGGCAATTACCACACTCGGACTATTCGCGACGTACTTGGCGACTAAACGAATCCGGTCCACCACCACCCTGCTGATACTCGGATTGGGGTCCTTAGCACTGTTCGAAATCTGGAAGCTCTAGAGAGGAGTGCCGGCAGGGTGCGCTTGACTGCACTCTGCCCGGAAGGCTCGTTCGATCGCCTCCCAGTCGGGTTGCTTAGAGGTCATGAATAAATCCTGATGCTTGAAATGGTGGCAGGTTGCCGGTATTGGTAGCGATCCACTCAACGCAGGAGCTGACGCATGGCTTTCGAAACAGCAGATGTTGATATCGACCAGGGCTCTGACAGCCACGTTAGGCTTTCCGCAGTACCTTTCCATTTCAACCCAGGCGAGCGCTCTCTGTACACCGGCGCTGACGGGTCTAGCGGCGTTGTTCAGCGTGCTGGTTGGCTGGGCCTAAATACGTATCCTTTCACTGGCTGGTTTTCCGCCCACACCATATCGGTGACCGGTAGCAAAGGTTCCGACTACGTGTTTGAGGTGAAGCGCAACTTCTCCACCCCCATCCAAGATGACGAGTGGCTGTGGTTCCCAGTTTCGCGCCAACGGGTCGAGCCCTACCGCGACTGAGTCGTCGTGCGGCAGGGTCAGAAATCCTTGATGGTTATTACCCTGATCTTGCCGCCGGTGCTGGTGTCTCGCCTTGCCGCCATCTCGACGGCCTTCTCAGCGGAAGCACCCATATCCATCGCAGCGAAGGCGTATGGCGTGCCACTGCCGATGGCGTATGGACGATCAGGCTTGATTGGCGACTTCCATAGGCCGGTATCGTCATCTACGGCAACCGTCATCAGTCTGCCGCCATCAAGGACGATTGCAGATGCGTCGACCTTCCCCGATGGGGCAGTGCCGAAGTAGGCAGCCACCAGCGCGTCATAGTCACAGAGGGCGCCCGACATGAAGAACTTCACGCCATCACGCTCAATGCACTTGTCACAGTCGTCATCGGTGATCAGGTCGCCGCGGGTTACCCGAGAGTCGTAGGCGATCACGCCGTCCTTGTAGGCGATGGTGGTCATGGCTGCACTCAGTCGAAAGGATCGGCCGGCTTGGCGATCGAGCGCACAAACCACATGAAACCCTGCTGCAGGTTGGTCTTGGCCAGGGCCAGCAGTCGCGGGTCAACACCTTCGATCTGGCCGATCTGCTTGAACAGCTCGCCGGCATCGGTCTCCAGGGCCTTGATTGAGTTCATGCCGTCGATCTCGCTCTGGGTGAGGTCGCGGTAGCCGGTGATCTTCTTGTGCTGGTTGTCCATGGGTGATCCTCTATGCTGTTTGCAAGGTTCAATGGAGAAGGACGCTATGGAAGGAAAAAAGGATCTCGCCAGAAAGCATCTAGAGCTGATCGGCCAACTCAAACGACTGTCCAGCATGCTGCACGATCACTCAGGCAGCACCGATCCATTGGTGGTCATGCGGCTTGATCATCGAATACACCAGCTAGAACAGGCTGTCTCGAAGGAGAAAGGCTGGCGATCTCCATTTTCGACAGGGGCCAAAAGATAGGTGCCTTATCTGTCAGTCAGCCTCGAGCCACGAAACGGCGCATGTCGATTTTGTGGCGCGGATCAGCTGAAGACGTGACCGCGACGGGCCCAGGCATAAGTAACCACCCCGGCATGAAGCATCGCGCCGAATGGGTTTACCCAATGCCCCTGCAGGGATGTAATGAATGCACCGAAGCCGCCAATGGCGACCAGGTAGAACGCAACGCTCAGCAGCGGCTGATCTGCCGGGCGAACCTTGCGCAGGTAGTCGCACGCTGCCACCACCACCAACACGCAAAGGAACACGTCCAGGGCGGTCAGCGCTGAAACCAGGATGTTGTTCATATCAGGCACCTCGCGCCGTGACGAACGACCCCATGGCAGCCTTGATCGCGGGGATAATGTTCATTGCAGTGAGGCCAAGCACGAACGCTACCCCGCACAGCAGATCATCGGTGACCGCAAGCTCAAGCTTTGGGGCAAGCCAGGCGGTGACGGGCTGGGTCAGGTAGACCGAGAAGCCGAAGCCAGTGGCGACCGCAGTAGCGGCCTGGAAGCGGGTCAGATCCTTCAGGAAGCCCAGAGAGAGGATCGAGCCGATGAAAGCAGCCATCACCAACCCGTATTTGCCCAGCACTACGCTGGCAGCGGCGCTTGTTGGTTCGGCCATAGGGGTGTCCTTGGAATAAAGGGCCCGGGGAGTCCCTATTGAGGGACCGGGCAAGTGTGCGGAGCAGCACATAACGAAATTGGAGCGGGCAGAGGGAATCGAACCCTTCTCTGCTCAGCTTGGAAGGCTGGCGGCAAACCTGCTGCTTGCCCGCTATGCGTGGGTCTTTCCCCACCTGTCCGCCGAAGACCCTCCCGACGCCAGCGCCCTACTGCACTGGTCTCGCCGGTCAGATCTCGCGCCACCCCGGAGCATGTGAGGCAAGGGTGGGCGGGCTGCCGGTGTTTTTCTGCATCGCGCGGCACTACCGGCTTATCCGCGTCCAGTTATCCCTTTCGGGCCACACTGGCAGTGGGTCCCTGCACCAGAAACAGAAATCCCGGCACTGGGCCGGGACTCTTGAGGCCCTCATGGGGCAAATAAAAAACCCGGCGCGGTGGCCGGGTTTGTGTGTCACTCCTCAACTAGCGCAGGAATGACAGGATGGGTGAATATTCGGCGAAGCGGCATGTCATGTCAAGCGGTCTATGCGGCGTCCTGGTCATCGAATAAAACCCCCTCGCTGCTCAGGATCTCGCCAGCCTCCACCAGCGCTTCATCCACCATCTTGTCCAACCCCTTGAAGATTTTGCGGCGCCAGTCTCGCCGGGTACGCTCTGGGTTCCCATCAAGATCCCAGGTGTTCATGTCGTAGTTGTGCGCGGGCAGAATGATCACCCCTTCGCACGGCGCTTCCTGCCGCTGCTTCAGCTTTGCGTTGATGGCCTGCTGAGCTTTTGCGACGGCGGCCTTTCGCCAAGCGGGGGCATCGTCGTCAACATCGAGGGTCACCTTTTCAGCAGTCGGTCGCTCAGCACCCCCGAGCTGCGGGTAGGCCCAGGCGGTCACGGCCTTGGTGAGGAACAGCCTGGGTGCCGGCGAGGTAACGTGAGCAACGATCCGGCCTATGGCCCCAACCTTGGAGGCCATGTGAGTCGAGTAGCGGGCATTCAGGGCCAGCCAATGCTTTTGGTCAAGGCAGGAATGCAGCCTCCCAAATACCCAGCAGTCGGTGAGGAATGCCGCATCCTTGCCGACGATCTCACCCTTGAGCTTGCTGGCCTGCACCTTGGGGGTGTAGTCACAGCCGCCTGCGCTGTTGATCGTCTCAGACGCCAGCGCTCGAATTACTGCGGAAATCACGTCTCGATAGATCATTGCTTACCCCCTGCCCGCTTGGCGTTGCTCAAAATGAATTCTTCGTAGTACCGCTTGCGGCGCACTGCCCCAGCCCAGGACAGCGACACACCACCCACCACCATGAGGGCGGCCAAAATCAGGAATCCCCATGCTGGCGTCATGCCGCCGCCCTCCTCAGGTCTTTGAGCTTCTGTCTGTATAGGACCTTGATGGCCTGCAGGTCTTCGATGGTCAGCCGCTGGGGCTTATGAGGCCCTTCGAGGAACTCCACGGCTTCGGCGCCGATGCGCTTCACCAACCGGATGCGGTACTCGACCGCGTTACCCGACAGGTTGCGGTTGCACTTCACACACTGGCGGTGGACGTTGAGCGGCTCGAAGCGCAGCTCCGGGCAGGCGCCCACCGACCGGTAATGCCCGGCGTCCCAGCGGCTGCCGGTGATGAGGTCGTGGTCGCTCGGGTTTGAGTCGCAACTGATGCACGGCAGGCCGGCGTCGCGCTCGCGGATGTAGGCATTGAACGCGGTCTGCGCCTCGGTCATGTGCTCACGGCGGGTCTTCAGCTTCTCCCGGCGCTCCTGGAGGTCCTGGCGGGCCTGCTTGGTGATGGCTTTGGCAGCGACCTTCTGCAGCTTCGGATCCTTGGCCATGGCCTTGGCGCAGGCGATACTGCACACCTTCTGCGTGGACATGGACGGCTTGAAGCGCTGGCCGCAGCCTGGCGCCTTGCACTTCTTCGGTTTGATCTCCTTGGCCAGACTCATGCCGACCTCCATATCTGTTCGCGCGTTTTCTTGCCGTTCTTCTTCGCTTCGCGCTTCACCTTACGCAACTCGTCCTGAACCTGCTGGATAGTCATTTCGCCCGACTGAAGCTTGGCGACCAGCGCCTGCCTGAGCTCAGTGCTGTCGGCCACAATCCCTTGCTCTTCGGCAATCTGAAGCGCTACTCGCTTGTCGATACGACGGTCATACCAGTCACGACTTCTCATGCGGCTTCCTCCCCCAGCAAGTCAGCGAAGTGCACACCGCGGGCGGCAAACTCCTCAACGATCCGGTCGGTGTACTGGCAGCCCTGGGCCCGGTCGAACAGCCGTGTTACCGGGAAGCCATCCGGCCCGAACATGGCACACGGCCCCATCAGGCGCAGCTTCACGTCGTAATCCAGGTGGATGAACGACTCAGCCCAGCCGGTGCGGAACTCGGCGCAGCCGGCGCGCATGATCGGCACGCCCAGGTGCAGCTTGCAGTAGCGGCGCACGTCCTCGATGTCACCCATCTCGGTGCTCTTGGCGATGCGCTCGTACATGGCGAACCACAGGGCGTTCTGGTCCAGGGTGCGGTCCTTGCCTGGGCGCATGCTGACCACGACGAACTTCTTGTCGCGGAACATCCGGGTGATCGTGGTGATCGCCTCCGACAGCTTGGCCTGGCTGTTGACGCTGATCTTCTCGGTCATGGTGTTACCTTTGGCAGGACCTGGCGGCGGCCATCCGAGTCAATTGGGCTGACAACGCCGTCAGCAACCAGCCGATCCATAAGCCGGCACGCAGACCCATAGGCGATCTTGAAATGCCGCTGAAGGGCGGAGATCGAGGCGCGCCCCGATTCGCGGACGAACACCTCAGCACGCAGCGCCTGCCCACGCTCCTCGTCATCGATACGCTGCATTAGCGCAGAGGCTTCCGGACTGATTGAGTAGACCTGTAAAGCCTCGCGGGATGCCTGCCAGGCCTTCCAGCAGTGCTCGACCGTGAAGCCCTGGTATTCGCCGGTAGTGAAACGGGCCAGCGATTGCTCAGGCCATTCCCGAAGGACCCACGCCTCGAACTGCTCGCGCATCTTGTTGGTGTCCATCAGTGCTTCTCCTCGAGTTTTTTCAGCACCCAGGCAACTGGGATTGCAGCGAGTAACACCACCGGCGTGATGTAGATGCCGAAGCGAACAGGCTTTGGCAGGTCCAGCGATATCGCGAACTCGCACCACAGGTAGGCCATCACCGATCCGGCGATCACGGCCGACGGCAAAAGCACGATCATCAGCACGGCTTTGAGATAGGTGCGCATCACACCCCCTCCCCGGCCGGCTGCCCGGCGCGCTTGATGTTCAACTTGGCCAGCAGGTGTGCACGGCAGGCGGCGGCGCTGGTGGGGATCTGCTGCAGGTCCAGCAGGCGCACCTGGCGCTGGGCGGCGTACTCGTCGGCCAGCTGGGCCAGGCTCTTCTGGCTGTCGTGGCCGATGCCGGTGGCGATGTCGCCAAGGGGCTCGCCGGCGACCAGCATGCGGATCGTGATGTCGTAGGCCCGGGCGAACACCTTCTCGGCTCGCTCCACCTCCATCGACCCCAGGTTCTGCGCCTCGCACTGCAGGGCCGCGTGGCGCACCGCTGCGTGCGACCAGGTGCGGGAACCCGCCCTGCTGGGGTGGAAGTTCTCCAGCGCTTCTGCCAGGGCCCGCGCAAGTGGCGGGATGCCCATCTCTTCCGGGGTCGGCTGGCACAGCTTGATGAACTTGCCGCTGCTCGGGGCGAAGTCGGTACCCAGCACCCGGCACTTCTGGATGCCGAAGCGGATCTGCTCGAGCGTGTTGATGCCTGCGGCGACGAAGGACTTGATCCAGCTGCGCTTGGCAGCCTTCAGCGCCTCGTCATCCGGCCAGGCCTGCTTCCAAGCCGGGAAGATGGCCTGCAGCTCCTTGAACAGGGCGTTGACCACTTCGGTGGTGCCTGGGTCCAGCTGCTTGGCCGGGGCCTGGACCTCGGCGGGCAGGTTGCGGGCCGTGGCCATGATCTGCGTCACGCTGCGCAGTTTCGGTTGTGCGCTCATAAGCCCCCCAGGTCATCAGCCCAGCTGGTGTCGTTGAAGTCAGGGCCATTCGCCTGGCGCTTCAGCGGGAATGGACGAACGTTGCTCGCGCTGGCCATGTCACGCTTCACCCACTTGACCAGCAGACTCACCCACGAGGCTTGCGTCTCGCAGCGTCCAGATGCCGAGTAGTGACAAACGAACGCGGCGGTCGCTTCATCGGTGAACAGGTCGACAGGGATACCCATGCGCTTGGCATAGGCCTTCAGCAGCTTGTCGTCAGGCTTCCACTCAAGGTCCATCTCGGTCGGCAGCTTTGGATCAACGCCGGATTCCTCGCCCGCGCGTTGTGTGTTGTGTTCTTCCCTTCCATTCCCTTCCCTTCCGGGGTCAACCGGTCGACGACCAGTCGGCGACTCCTCGGCGAATTGTCGGCGACCACTCTCCGACTCATCTTCGATTTCTGCGGGAGGGGCTGGGTATTTGAAGTTCTTTTTCTCGATCTTCTGGTGCTTCCAGCCACAGATGTGCAGGTAGTTCTTCCCTGCCACCCAGTAGCTGCGAGTCAGTTCGGCGCCTTCCAGTTCGACAAGGAGCGCGCTCACCTCTTCTGTGGTGATGTCGTCACCGGGAAACACCAGAGCCTTGATCGTGCGGGCTGCCAGCGGGTGGTTGCCGCCGTCATCACAGAAGTTCCACAGGCCGATGAACAGCAGGCGTGCAAGTGGCCGGCAAGACATCACCTGCTCGCTCGACCAGAATTCTGGCTTGATAGTGCGAATGCGGGCCATCATTGGGCCTCCAGCTTGGTGATGATCTCGCGAGCAGTGCGCACTGCAGCGTCGAGCTGCTCATGGCCTGGCGGGATTCCGTTTTCGAGCAGTAGCACTAGCTCCTGAGCGGCCTCCATGAGTTCGGTGTAGGCGCAGTAGTCACCAACCCCAGCGGCAGTGACCCGGCCACCAACGATTTGCATGCCCAGGCGAATCGGATCGACAGGATTTGCTACAACGATCGTCACGAGCTTCATAGGCGGCCCTTCCCTACAAGCTCCACCAGTTCATCGAACCGCTCGACATACCAATGAGGCTGGGTTTCGCGTGGGCTGTTAGGGCTGGTCAGGTTCTTGCCGAAATGCAGCCCCTTTTCAGTGATCGCCCAGAACTCCACGACGCCGCGCCTGGTGCTGTTCCGCTGGCATTTCTTGATTAACCCCTTTTCGGCTAGGTACCGATTGAACACCCTGGCAGTGCTGCGAATGCCACGATCTTTCAGCAGATCGGTCAGAGGCAGGGTTTGCATGGATGAGCCTCCAGTAGCATCTGGAGCGGCATCAATGGCGTAACTAGGCAAGAAGCTGGATTCCAGGCCATTATTGGCGGCGATTCTGTTCAGCATGGCCATTTGGCTGGAAGGCGAAGGCTTGAGGAGGCGCGTGTAGCATTCAAAGATCGCGATCTCGCCGTTGACCTTGGCGCCGTTCACCTTCTTGGCTGGATCAAGAACTATCTTTTCCAGCTCCCGCCAACGGCGAATTACGCGCATACGCAGCATGGCGCTGTAGCCAGTCAGCAGGCACTCCGTGTGCTCGCGATCAAGGAGGTATTCGGTTTGCCTGCGATTGCGACCATCAAGATAAATGTGAGCAAAACTGCTCACATCGACTTTCAGATCGGAAGCCATTACATGAATGTCGCGCTTCACGTCGGGATGGCGTTTCCCGGTGAGCTCGGCAATCTCTCGCGAACTCATGGTTTGCCGCGCCACGTTTTCATTATCTTCAATTTGTGGCGCGGGACTGATTAGCCCCTTGCCTGGGAGTTTCGATTCCGTCATGATTCACCCTACAGATGAGTTACCACTGTGCTTAGAAGGAGCCGCCCCGCCAGGCGGCTTTTTTGTGTCCGCGATTCAGCGGATTCGCTAATCTGGGCCTTCATCAGTCCCTCCTTTTTCAGGGCCTATTGAGTCCTGATTCCTTTGTGGTACCGGGAGGTTTCGGATTTTTCCGGCTCCCCTCGGCCTGGTCTTTTCGAAGAAGCGCTCTGTTCCCAGCTTTGCGGCGTACTGCTCAGGCGACATGCCTGCCTGTTTCGCCAGTCGCTCAAGCTTTTCGTAGAGGCGTCCATCGATCCCGTGGCAGATCGTGGTTTCGGGCACGTAGGCCTCCTTCCGGGCCTTCAGGCCGTCTGGCTTTTGTCGTTAACATCGCTCTCGATGATGCTTTCCAGTTTTTCCTCCACGCACATACGCACGAAGACAGCCAGCTGAAGCTTGTGCAGCCGAGCTACGGCCTTAAGCGCCTCATAGGTCTCCTCGTCGTAGCGCGACTTAATCTCCCGGTCTTTCAGGTGACTTTGGTCGTGATAGGCCATACGGGTACTGCTCCTTGCGGTTGAAATGGATTAGGCGGCGGTCTTGGTTGGCGCAGTGGCAGCCAGAAGGCGCTGAGCCTTGAGCGGCTTTCCATTGGCCTTTGCCAGGGCTGCGATCTTTTCGGCGTAGGTTGTTTCGCCGGTGTATTCGGTGCGCGGGAGGCAGCCAGCGGTGAGCCACTTGTAGACGGCGCGCGGCGTTTTCCCGCAAGCGAGCGCAACGGCGGTCACGCCACCTGCATCATCGATTGCCTTCTTGAGCTCCTGCATGGGGCCTCCAAACGAAATATGAACTGTCAGTACATATTATGTCGGAACTGAAAGTACATGCAAGCGCGTGCGATATTGAACCTATGGTTCAGATAGAAGAAATACGAGCGTCCTTCGCGGCGCGCTTGAGAGAAGCCCTGCTTGCCAACGACATTCCTTCGTGGGGCGGCGGCGCTCGCCTGGCGAAACTCGCCGGGGTCACACCAAAGGCAAGCAGCAAGTGGCTGAACGGAGAATCGATGCCAGGCGGAGCTAAGATGCTCGCCCTTGCATCCGCGCTTAAGGTTCGGGTTGAGTGGCTTGAATATGGGCGCGGCGACATGCGGGACGACGATCAAGGAGCCGAAAAGCTGTTGGCGTCGCAACCTGCCGACATTCCCGCCTTCCCCACCGAGGATGACAAAGAGGACGCCTACGTCCACATCAAGCAGTACACCGCTCTAGTTTCTGCGGGGCCAGGTCAATCCAATGACCACGTCGAGGTTAGGGGGACGCTCGCGTTCAAGCGCGAGTGGATCCGGTTCATGGGCCTTAACCCGAAGAACCTGAAGGTAATTTACGCGCAGGGCTCAAGCATGGAGCCAACCATAAGTGATCGCGACGTATTACTGATTGATGAGTCACGGATCGATCCTGTAGACGGCCAGGTGTTCGCGCTCTTCAGCGAGAACAAGGGTGCCATCGTCAAGCGCCTGATCTTCTCCGACCTGGAGGGATGGATAATTCGCAGCGATAACCCAGACAAAGCACTCTATGCAGATCTCAAGGTTCCGGACGGAGAGATCCATGAGCACCGAATCCTGGGCCGCGTAATTTGGCGTGGCGGAGTCCTCTAGCCCATGGAATACAAAGCTGCCAACCAGTCATGGCCTGGCGACTTCGTCACAAACTTCATGTTTGTCGCGACCATGCAGCTTCGGACGCCGTACTGCGTCCTTGAGCGCCATGGCGAGACCTATTGGGATCGATCTGCGCCGCCTCCAATCTTCGTCAGTGAGGAATGGCAGGGAATATGGGTCCCTCAAACAGAGCTTTCTGACCGCATGATGCCCTTCTCGACAATGGCGTCTGAGATAGGCCCTGTGCCGACACACGGAAGCGACTTTCACCGGTTTCTGCTCTCGGTCCGACAGCTAGCCGAAAGCATTGATGATCCCGATGAGCGTTGCGAGGCCATCCAACAAGAGTGCCGAAGGGAGCCCTGGGCCGAGCTCGTCGAGAAGCTTGGCGGTGCAGAGAAGATCTCCGACCGGTTTTCAGGCGATGTGAAGAAGGTATAACCATGCCCCTAACCAAGCCCAACCAGCAGCTACGCCGAGACCTGAAGGATGCTGCCTTCGCCTTGGAAAGCGCCGCACTGGAGATCTTCCACAAGGCCCAGGGTAGCGAAGAGGCTCAGTTTCTGGAGGCGATGAAGCGCGTCGGGGAGCTGCATGAACTGGCCGATCGGCTGGTGGGGTACGCTGATGAAGTGAAGTTAGGCCGAGTGGCAAGGACAAAGGAATGACCCTGGACAAACCGAATCAAGACCTCCGTCGCGACCTTCAGGGCCTGGCGTCTGACCTCAAATGGTCAGCGGTCGAGCTGATGCGCATTGCCGAACGACTGAGCCAGGCCGGAAACGAGCACGATGCCCAGGCAGTGATCAGGATCTGCCAGGTGATGCAGGCTGGAGAGGACAAACTTGCCGGGTATGCAGAAGAGGCTAAAGCAGGTCGAGTGAGCAGGACTACGGAGTGACCCGGAAAAACTGTAACCGGGGCCTGCCTCGCGGCCTGTACGATCTCGCCGAAGTACTGAGCCACTCAGCGAAAGAGCTGGTGCACATCGCGGCACGCCTGAATGAGGCAGGGAACGAGGAAGAAGCGAGAGCAGTGCTGAGAATCGGCCTGGTGATGCAGGCCGGGGAGGATCGGTTGGTGGGGTATGGGGATGAGGTGAAGGCGGGGTGGATTGAGCGCTGCGTCTAGGCATAATTGGTCTAGGCTCGAAGTGTCAGAGTGACCAGAGATTGGCATGAGGCATCTCAGCACCGTGACGAATGACAACCGTCGGCAAAATTATGATGGCCACAAGCTGTCCGATAGACTGAAACGCAAGGTACCTGAACGGGCTGGTGGGTAGATGGACCGTATCGAATTTAATCATGGACGTATCGCGTGGTGCTGTGCTGACAGCGGCATAACGCTGCATGAACTAGCCGCAGAAACAGGAGTGGCGGAGGCAACCCTTTCGAAAGCGTCAGCTGGGGAAAGGGGGCTTACTTACGCCCAGCTTAAAAGGATCGCTGATTATTTTGGGCGTGGCGTCCTGTTCTTTATGGAGGAAGGCGAGGCTGATCCAGACAAGGTTCACACTCCGGCCTTCCGAAGCATTGCCAATCAGAAACCTGAAATTGGTAACAAGCTTCGGCGGCTAATCGAGCGAGCTGAGCGTCAGCGCGATATTTATCTAGATCTGCTGGAAGATGTAGATAGTGAGGACGTGCCAACGTATGACCCGCCACTGCTTCCTGGTGACTTAAAGCAAGCCTCGCTTTTGGTTAGAGAGTGGCTCGGGCTAAAAAACCAAAACACCTTCGACCAATATCGATCAGCAATTGAGTCAAAAGGCATCTTGGTTTTTCGCAGCAATGGCTACCATGGACAATGGCAAATAGCCAAAGACAATCCCGTTCTTGGCTTTTCGTTGTATGACAAAAATTGCCCGCTTATTTTTGTCAAAAAACAATATTTCGAGACATTGCAGACGTTCACGCTCATTCATGAGCTGAGCCATGTTCTCCTGCACAAAATCAGCTCTATCGATGATGATAGCGACCTGCACCACTCAAGTGGGCTTGAAAGAGAGGCTAATCAGTTTGCTGGCTTGGTTTTAGTTCCAGATGAGTATCTGAAAAAAATAATCATGCGGGACAAACCAGAGCTAGCCGATGAGTTTGATTACTGGCTGGAGCCACATAGAAAAGCGTGGGGTGTCAGCGGCGAGGTTATCGTCAGAAGGATGCTCGACGAAGGTCTTTTGCGCGCTGAAGACTATGAAGCCTATCGGCGCTACAGGGCTGGACTGCGGATTCCGGAGCAGGATGCGGGAGGCACTAGACTGTACAGACATCGTGAGCCTAAGCACATTTTTGGCGACAGGTTCGTACGAGTTGTTCTTGACTCGCTTAACGCCAAGAACATTAGCCTAGCGAAGGCTAGCAGTTACTTAGACGGTATTAAGACCAGGGATATAGATAGCCTTAAGGGATTCTATGTGGGCGTTTGATGCTTCATCTATGATTTATGCTTGGGACAACTACCCGGAAAAACATTTCCCAAGGCTCTGGGAGTGGCTAGGCATCCAGATAGCGTCGGGCATCATTACTATGCCCTTAGTGGCCTTTGAAGAGACCTCATCAAAGTCTCCTGACTGTGGGAAGTGGCTAAAGGATGCCAACCTGAGTATTCTACACCCCAGCACCGCAATCCTAAAATGCGCCGCCAACCTTAAATCGCTCCTAGGTATAGAGGGCGATCGTTACGGGGTGGGCGTTGGCGAAAATGATTTAATAATCATCGCAACCGCTGAGATCAATGGATTACCTCTTGTGTCAAATGAAGCTGTGCAGATGAGCCTACCTAAAGTCCTTTCAAAATACAAAATCCCGGCGGTATGCTCACTTAAAAAGCCCCCGACCACAGTTATTGACTTTCTAGCCTATATCAAGCAATCAGGCGCCAAATTCTGATTATGATCCGTAATAAGCCCGCCTCGGCGGGCTTTTTCATGCCTTCACGCTTTTTTCACGGCCTTCCCTGCACATTGAAGACTCATCCGCTTCCCTACGTTAGCCCGCATAGCAGTGCGGGCTTTTCTTTGGGCGCGTGATGGCGTATGGCCAGAGTGGTAGGATGGCGGCTCAATTCACAGGGAGGTCGCCATGCTTCGCCACATTCACCGATTCCTTCTCGCCGCTGTAGTAGTCGTCCTGGCTGGTTGCGCCGGCACGCCATTCACCTTTGGCCAGGCCAGCCAGGTCAAGGTCGGCATGACCGAAGATCAGCTCTACGAGATCATGGGCAACCCCTACATGGTCACCTCAAGAGAAGACGGCCAGATATGGGTGTACAGCCATGCCACGGCCTTCAGTGGCGCCAAGTCGGTTTCGTTTGAAACCAAAGACGGCAAGGTGACCAAGGTGCCGTACATCCCGAAGGACTACATCGCCAAGCCCAGTCCTGACGAGTGATTCATCCGAATCCATGAAGCCCGCCTAGCGCGGGCTTTTTTGTGGGCGCAGGAGAAATGTGTACTTTTGGTACTTGACGACTGTGAACCACTGGTACATATTTACACCCATCGAGGCGCTACACAGCCCCTCGGGAGGCCCTAAAGCTTCACCGCTCTTTACACAACCAGACGTGACCCAACGACGTACCGGCCAACCCGGTGGTGAGAAAGCTAAACCGTCGTCCATGCAGCCTCTGGATAGCTGCCGTGCTTCCACATGCAAGCACGCGAAACCACGCACACAAACTGGCAATGCATCGAACACGAAATGTGCGGCGCCGGTGAGAGATGACTCGCAACGATGCGTGGTGGAGACAGGAAATTTCACTGATGCAGCTTGGCGACAGGCTGCATTGGGAAATCAACCGGAGAAAAATCCATGTACCAGCCACCAGATCCGTCTGGCGTAGGCCGCTGCCTGCGCTGCTCAAGCTGTATTGAAGAATCCGAGCAAATCGGTGGCATTTGCTACGACTGCCAGCCAATTGCGCAAGGCGAACAGCCGGCCTTCCCTGTCCAGGCTAGCGACTATGGCGGGCACGGCACCTGCTTCGGTTTGACGATCCGCGACTATTTCGCAGCTAAGGCCATGCAAGCCCTGTTGACTCGAATGAACTCCGGACCAGGCAATCCAGCAGCAGCCGAGCGAATGACCCGTGAGTCGGCGGAATATGCCTACGCCACTGCCGATGCAATGCTCACTGCGCGGGTTAAGCCATGAGCAGCTGGATCAAGTGCAGCGACAGTCTGCCTGACCTCGATACCCCCGTATGGCTGCGAATGACCGGCAACATCATGATCGTCGGAGAACGCTCATCAGGCACAGACGGCTGGATGTGGTCGGCCTGCTACGGCTTCTACTTCAACGCCAAAGGCGAGTGGGACGCCGTCGAAAGCGATGCTAGCGATGAGTATGAGCCAACTCACTGGCAGCCCCTACCCTCTCCACCCGCCGATGGCTCGCCAACTGGAGATCACCGAAATGACCAACCGTGAAGCACTCCGCAATGCCAATCACCAGCGCGACATGGCGCAGGCCGAATCTCGCCGGTGGCAGCTCAAGGCGCAAGTCAGTGGCGATGAGGCCGACTGGGTGCAGCACCGCATGGCCCAGAAGGACGTCGTGCACTGGGGCTTGCAGGCCGACTACTACAGCCGCGCTGCCTGACAGACGATTCCCAGGTGCGCCTCAAGCGGGGCGCATCAGGGGGAATCCACTGGAGGAATACGAAATGCCAAATTGGGTAACCAACAAGGTCAAGGCGCCGCAGGAAGTCATCCAGGCCTTGGTCAACGAGGAAGGCCGCATCGACTTTGGAATGATCCTCAAGTTCGAGGGCGAATTCCCATGGAATGGCGTTTTCGGCGATGCCGAGACTGCCGCCGAGGCCGTGCTTCGACTGCCAGTCAGCGACCATCCATTGGTTGGTGGCATGCAACGAGAAAGCCGGAGCCGCTTCGATCTGTCGAAGTTGAGCGACGAAAGCTTCGAGCAGTTCGTGCAGATGCTGCGCAACCATCGCAAGACTGGGTTCATGCATAGCATGGACTTCGCCCGTTCCGCCTGGGGCACCAAGTGGAACGCTTGCGACCAGAGCATTGAAGAGCCTGGCCTGGCCAAGTTCGACACTGCCTGGTCTTTCCCTGAGCCGGTTTTCCTCAAACTAAGCCAGATGTTCCCGGAGGCAACCATCGAGCTTGCCTACGCCGACGAAGACATCGGCAGCAACTGCGGCACCGTCACCTTCAAGGGCGGCGAAGCAGTTTCCCGAGAGGAGTCGGCCGACTGGAACAGCATGTCAGAGGCTGACCAGCAGAAATGGCAAGCCTTCGCTTACGAGGTGAAGGGATGGGAGCCTGAGCCAGACGAAGACTGAAAAACCAGCACCTCGACAGCTTGTCGTTAACTGCCCGATGCCCTGCTCCCCATCGCAGGCTGCATCGGAGTGTGATCTGAATGCGCAGGCTGATGCGCGAGTGTAAGACCTGGTGGATCGCGGGAATCATGGCCGGCAAAGTGAGTAAGCGCCCAGATGGCCATGGCGAGTCCAACAATAAGCGGCTGAAACCTTCGCCCCGGTGAAACCCCGGTGTCACTGAGGCCGCTAATAGCCAAGCCGGAGATCAGCGCCGGCCAGATCACACCCCGATGCAGAGTAGCGCCCAGCTCAGGGCGCGGTTACCGAAGCACCTGTGGACGTCCCTTCCCTCGCACTGGGGGTAAACGAATTGCGCCGCTGGATTGGTCCACGCCAAGCCAGCTGCCGGGGTAGCGCCCGGCCTCTGCATCACCCCCTTCCCTTCACTTCGACCGCATTAGGCAGGCGCCAGGCCACCTTTCACGGTGGGTTTGGTCACCCGTGCCTGGCTCCTGACCAATGCGGCCGCATAACCACCCGGAGCCGACCATGAATGATCAGCTCGATCTCTACGCCGACAGCGCCCAGGCGCGTGCCATGGATCGGCGCTTGTCCGGTGATACAGAAGTTCACTGGACAGCTGGCGTCACGCCCCAACAGGCGGCGGAGAACAACCGCACCTGGCTGGAGATGATCCGCAAGCGCGACAAGGTCCAAGCTACCAACAGCCGGAAGGCCATCGCCTCAGCACTCGACAAGATGGAAGCCATGTGCGGCACAGGCGCCGCCCGGAGGACAGCATGAACAAGAGTACCCGCCAGGCCGTGGTCGATATCATCGACTCTCGATTCACTGCCATCTGCGAGAACTTCAGCGACACGCTTCGCGGCGAACTGGTCATGGCCATTGACCTGGCCGGCCTGACTGGCGCCATCGACATTGGCGAGCAGCGCAGCTACACCGAGCGCCTTAACCGCATCATTGCGCGCGACCACGAACAGTGGATGGAGATGCACGGGAGGGTGGCATGAGCACAGCGCCTGTGAAATCGCTCATCGATGAGCAGTTGGAGCAGATCGAGCGCACCCTGGCGGTGATCAGCTTCGGCCTTCCGTTTAACGAGGCCGTCGGCCTTCCGCGAGAGACGCCAGTCTCTAGCCTGACCCGTCGCCTCAGCGCAACCATGAAGGGCCGGCGAATCGCCGTCCGTGTGCGGCCATGACCGGATATCAGCGCGCCCGACGATTCGCCATGTGGCGCGGGGGCTTCTTCACCATTTCCCTTTGCACTGCCTGGATGCTCGCCAGCGCATACGCGGGCTGCATCACCTCCTGAGGTAACCATGAGCACGACACCCCGCCTGGCCGCCCAGCTCGACTGGATGACGGTCGGATCGTTCTCGCCTGAGCGGTACCAGGGCGACGAGCGAAAAGAGTACGAAGAAGAGGCCGCTCGCATTGAGCGGCAGTGGGACAACCAACCGAACTGAGGGCATCCCAATGTTCAAGAAAGCCGAACGTAAGCAGGCAAGGCTACGGCTAGCACTTACCGGCCCATCTGGATCAGGCAAGACCTATTCCGCGCTGCAACTGGCCATCGGCCTGGGCGGCCCGATCGCGGTAATCGATACCGAGCACGAAAGCGCCTCGCTGTACGCCGACCTGACCGACTTCGATGTCACGGGGCTGAGCGCACCGTATTCGCCGGAACGGTACATCGAGGCCATAAAGGCTGCAGAGGCAGGCGGCTACTCGACGCTGATCATCGACAGCTACTCCCACGAGTGGGTCGGTTCCGGTGGCTGCCTTGAGATCAACGACACGATCGCCAAGCAGCGCTACAAGGGCAACACCTGGTCGGCTTGGAACGAGACGACGCCGCGCCACCGCAAGCTGGTCGACACCATCCTGACCAGCCCGCTGCACATCATCTGCACGATGCGCAGCAAGACCGAGACGGTCCAGGGCGAAGGCAAGAAGATCCTCAAGCTTGGCATGAAGTCCGAGCAGCGTGACGGTTCTGACTACGAGTTCACCGTAGTGCTCGACCTCCTCCACGACGGCAACGTTGCCGTGGCCACCAAGGACCGTACCCGGCTCTTCGATCAGCCTGAAGTGATCAGCCCGGATACCGGCCGGCGCCTCTTGGCCTGGCTGAACGATGGCAAGTCTCAAGCTGATCTCCAAGCTGCGGCACTCGACGACGCCCTGTCGAAGATTCCGATCACAGAAACGATGCAGGAGCTGCAGAGCGTGTTCTCGGCAGCCTATCGCGTCCTCGAGCAGTCCCCTCACCTCCTTGCGCAGTTGAACGCCGCGAAGGACCAACGCAAGTACGAACTTACCCCTCAGGAGCAATCGGCATGAATGCATTCATCTTCGACAGCGAGACCACTGGCTTCAACGAGCCGCACTTGGTCGAGGCCGCCTGGCTGCAACTTGCAGCGATCCCTGGCCTGCCAGTGGCTGACGAATTCCTACAGCGCTATAAACCGGGCAAGCCGATTGAGCTCGGCGCCCTGGCCACCAGCCACATCCTTGATGAGGAACTGGCGGATTGCCCGGACCATACCGAGTTCGCGCTGCCTACCGAGGTTGAGTATCTGATCGGTCACAACGTCGACTACGACTGGGGCGTCATCGGCCAGCCAGCGATCAAGCGGATCTGCACCGCAGCCCTGAGCCGCCGACTGTGGCCCGACGCCGACTCTCATTCGCAGTCGGCGATGATTTACCTGCACTACCGCGAGCAAGCTCCGGGCCTGCTCCGCAATGCCCACGCTGCCCTGGATGATGTGAAGAACTGCCGACTGCTGCTGGTCAAAATTCTCGATGCCCTGGCTGGCGAGCTGGGCCGCCCGGTGGCCGACTGGGAAGAACTCTGGAGTATCTCCGAAGATGCCCGCATCCCGACCGTGATCGGCTTCGGCAAGCACCGCGGCACCAAGTTCAGCGATCTGCCGGCCGACTACCGCCGCTGGCTGCTCAACCAGCCTGACCTCGACCCGTTCGTTCGCAAAGCACTGCAGCGCTAGGAGACAACATGGCTCGCGGAGTAAACAAAGTCATCCTGGTCGGCACCTGCGGCCAGGATCCCGAGGTCCGCTACCTGCCCAACGGCAACGCGGTCACGAATCTAAGCCTGGCCACCAGCGAATCGTGGAACGACAGACAGACCAGCCAGAAGGTCGAGAAGACCGAGTGGCACCGGGTGGTGCTGTTCGGCAAGGTCGCTGAGATTGCCGGCGAGTACCTGCGCAAGGGATCCCAGTGCTACATCGAGGGCAAGCTGAAAACCCGGGAATGGGAGAAAGACGGGATCAAACGCTACGCCACAGAGGTGCACGTCGACATCAACGGCACCCTGCAGCTGCTCGGGGGACGGCCTGACAACCAGGGCGGCGGCCAGCAGCAACAGCAACAACGCCAGCCTCAGCAGCAACGACAGCAACAACGTCAGCAGCCGCAGCGCCAGCAGTACCAACAGCCGCGCCAGGCGCCGCAGCAACAGAACCAGCAAGCAGGGTATGGGCCGGACCCCGAAAGCTTCGACGACGATATCCCGTTCGCCCCGCTCCACCACCTGGCGGGCGCATGATTGCCACCATGTCTCAGCCTGTGCCCGCCGTGAAGTACGCGGCGGCCATGGCCAGGTCCACTGGTCAGCCTTGGGGCGTATACCGAGGAAACAAGCGTCTACTGGTGGTTATGCCGTCTGGCTCGACGAAGAAAACGCCCATTGAGGTGTGCCACCCATGAGACGAATCCAGAAGCTCACGCAGCAGCGTCGCCGCCAGCTGCACATACACATCCCGCCCAGCGGAATCATGGAGGTGCCGTATGGCGATGTCACCCAAGGAACGCGACGAGAAGCGCCGCGCCAAAGCCGCCCGGTTGCAGGAAGAAGACCTGCGCTTGAAGGTTCGACCAGGGACTAAACAGGCCCTGCTGGAACTGATGGAGTGGGCCGGGATCGAGGAACAGGGCGAGGCGATGACTGTAATGATCCATCGCCTGCATGAACTCACCCGCGATGAGGCGGTGAAGCTGCTCACGCCTCCGCGCCACAAAATCGAGCTTCGCGGAAACGTGGCGCGCAAGCTCGACCAGTTCAGGTTGAGACGCGAGCTGCGCGCGCCAGGCCTAGAGCTCGGCGAAGACCCGGACGATACCGGCATCTACGTGATCGAGCACATGAACAGCTAACCCGATTGCTGCTGGGCGGGCCGGGATGGCTGACGAATCACTTTTTCTCGGGTTTTAGCGGTTTAACCTTCGGCATTGGGGTTCCGCTACGAACTGGCGGCAATCCGTGATCGAATGCTGGCGTCCCCTGCTTCTTGTCTTGGTTGCCTGTCTTCTGTTCGTTACTCATCATCCGCTCCGGTGTAGAAGTTACTGAAATACGCTCTCATTTTCGCCTCTGCTTCCCGCATAAGCTCTTTGTCTTCGGGAAGTGAAATGCCAGTGAATGAAGCTTTCATGATGGCTGACTTTTTCGAGCGAATTTTGAAGCGCATCTCGTTGACCTTGCTTCCAGTCAACTCGCCCTCTGCCACGTCATGCCAACCCTTTTCTGCTTCATCAGCTAGCGAAAAAAGCTCAATCGAGGCTGCATTCAACGGCTTGATTCGTGCTTTGAAGGGTAGGAATTTGTATACAACACCTACGACTTGACTTGCCGCGATGATTCCGCCCCACACCATTGATGCCTTTGTCCAAATCGTCCAGGCCCCGATGCTTGCCGAGGAGGCTACGGCCAAGAAAATCCCTATGCCCGTCTCGATTCGCTCACTTCGCTGCTGGTACAACTCCAAATAGTATGCATGGGCCCGGAGGTCCTGCAGTTCGGTCCAGTACTGCGATTGATACATGCCTGCCAATGCTCGCCTCAGCTCATCTAGGGGCGACGTAATACCTTATCCCCTCAGAAATTTCCACTGCCGCCACCGGCATAGAGGGCGGCGCATGCATGGAGAAAGCCATGAACGTCGAGACCTCGACAGTCACCAAGCTGCTGATCACTGAGGCTCAGGGCCTTGACCCGATCAGCGTGTACCTCGAAGACCTGGCGCCCTGCAAAGGCAAGATCACCGTCAGCTGCTACGACAAGACCTGGCACGCCTACTGGGGCGGCATGTGGGATGGCCTGACCATCGGTCAGTTCTTCTGCAAGCTGCACGACGCCTACATCATCGGCTACTTCGACCGGGCGCTGAGCTCTCGCCGGTTCAGTGCTGAAGCGCTGGCCGACAAAGCGCGGAAGGTCATTGTGCAAATGCGGCGTGACCGGGATCTGGACGCAGAAGATGCCCGAAGCCTGCTCGACGAAGCAGAGGATGTTCGCTACACCAGCTCGCTCGATGAGTGCGGCGGCGCCCACCGCGAGTTCATGCACCGCGTCTTCGGTGACGACTGGTGGAACCTGCCGGCCGACGCAATGGAGCGCAACCCCGACTGGGACTACCTCTGCCGCATCATCGCCACAGTTCAGCAGGCCCTGGCCAAGCAGTTCCCGATCGACGCCTGACCCGCGCTGCCCGCCAGCGCCTTCCCCTATTCAACGATAACGCCACCCCGACGAGGGCGGCGCCTGCCTGGAGGCACTATGAAGATTCAGATCAGGACGCTCTACAAGTGCGGCTCCTGTGGCGACATCCACGACGATGAAGATGGAGCCCGGGAGTGCTGCCAGCCAGAAGTGGAAGAGATGTTCGAATGCCCAGCATGCAAGACCATCCACGACGGCGAGGACGAAGCTCGCTTGTGTTGCGGCAGCGACTCGATCAAGTGCCCCTCCTGCTACCGGGACCACTCATCCATCACGCTGTCGTTCCAGGCAATCAAGATCGCCGGCCACTGCACTACCTGTAACCCGATGTTCACCATCGACCAACAGCAGGCCATCCAAGACTTGCACTACCACGAGACCGGGCGCCGCGAGCACCTGTTCGACTGATCCTCCAGCGAGACCACCATGACCACAGCAATCGACCTGTTCGCCGGCCTCGGCGGATGGAGCACCGGCGCGCGCGCCGCAGGCGTCCAGGTTCTCTGGGCGGCAAACCATTGGCCTGTGGCCGTTGAATGGCACAGCGCCAACCACCCCGACACGCAGCACGTCTGCCAAGACCTGCACCAGGCCCGCTGGGAGCAGGTGCCGGCACACGACATCTTGCTTGCCTCGCCCTGCTGCCAAGGACACGCCAAGGCCCGCGGCAAGAAGTCCGGCAACCCAGAACACGACGCTTCGCGCTCGACGGCCTGGGCGCCGGTATCGGCACTGGAGTTCCACCGACCGCAGGCGGCAGTAATCGAGAACGTGCCGGAGTTCACCGACTGGGTGCTCTACCCCGCCTGGCTTCAAGCGGTACAGGCGCTGGGATATCAGGCAGCGCCGCACATCGTCGACTGCGCCGACCTCGGAGTACCGCAGCACCGGGTGCGCCTTTTCATGGTCCTGACCCGCAGCAAGGCCCCGCTGATGCTGCAGCTGCCGCAGGAGCGACATGTGCCAGCCGCCAGCTTCCTCGACTTCGACGCCGGGCGCTGGTCGCAGATAGAGAAGCCGGGCCGGGCCCAGGCCACACTCGACCGGGTGCGCAACGGCCGCCAGCGCTTCGGCGACCGCTTCATCATGCCCTACTACGGCAAAGGCTCCGGCACCACCGGCCGCGACATCAACAGGCCGATCGGCACCATCACAACGCTGGACCGCTGGGCCCTGGTCGACGGTGACCGGATGCGGATGCTGAGCGCCAGCGAAGCCCTGGCCGCAATGTCGTTCCCGGCCGACACCCTGCGTCCGGACAGCCACCGGCTAACCATGCATATGGCTGGCAATGCGGTGCCGCCGCTCGCCGGGCAGAGAGTCATCGAAGCACTCCTCAAAGCAGCCTAGTTGTCTTGCCCAGGATCCCGAGCAATCGAGTAAAGGCAATTGTCCTGATCATCTGGGATCAAAAATTCTTTTCCAAGTTGGTAGATGGGGCCAACTAGTTCACTGCTCATCGCATACAAGCTGCCATCAATTACCTGGAAGCGCTGCACCCCTTCTGCGTCGACAACAGAACCGTCAGGCCGTATAGGTCCAACTGGAGCTCCAACAGGCCAGCGCCCCTGATACAGCGTGTGTCGGTACTTCTTGAACTCCTCATTCATCCCATTGCTCCCGTGGCTAAAACACAAACTGTAGCCGAGGTATCCCCATGCCCACAGAAAACCGATCCAGCAACACAGAGATGGTCAGCGTGCCCGAAGGGTTCATGCTGGTAGAACGCAGCATCTGGACAGAGCAGCAGGTCGAGGCCGCCACAGCGTGCATCACTCGACTGAAGGGTGTGCCAGGCATGCGCGACTGCGACCTGGCGATGGCTGCCATAGATGCCGCCCAATGCAAAGCGCCCGATATCACTCTGGCCGATCTGCTTCCTGCCCCGTACCCCCACCCCGACCCTATCGCCTGGATGGTTGGTACTGCCATCTGGTGGACCAAAGAAGAGGCAGAGCGGGATGCGGCAGAGACTGGGCTGCCGATTGTTGGCCTGGGGCCGATGTCAGGCGTAACACCCGAGCAGCTTCAAGGAGAGCCAGTGGCATGGATGGACCCGCGCTCACCTCATATGCACGCCACGATCTCGAATGAGGTCAAACAGCACAACCTGAAGTTCGGCGGGGCGCCAGCCTCAGCAGTCAATGGCTACACCATCCCGCTCTACACCCACGCCGACCCTGCCGAGGTTGAGCGGCTGCGCCTAGAGCGCCGGCGAATGGATCAGGCGTTGTCAGCGTGCGCGAACGAGCGCGACACCCTGCGCACCCTGCTGGTCGAAGCGCTAGCCTTCCTTGATGAAGCCTACAAGCATGACATCGGAACGCAGCTCAAGCGCGAGATCAAGGCCTTTTACCTATCCGCCAGCGCAGAGCCGAGCGCGCCGGTTGCGCAAGCCTGAAATAAAGTCGTTTTAACCAGCCTCCTCTGGCTCTTGCTCCAGCAGCCAGAGAGCACTTTCGATCTCCGCAATTGCGCCAGGCACCAGCTCGGCATTTACCCATTGCCAGGACGTGTTGCCTATGAGCCCGCCAATGGCTTGGCGGCGCAGTTCACCGATGTCGATGCCCTGTTGCTCCGCTGCTGCAAAGGCCGCCGCCAGCGCGTGCTCCAAATGCATAACCCTTTCTGTGGTCATGGCTGCTCTCCAGTTGGGGAGCTGAGTTTAGCCCTCTACCGATGACCCGTATGTGAAAAACGCACAAGAGCACACTTGTACTCTATTGATGTAGCCCACCACTCCTCTACTTCGAGCAGGCTGAGAGCTTTTCCGTTACAACTCCCCCCTCAGTGGCGATCTGACGAGCACGCCCAACGCCCCAGGCCAAAGCTCTGGTCATCGACTCACCTGGTCTTGAGTCAAACGCCTCTTCATGAAGAGCACTTCCAGCCGGCGCGTAGACGCCGATGAACATCTGGGTAGTGCCTGTGCGGGACAATCTGACCTGAACATCAACCATGGTGCCGTCGTCGAGAATTTCGTCATGGGTACGATGGTGAAGCGTTGGGTCGGCCCAGTCCCAATATGCCGGTCCTCGAATTCTCATAATTCCTCCGTTCCAGCTGTTCTGCTTTAGGTCGTGAAAAACAACATAGCGAACCTAACCATAGAGACAACTAAAACGACCGAAACTGAGAACTCGTTCCGACAATTGGCCAAAAACTATACATATTTACGATTTTGTATAATTTTCGCCGAAGTTCTTACACGTCATCCCGGATAGTCACGGCAAAATCGCTCCACTCTTGAAACGCCTTACGCTGAGCTTCGAGATCCTCCTCCCAGCAAATTTTACCCCCGTGGCTGTAGGCCACTCGATTCATCAATGCAGCAGTCGATTTATCGAGCTCCTTCAACAATTGATAAGCACGATATCTCTGGTCGGCGTTCAGCATCTTGTTTTCTCTCGCGGCGCCCGCAGCCCACTCTCTGTTGAGCATGGCTTGCTGGCCGTCTGCTATCTAGACCCTTCAGTAACCAATTTTATTCCCAGCACACGCTGAAATCAGCAGCGTAAGGAGAAGTCATGCCTGAAGAAATCAAGCTAATCCAACGTGTGGCCGTCGAACGAGGCAAAGACAGCCAGGCGGCTCAGCCATGACCCGCCTCGCCCTCTGCCTCCTGCTGCTGGCCACCGGCGCCAGCGCAAACGAGCGCTACATCGACGTGCAGCACGACGCCCGCCGCGGCGTCACCTGCTACATCCTCAACGAGTCGGCGATCAGCTGCATCCCCGACAGCCAGCTGCAGGCCGGCAACGAGCGCCAGCTCTCCCCGCACGAAACACAACCCGAACCTACACCCGCACTGGCGCCTGGGCGCTGGATTGATGAGAGGTATCAGCTGTGACCGAACTGGAAGAACTGCTGCTCGCCGCAAAGGCCGCTGGGATTGAAGTAGAGCCGTGCACCTGCAGCGATCCGAAATGGCCGCTGCGCATCAAGGGCCAGTCGGGCACCCGGGCACATTGGAACCCTCACATCAACGACGGCGACGCATTCAAGCTGGCCATTGACCTGGGCATCCAGATCCACATTGAAGGGTCCGGCGAGTCTGAGGCCGTCTGGGCTGATGACACCATGATCTGGGTGGACAGCGAATATGCCCAAGGTGATCGCAGAAAGGCTGCACGCACTGCCATCGTCAGCGTTGCCGCCCAGCGCGGGGAGAAGATGCCATGACCGACCTGATCGAAGTGAAGACGGCAGACCTGCTCGGCGAGGCTCTGGGGTGGACTGTCGGCAAGGCCGAGGGGCTGGATGTGTATTTGGAGCCGCCTGGGTACAACGGCGTGCCATGGCGGGTGTTCGCCCGGTACCGGGGCGAGGCCATCGAGCACACCAAACGCTACAACCCGTGGGAAGACTGGGCGCTGGGCGGGAAGTTGATCGAGAAGTACCAGGTTTCGCTGTCGCCACCGACAAGCGCCGTGCACCGCAACTTCGGCTACATGGACAAGCGCAACGGTTACTACGAGTCGGGCCTTTGGAGCAGCACGATCTTTGGCAAAGAGCGAAGGCACCGGCGCACCGCGTTCCACCATACCGACAACCCTCTGACCGTAGCCATGCGGGCGATCGCCCAGTTCGAGCTCGGCGATATCGTCCAAGTGCCCAAGGAGCTGATCCCATGCCCAGCATGATCAAGGTTTCAACCTGCGACCTTGCCGGCAAGGCGCTGCTCTGGGCCGTCGAGCTGGTGGACGGTCCGGTGCCAGCGGCGGCTGGCCAGCTGCAACTGTCACTGGGCGACCAGGTCATCGACGACGCAACCGGCGAGCACCTGATCCAGAAGCATGGCATGTGGATCGAGCGCGGGTACAGCTGGCCCTGGCTGGCCTGCGTGTCAGGTCACCCTCTCGACCGCCAGCCCGGCGATACCCGGGCAGAAGCTGCAGCCCGGGCCGTCGTGCACCATGCCCGTGGCGAAACCATCAACGTGCCGAAGGAGCTATGCCAATGATCCTGCCCCTGATGTACATGGCCTACCTGATCTACAGGGGGCCGCGATGAGCAACATCTTCGGAATCACCGATGAGGAGTGCTTCGAGATCATGCGGGCGGCCGACGAGGCGCTGATCCAGTACCAACTGGATCAGCAGGCGCGCAACGCCCCTGTGCTGGAAATGGTAAAGGCGCTGGTTGGTGATGAGGTGTTCGCCCAGGTAGAGGAAGAGATTGAAGCGGCCGAGAACACCTACGACTACGTGATCATCGATGAGCCGGCCGGCGCCCCTCAGGACAATGGATTTGCCCTCGGTGACGTGTACGTCGATCAGGAGTGCGGCATGTCCGGCGATGACTTCTCCGGCACCGTAGCCATCCCCCTGCCTGACGGCCGCTATTTCCAATTCGCCTTCAACTGCTAACCCCTCCCCCTACAACTCAAGCCCGCCGACATGCGCGGGCATGGAAAACTATTGCCATGACGAAAGAAGAACTGGCCGCCCAACTGAACGGCCTCGAATACCCGACCCGCATCCCCGGCGCGCTGATCGTCGCAGCACAGAGCGCTGGACTGGTGATCCTCTGCGGAGCCAGCGACGACCTGATGGAATTCTACGGCGCCCGGCGTGAGGAGATCGGCTGCTACGACGGTGGCACCGCATTCGTCGATGCAGATGGCGTCCTGCCTGATCGCGATTGCCTGGATGGCGATGAGGAGCTCGCCGAGTACGTGCAGCGACAGAAGTCGGCCAAATCGATCGAGGCCCTGTGGTGTAAGGAGGACGGCTACAGCTGGACCTATAAAACCGAGATCCCGCACGCCACCTTCGAAGTCGTGGAAGACGAAGAGCCATATTGCCGCGGGATCGTTTTCGCCCTGGCTGACCTGGCCTAACCACCAACCTGCCGCCACCGGCAGCGTGGAGACCATCCATGAACCTGATCGACTGCTACGTCACGAAGATCCTCGGCGAGCCGTACCGCAAGTTCGGCCACTGGTGGGTATCCGTGGAATACACGGCCGAGGGCTGGCCTGGAACCAAAGAACTCATGTTTCGAACCGAGGAAGCCGCCCGGGCGGCGCAGGTCGGATATCACTTCACGGCCTGAACGGCATGGAGAAAGACATGGCGAATGCCACAGCAGCAAAGCCCTCAAGCATTCAGCCACGGTTCATCCGGTTCGGCGATGCGCCTGGGTATCTCGGTATGTGCCGGGATGAGTTCAACAAGACGGTCAGGCCGAACGTGCGGGAATTCCCCATCGGAAAACAGGGCGTGGCCTTTGACCGCCAGGAGCTTGATGAGTGGGCGGACGCCTACATCGAAGCCAAGGCGATTGAAAAAGCCACCGGACAGGACAACAATCGGCCCCGCAGCGAGCGCCGAGGAGATGATACATGGCGCGAAAAACGATCACCGGCCTCTACGAGAAGGGCGGTGTCTGGCAAATCGACAAAGTCTACAAAGGGGAGCGAATTCGAGAGAGTACTGGAACTGGTGACCGGGAAGAAGCAGAGCAGTACTTGATCCACAAGCTCGAGCAGATGCGTCAACGGAAGGTGTACGGCGTTCGGCAGGTGCACACCTGGGAGGAGGCGGCAATGCGCTACCTCCTTGAGGTCAAGGATCAACCCTCCATTCACCTGACTGCCTTGTGCATGAAGCAGCTTCACCCGTACCTGGGCCACCTGCCGCTGACGCACATCGATGACCAGGCGCTTGAGCCGTTTATCAGGGATCGGCAGACAGAAAAGGTTCTGCCGGATGGGACCATTGAAAAGGCCGTGAGCAACCGGACGATCAACATCGCCATCGAGCGCGCGGTCCGGGTTTTGACGTTATGCGCCAGGAAGTGGCGAGACGACGATCGCCGGCCATGGCTGGACAGTGTGCCCATGCTGAGGAAGCTCGAAGAGAAGAAGTCGAGCCGCAAGCCCTACCCAATGTCATGGGAAGAGCAGTCGATCCTCTTCAACGAGCTGCCTGGTCACCTGCAAACGATGGCCCTGTTCAAGGTAAACACGGGCTGCCGGGAGCAAGAGGTGTGCAAGCTGAGGTGGGATTGGGAGATATCGGTGCCGGAACTGGGAACCAGTGTTTTCCTGATCCCTGCTGACTTCGGCGGGAGACACGCCCGGTCGGGCGTAAAGAATGGCGACGAGCGTCTGGTGGTGCTGAACAACGTGGCCAAGTCGATCATTGAAAGGCAGCGCGGGATCAGCAAGGAATGGGTATTCCCATACAACGGCACCGCGATGCACCGGATGAACGACTCGGCCTGGAAGAAGGCACGGGTGAGAGCGGCGAAACTCTGGCAGGAGGAAAACCTTCGCCCCGCTCACCCTGGATATGCCTCGATCAGGATTCACGACTTGAAGCACACCTTCGGTCGACGACTGCGGGCAGCAGGCGTTACTGAAGAGGATCGGAAGTCACTGCTCGGGCACAAGAACGGCAGCATCACCAGCCACTACTCCGGCGCTGAGCTGGGCAAGCTGATTGAGGCTGCGAACATGGTATCAACAACTGACTCTCGCGGGCCGGTGTTGACGATCTTGAAGAGGAAAATCGGATGAAGTCCCGAAAAACTCCCCACATGCAAAAACGACAAAGCCACCCTAAGGTGGCTAAGTCGTTGAAATATATGGTCGGGACGGAGTGATTCGAACACTCGACCCCTTGCACCCCATGCGCATTTTACGTGGTTCTTCATGGATGTGAATGGCCATCCTTGGCAGGCCAAAACCCAGTAAAATCGGGCACTACAGCCCCGATCGCCTTCCACCTCGATCCGCCGGAATCCACCGAAAGCCGAGTCACTCGGTGGGGTAAAAGTGGGGTAAAATTCAAGGTAACCGGTTCGAGCATCGGGGTGATGCATGGCCAAGCTGACTGCAAAAAAATTGGAAGCTTTCACGGCGAACGATCACGGCACTATCTTCCGAGAAGACGGCGGGTTAGTCGCAAAAGTCCGCGCCGGTGTGCGTGGCGTAACGATACTTTTTCGTTTCGAGTTCAAGCACGAAGGTGTGAAACGCGACTTGAGCCTGGGCAGTTGGCCAAAAAAATCGCTTGCTCAGATCCGCGCCGAGCGCGATGAAGTAAAGGCCGTTACCACTAAAGGGATTCTTCCCGTAGCTGCTCGCAAGGCCGCCAACATAGAAGCTCAGGCAGCCGTAGCCGCCACCATTGCTCAAGCCGAGCGGCGCATCGCCGAAAACAAGACTGTTTCGGACCTCTTCGAAGAATGGATACGCGACGGTGTGTCTCGCGAGGATGCCAATGCAGAGCTCCGTCGGAGCTTTACCAAAGATGTACTCCCCATCATTGGGAAGAAACCACTACGTGACCTTACCGAGAAGGACCTGCTCATGGTCTTCCGTTCGGTGAAAGCCCGCGGGCTAAACCGGACTGTCGTGATTCGCAGTAACGATATCGGACAGATGCTGCGCTGGGCTGAAAAACGCAAGCCATGGCGGTCTTTAATGGTCGACGGCAACCCCGCAGACCTGATAGATGTGAAGCAACTGCTTGATCACGATTATCAGGAGGAGCGTAACCGCCTGCTCTCTCCTGACGAAATTCGCGAGTTGCGTGATATTTTCGCCCGTCTGAAGCTCGACTACGAAGCTTTGGATGCAGGCCAGAGATACTCAGGCGTCCGCCCAGTCAACAAACGTGTGCAATGTGCCGTCTGGATTTGCCTAGGTACGCTCTGCCGCATCGGTGAACTGCTGAAAGCCGAATGGAAGCACCTGGATCTCGAAAAGGGGAACTGGTTCATCCCGGCCAATGCCACCAAGGGACGTAAGGGGAAACGCCAAGATCATCACGTTTTCCTCTCCGCTTTCGCCTTAGAACAATTCAAGGTGTTGAACGCACTCACCGGACATACGCGGTTCTGCTACCCCAGCAGAGACGAAAATAGTCACGTCGACACCAAGACAATCAGCAAACTGATAGGCGACCGGCAGTGCACCCTCAAAAATCGCAGCAAACCGCTGCCTGGCCGCCACCACGATGACTCGCTGGTGCTGAGTAAAGGAACGAAAGGCGAATGGACACCGCACGACTTACGTCGCACTGGAGCGACTCTTATGCAGGAACTGGGTGTTAACCTGGACATCATCGACCGCTGTCAGAACCACCAACTCGGAGGATCAAAAGTCCGTCGGCATTATCTACATTATGATTATGCGAAAGAAAAGAGCGAAGCGTGGCGTGTCTTAGGGGAGCATCTTATAGATATTCTCTCGCGCTCGTACGAATGATCAGTGGAGCGGGAAACGATACTTGCATCGGGCTTGCGAGCTGATGAGGCAAAGGGTTTCACACACTCCCCAGAAGGGAACAACCTTGATTCTGAACTCAACCTGCTTCACTAGCAAACCAGACATGGGTAAGCGGCATTCAGTCTTGGATTTTGATCAAGACGTTATCCAAAGCTGCCAGCAGTGCCCGGCTACCACCTCCGTTATCAAAGTCAAGGAACACCTGCTCATTCAAGCCTCCCTTCGTGGAGAAATCACTGCGCAGCCCCGCGAAATCAACCCCTTCTGACTCATGTGTAAAATTGCCCAAGCTTGCAAAGAGTGGTTTCAGGTAGCCCTGCGCTTTGGCTTTGGGCATTCCCTTGGCCTGCAGCCAACTGGCGACCTGATCAAGAATGCCGAAATAGGTACCCATTAAAGCGCTCGCAACCGCCAACTGATCGAATTCAGCTTTGCTGTCGCAGCACACAGCAGTACCCAAAGCGTCAAAAAACTCGCTGACAACCGGGTCCCGCGGATAGATGGCTGTCACGCCTTCACACTGCGCAACAAACGGTAGTGGGATTGCCCTGACAATGCGCTCAACCGGGACATCTGCCCAGCGCCCAAGTGCTTGATGGTCCGTGGCGGCAATCACACTAATGATCCTGGTATTTGCAGGGATTACCAGATCTCGCAGCACCTCCTCCGCAACCTGCCAACGGATAGCCAGTACCAGAATGTCGCATGAATCTGCTACCTGCTGATTACTCCGTCCCACCGTAACCTGTTGGTATTGAGCACAAAGACGAGAGGAAACGAGTTCATTGCGGGGCGACACGATCACCGACGAGCAGGCTGATAGTGCCGATGCCATCAATCCGTGGATCATGGCTTCAGTGATAGTGCCCGTACCAATGAAGCCATAAATCATTCGCTCAACTCCTACGACACGTTCGTTATCCGCAAACTTGACTACGCCCCTCAACAGGGCCGTTTTTTAACCCGAGCACTGTTGGAACTGGAGCCTCAGCGAATATAGCTACCGCCATTGACATCCAGAGTGGCACCGTTCAGCGAAGCCTGTGAGGGCCGCAAAGTGAAGGCGACCAACTCTGCCACTTCTGAGGGACTCGCCATACGGCCAACGGGAATATCACTCACCGCCGCAGCCTCTCCATACTGAGCAACAAACTGCTCCGCCATGTCGGTGCGCACCCAACCCGGCGCGATGGCCACTGCCACCACCCCGTAACCACCCACGCTACGGGCAAGGGACTTGGTCAGATTGATCAACGCAGCCTTACTGGTGCCGTAAGGCAGAGCATCCGCAGCGTAGCCGCGTTGGGCCGCACGACTGGCCATGTTGATGATTCGTCCGCCACCATGGGAGCGGTAGTGCTGGACGGCTTCGCGACTCAGATCGGCGGCAGCGAAGAAGTTGACCTGAAACTCACGACGCCAAGCCGCACGCCACTGTGCCGAGTTGGCCTCTAGCGCAATCTCGGTGCGGATGCCGGCATTGTTCACGAGGCCGTGGATACGGCCACCGCTCAACTCGAGTGCTGCGTGCCAAAGCTGCTCTGGCCCGACCTCATCACTCAGGTCGCCCTGTACGATCCAACCATTACCGCCGATGCGCTCAAGCAATGCGCTAGCACCCTGCTCGTCCCGACTGTAATGAATGATCGGGCGTGCGCCCTCAGCCGCCAACTGTTCGACGATCGCGGCACCAATACCACCAGATGCACCGGTCACCAGTACGGTTTGTCCTGCCAGGGGGCGTGTCGGGTCACACATTAGTTATCACCTTCTTGTTTCAAGAATGGGAAATGCTGCCCGCTTCAGAAGCTCGGGCAGCATGCCAGGGAGTGCTATTTGGCAGCATTAGCCTCAATTGAAGCCTTGTCGACCAGTTGCTGGATATCACCGTTGTCGCGTCGTTGACGCAGATAGATGTTCAGCACTTCCAGGTCAGCAGGCGAAATATCGCGCCGCACACCGAACGATACGCCCTGCTTGGCCAAAGCCGGCTTGGGCAGAATCTCACGCGTCCAGGTGGGGTTGGCGAGCGCGAACAAGTGGTTGGTATCGCTGGCGTCAACCAGCACGTCCGCGCGCTTGGACATGACCGCAAGGCGAGCTTCATCCATGCCCGGCAGGCGCATGATCTTGCCGCTGCGAATCACCGAGGAAATGGCCTTGTCCTGTGCGGTACCAGACATCACGGCAAAGGTCACCTCCGGTTTGTCGAGGGCGGCAATGTCATCCTTCACATCAGCGACCTTGGGGTTGTCCTTGTTCACCAGCAGCGATACCTGGTAATCGGTGGCTGGCACGGTGAAGGCAACCGCCAGCGCACGCTCGGGAGTCTGGTTCAGCGCCATGGCCAAATCCCACTTGTTGCTTTGCAAACCGGCCACGAGGTTGTCCCAGTTGGTGTCGACGAAAGACACCTTCACCTTCAGCACCTTCTCCCCAAAATCGCGGCACAAGTCGACAAAGTAGCCGCTGTACTGACCCGTCTTAGCGTCGCGCATCACATAGGGCGCGGCCACCGCCGCACCGCAGCGCAACTCGCCTGCCTTTTGAATATCTTGCCAAACAGATGTTTCTGCAGCTTGGGCAGCGGACTGAGCCAGCAGTGCGCCACACAGGCTTGCGCCAACGAAGAGACCTTTCAGATACGACGGGACCGGAAGAACCATTTCACACCTCACTGATATTCATTGTTTTTTGGCAGGAAGGTACGGCACTTGCTGCATGCGATTTTGTGTGCATGACTGCATTCACAATAAAAACTATGGCGGAGGCTGTCAACAGCATCGCACTGTAGCAATTTAGACCTCAAAGACTCTTTTGAGTCCGGGAATGCTAAATCCTAGAGCACTTGATATCCTGGCTAGTAATAGGTGAGTATTTTAAAAACATAGCGTGAGAATAAATGGATTTAACTCAACAATGCTTTAGCCCCAAGCTTTTGTGATCTGTAGGGTCCGCGCGGGTAGCGGACCGCTGAATGGAGGTCGACCATGAGCCTGAACGATGAACTGGCACTTTTGATTCGCCAGGAAGAAACCCTCCAATTCCCACGTTTCAACGAGGAAACGGCTTGGCAACTGGGCAGTCTTCTATACCAGCAGGCAGTGGCCAAGTCTTGGCCGCTAGTGATTGATGTGAGGCGTTTCGACCGCCCCCTGTTCTTCGCCGCAAGGCCCGGCATCACCTCTGACAACCTCGCGTGGGTAGCCCGCAAGAACAACACCGTTCAGCGTTTCCTGCGCAGCTCCTATCGGATCCGCTACCAGCTGGCCTTGGAAGGCTTGGACATTAGCGAGCGTTATTTCCTTTCACCGGCCGACTACGCCAGCGTCGGTGGCGGCTTCCCAATCATCGTACGAGGCTCAGGTGTCATCGGCTCGGTAACGGTTTCCGGCCTACCTGATCGGCAAGATCACCAAATCATCGTCGACGCGCTCTGCGAGCTGCTCGGCCATACCCCAGACACTTTGGCACTGTCACCAGACTGCCCGTTCCAGAGGGCAAGCCTGCGCTAGCGCTTTTCCCCACCGCACGACGTCACTCAGTGCGTTGGGGCCTTGCCTGTTGTACGGATTAGAACGCTCCAAGAACAAATAATGAGTCTATCCATGTCAAATACATCCCTCGCTCCCGGCTTGAAGCAGCGCCACGTCACCATGCTGTCGATTGCCGGCGTCATCGGTGCAGGCCTGTTCGTCTTCTCAGGGCATGCCATCGCCAAGGCCGGTCCGGCCGTTATCCTGGCCTACATATTTACTGGCGCGCTTGTCGTGTTGGTCATGCGAATGCTGGGCGAAATGGCGGTCGCGGCACCGGATACCGGTTCGTTTTCAACCTATGCCGACCGGGCCATCGGCCCTTGGGCCGGTTTCAGCATCGGCTGGCTGTATTGGTGGTTCTGGGTACTGGCCATTCCATTGGAAGCCATTGCTGCAGCGAACATCGTCAATGCGTGGGTGCCGGCCATCGACACCTGGATCACTGCCATGGCCGTGATCGTGCTGCTGACATGCTCCAACTTCTTCAGTGTCGCCCGCTACGGTGAGTTCGAGTTCTGGTTTGGCCTGATCAAGATTGTCGCCATCATCTCCTTCATTGCGCTATGCGCAGCTGCACTGATGGGGTTGCTGCCCAATCGTGAAGTCAGCGGCATCGGGCAACTGATGGCCCAGCACGGAGGCTTCGCACCGAACGGGCTATCAGCGGTCATCGGTGCCATGCTGACAACCATGTTCAGCTTCATCGGCGCCGAAGTGGTAACCATCGCCGCCGCAGAGTCGAAGAATCCCGCACGCCAGATCACCCGCGCCACCAACTCGGTGGTATGGCGTATCTGCGTCTTCTACCTGCTGTCCATTCTGATGATTCTCTCCGTCGTACCTTGGGACGACCCTCGCCTGCCAGAAGTGGGCTCGTTCCAGCGCGCGCTGGAGATCATGAATATCCCCAACGCTAGCTTGCTGATCGACATTGTCGTCCTGCTCGCAGTCGCCAGCTGCATGAACTCCCAGGTATATACCGCTTCGCGCATGCTCTACTCGTTGGCCAAACGCGGTGATGCGCCACGACTCTACATGTACACCACCAAAGAGAACGTGCCTCTCGCCGCGGTGGTTGGTTCGACGGTGATCGGCATAGCAGCAACCTTCATCAACTATTTCGCCCCCGAGAACGTGTTCAAGTTCTTGCTTTCCACTTCCGGTGCAGTTGCACTCCTCGTCTACTTGGTCATCGCCATCTCGCAGCTGTGCCTGCGCAAGAAGATGATGGCCACAGGCAAGACGCCTGAGTTTCGCATGTGGCTGTTCCCGTGGCTGACTTGGGCAGTGATTCTGTTCATCAGTGGCGCACTGATCGGCATGTTCTTCATCCCGGCCTATCGCTCAGAGATTACAGCCACCGGGCTCTTGGCCGTGATGATCATCTGCCTCGGCCTGATCCACCAGAGAAGGACTCATGCCACAGGCGCCCAGAATCACGAACAACATGCCGCGCTGTCTGAGCGATGAGCGTGCCTGCAATGTCTACTGGAGATTCAAACGTGGTTGAGTACGTAGTTTCCCTCGATAAGCTCGGCGTCCATGATGTGGAGCATGTGGGGGGCAAGAACGCATCCCTGGGCGAGATGATCAGCAACCTCGCAGGTGCTGGTGTATCGGTGCCGGGCGGCTTTGCCACTACGGCTCAGGCGTACCGCGATTTTCTCGAGCAGAGTGGCCTGAACGACCGCATCCACGCCGCGCTTGACGCGCTCGACGTGGACGATGTCAACGCCTTGGCCAAAACCGGCGCCCAGATCCGTCAGTGGGTCATGGAAGCCGAATTCCCGGAGCGTCTGAATTCGGAAATCCGAACCGCCTTCGGCGAAATGTCCAAGGGCAACGACAACATGGCCGTGGCCGTGCGTTCCTCGGCCACCGCCGAAGACTTGCCGGACGCCTCGTTCGCCGGCCAGCAGGAAACCTTCCTCAACATCCGTGGCGTCGACAACGTAATCCGCGCGGCCAAGGAAGTGTTCGCCTCGCTGTTCAATGACCGCGCCATCGCCTACCGCGTGCACCAGGGCTTCGATCACAAGCTGGTTGCCTTGTCTGCCGGTGTGCAGCGCATGGTCCGCTCCGAAACCGGCACCGCCGGCGTCATGTTCACCCTCGACACCGAGTCGGGCTTCCGCGACGTGGTGTTCATCACCGGCGCCTATGGCTTGGGCGAAACCGTCGTACAGGGTGCGGTCAACCCAGACGAATTCTACGTGCACAAGAACACCCTGCAGGCCGGCCGCCCGGCCATCCTGCGCCGTAACCTGGGCAGCAAGGCGATCAAGATGGTCTATGGCGACGAAGCCAAGGCCGGCCGTTCGGTCAAGACCGTCGAAGTCGACCGCGCCGACCGCGCACGCTTCTGCCTGACCGATGCCGAGGTCAGCGAGCTGGCCAAGCAGGCCATGATCATCGAGCAGCACTACCAGCGCCCGATGGACATCGAGTGGGCCAAGGACGGTGACGATGGCAAGCTGTACATCGTCCAGGCCCGCCCTGAGACGGTGAAGAGCCGTTCCAGCGCCAACGTCATGGAACGCTACCTGCTCAAAGAGAAAGGCACCGTGCTGGTCGAAGGCCGCGCCATTGGCCAGCGTATCGGCGCCGGCAAGGTTCGCGTCATCAACGACGTCTCGGAAATGGACAAGGTCCAGCCGGGCGACGTGCTGGTCTCCGACATGACCGACCCGGACTGGGAGCCGGTGATGAAGCGCGCCAGCGCCATCGTCACCAACCGCGGTGGCCGTACTTGCCACGCGGCGATCATCGCCCGTGAGCTGGGTATCCCGGCGGTTGTCGGTTGCGGCAACGCGACCCAGGTGCTGAAAGACGGCCAGGGCGTGACCGTTTCCTGTGCCGAAGGCGACACTGGCTTCATCTTCGAAGGTGAGCTGGGCTTCGACATCAAGCAGAACTCGGTCGATGCCATGCCGGAACTGCCGTTCAAGATCATGATGAACGTCGGCAACCCGGACCGTGCCTTCGACTTCGCCCAGCTGCCCAACGCCGGTGTCGGTCTGGCACGCCTGGAGTTCATCATCAACCGCATGATCGGCGTGCACCCCAAGGCGCTGCTGAACTATGCGGGCCTGCCTGCCGACCTGAAAGACAGCGTCGACAAGCGCATTGCCGGCTACAACGACCCGGTCGGCTTCTATGTCGAGAAGCTGGTCGAGGGTATCAGCACCCTGGCGGCGGCCTTCTACCCGAAAAAGGTCATCGTGCGCCTGTCGGACTTCAAGTCCAACGAGTACGCCAACCTGATCGGCGGCAAGCTGTACGAGCCGGAAGAAGAAAACCCGATGCTGGGCTTCCGCGGGGCTTCGCGCTACATCAGCGAATCGTTCCGTGACTGCTTCGAACTCGAATGCCGTGCGCTGAAGCGTGTGCGCAACGAGATGGGCCTGACCAACGTTGAGATCATGGTGCCGTTCGTGCGCACCCTGGGCGAAGCCAGCCAGGTCGTCGACCTGCTTGCTGAAAACGGCCTGGCCCGCGGCGACAACGGCCTGCGCGTGATCATGATGTGCGAGCTGCCGTCCAACGCCATTCTGGCCGAAGAGTTCCTGGAGTACTTCGACGGCTTCTCGATCGGCTCCAATGACCTGACCCAGTTGACCCTGGGCCTGGACCGTGACTCGGGCATCATTGCCCACCTGTTCGACGAGCGTAACCCTGCGGTGAAAAAGCTGCTGGCCAACGCCATCCAGGCGTGCAACAAGGCCGGCAAGTACATCGGCATTTGCGGCCAGGGCCCATCGGACCACCCGGACCTGGCCAAGTGGTTGATGGAGCAGGGCATAGACAGCGTGTCCTTGAACCCGGACTCTGTGATCGAGACCTGGCTCTTCCTGGCGGATAATGAAGAACCGGAAACCATTGAGTTCCCAGCACTCGAAGCCTTGGTGGGCCTCGCCCAGCGATAACGGGTAGCAGGCAGGTTCAGCAGCACCGGGCAGGGGCAACGACAGTTGACCCCCGCCTCATTACAGTCTTGGCCTTTCAGGTCGGTCGGCACAGCGAACCCGGTTTTCACATTGCTCATTGAAACCAGTGTCTTGAAGCGCTTGACGTTGTTGCTTTGGAACAAGAGCGCCCTGGTCAATTGCGTGTAAGTAGTTTCCCTAGATAAGCTCGGGGCCCATGATCTGGCGAATGCGGGATGACAACAACGCTTTCGTCGGCGTGCAACGTATGATCCGCTTGGAAACCGGCATTGCCGGCGTCCAAGGAGGCCCCAACTCCGTGTTCTCGGAGCGTTTAGACCCATCGCCCGCAGGCTAACTGCGGGCGATGGGTTTCATCCCGTCACGTGCGGAAGCGACGCACGAGACCATCAAGTTCGTCGGACAGCCCAGCAAGGTGATGCGAGTCTTGTCGTGCCGATTGCGCCAACTCGGCCACGCGTTGTGCTTCACCATGAATATTGGAGATATGCCGGTTGATATCTTCAGCTACTTGGTGCTGCTCCTCGGCAGCCGTCGCGATCTGATTGTTCATATCTCGGATGTTATCGACCGCTGCCCTGATTTGTCCGAAGCTATCGCGGGCCATCCCAATCCGGCTCACTGACTGCGCCGACACCTCAAGACTGGCGTGCATCTGCGCGGCAACCTCGGCTGTACGCCCTGAAAGGTTACCCAGCAGGCCATCGATTTCAGCTGTCGAGTCGGCAGTGCGCTTGGCCAATGCACGCACCTCATCGGCGACCACGGCAAAACCTCGCCCCTGCTCACCTGCGCGAGCGGCTTCGATTGCAGCATTGAGTGCCAACAGGTTGGTCTGTTCGGCGATAGAGCGGATGGTACCCAAAATCGACTGGATAGAATGACTGTCGCGCTCCAGTTGCTGAATCGACTGAGCTGACTGATCAATCTCAAGGCTTAGGCGCTCGACACTCTGCACGGCAGCATCTATCTGCTGCTGTCCCACACGGGCCTGCTCCTGGCCGCTGTCGGCGGAAAGCGCGGCCTGGCTGCAGGAACGTGCCACCTCGTTAGCCGTGGCGACCATTTCATGAAATGCCGTCGACACGAGATCGACGGCTTCGCGTTGCCGATCTGCAGCGTCGGCCATTTCCGAGGAGACACGCGTGGAAGTGACTGAAGTCGAGAGTATTCTGCCGGCAGCCGTTCCGATTTGCTGAATGAGGCTGTGAATCGAGCCGAGGAACTGGTTGAACCAGCCAGCCAGTTGTGCGGTTTCGTCTCGGCCACGGATGTGCAGGCTGCGCGTCAGGTCCCCTTCTCCTTGAGCAATCTGCTCCAGGCCGTCACTGACACTGTTGATCGGCTGCACGATCATCTTGGCAAAGGCGGCGCCGACCAACGCGAACATCGCCGCTAGCGACAGCGTCATGACTGTGATCAACCAAGTCAGTTGGATCGTAGACTCCATGACCTCGGCCTTGCGAATCAGGCCTATGAAAGTCCAGCCCAGCCCTTTGGCTGGATACACATTCGCCATGTACAGATCGCCATCGATCTCGACCTCAACCAAGCCTTGTTTGACAGCCGCAAGCGCTGCATAGGCCGGCCCGAGGCTCGCAAGCTGCTTGAAGTTGTGATTGGGATCGTGGGGGTCGACCATCACGTTCCCATCATCCTCAATGAGCATCAGATACCCGCTTTCACCCAGCTTGATCTGCTTGATGATCTCAGTGAGCCCCTTGAGCGAAACGTCGATATTGATCACTCCTCCCACGCTACCCAATGCATTGGACACCGTACGCACCGTACTGACTAGAACATCATCTGCCCAACTGTAGGGGGCTGTACGTAACACTTTGCCAGGATTAGTCGTAGCCAATTGGTACCAAGGGCGTACGCGCGGGTCGTATTCGGAAAGGACCTGGCCTGCCGGCCAGGTAACATGCCCACCATCGGCCAGGCCATAGGAGATGTAGGCATAGCTGGGGTGGCTGCGCCCTAGCCGGTCAAAGACTTCCAGCAAGCGCTGATCCTGCTGGCCTGGTTCGACGCTATGACTACTTACTTTAAAATACTTATTGAGGCCACCGTCCGCGTTGGCCACTTCCGGCTGAGCCGCCAGAAGATCCACATTCTGCGCGATGCCTTCAAAGAAAATGGCCATCGCATTACTGACCTGGCGCATTTCCCGATTGCTGTTATCCAGGAAACGATCACTGGCTTCTTCTCGCAAGTTGAACGTGATCAAAATTGCCACCAAGGCGAGGGGTAGCCCCGCGATGCCGGCAAATGTCCATGTCAGTTTCTGTTTGATCTTCATCGACGCCCTCATGTTGTTATCGTTGTTGCACAAGGTTGCTCCCGATCCGCCAGAGCGGTTCGGTTGGTTGGACAAAGGTGGGTGCTGTTTAAACAAAAAAGGCCGCCAGCGTGGTGGCGGCCAGGTCTTGGGCCGAAGCTTCGACTAAGTGGTGAGGAGGTGTGTGCCCGCCGCCCAGGTTGGCTGCGGGCAATCGCAGAGAGCGCTCTGCGTGCACGGATAACTGCTTCATCAATACGCTGGGTGAGAACAGCCGATGACGCCGATACCCGAACCTGTGGCCAACATCCAAGAAGGCTGGCCCTATACAACGATCAACCCAATACCGAGCCGATCACTTCATCGAGGATAGCGATACCGGCCTCGATCTCTTCAGCGGTGATGATGCAGGGCGGCGCGACGTGGATACGGTTCTCGACCACGAACGGCAGCAGGCCACGCTCCAGCAGCTTGTTCTTCAGCGCAAGCATGGTCTGGGCAGCCAACGGCGCGCGGGTCGCCTTGTCGCTGACGAATTCCAGGGCCCAGAAGACGCCGGCGCCACGGACCTCACCAATGGCCGAGTGACGCTGCTGCAGTTCACGCAGACGCGGGCCCAAGTGCTTCTCGCCGATTTCCTGGGCGTTCTCGACCACGCGCTCTTTGCGCATGGCGTCGATCGAGGCGACGATCGAAGCCATGGCCAGCGGGTGACCGGAGTAAGTCAGGCCGCCTGGGAAGAAGTGGGTGTCGAAGTAGGTGCTCAGTTGTTCCGAGATCACCACGCCACCGACAGGTACGTAACCCGAGTTCACTCCCTTGGCGAAGGTGATCAAGTCTGGGATCACACCGTAGTGTTCGAAGGCGAACCACTTGCCAGTACGACCAAAGCCCGCCATCACTTCGTCGAGGATCAGCATGATGCCGAACTCGTTGGCCAATTGGCGCACGCCCTGCATGTAGGCGGCCGGGGTCACCAGCACACCGGCGGTACCCGGCAGGCTCTCCAGCAGAATCGCGGCGATCGAGTTCGCGCCTTCGCATTCGATCACCCGACGCAGGTGACGCAGGGCGCGCTCGGTTTCTTCCGCCTCGGTCTGGGCGTTGAACTCGCTGCGGTACAGGTACGGGGTGAAGAAGTGCACGTGGCCACGGGCGTACTCGTTCGGTACACGGCGTGGGTCGCCGGTGGCGACGATCGCCGAACCGGTGTTGCCGTGGTAGGAACGGTAGGACGACAGCACTTTGTCACGACCGGTGAACAAACGCGCCATGCGGATCGCGTTTTCGTTGGCGTCAGCGCCACCGTTGGTGAAGAAGACCTTCTTGAAGCCGGCCGGGGCCTGCTCGATGATGCGTTTGGCGGCTTCGCCGCGCACCAGGTTGGCGGTTGCCGGGGCAATGGTAGCCAGAGCGCCGGCTTGTTCCTGGATTGCCGCGATGACCGCCGGGTGCTGATGCCCCAGGTTGGTGTTGATCAGCTGGCTGGAGAAGTCCAGGTAACGCTTGCCGTCGTAGTCCCAGACAGTACTGCCCTCGCCGCCGGCGATCACCAGAGGGTTGAGTGTTCCTTGGGTAGACCACGAGTGGAATACATACTCGCGATCAAGATCTTTCACGTATTGATTGGTAATCGCCATGATTCTTGTCGACCTATTTATAGAGTGAGCCAGACGCTGTAAGGGGGACGAACGCCTGCGCCATCGCGGTTCTCCGTCAGAACAGTGGATCACGCAGGCATTCGAACCAGGGGGCTTGCCTTAGCTGTTGCTAGGGAAAGCGAATTGAGCGGCCTCATGGCTGGTGCGTTTCGGCCAACGCTGGGTGATCGCCTTCTTGCGGGTGTAGAAGCGCACACCGTCCGGGCCGTAGGCATGCAGGTCGCCGAACAGCGAACGCTTCCAGCCGCCAAAGCTGTGGTAGCTGACCGGTACCGGCAGCGGCACGTTGACGCCGACCATGCCGACTTCGATCTCGTCGCAGAACAGGCGCGCCGACTCACCGTCGCGGGTGAAGATGCAGGTGCCGTTGCCGTACTCGTGGTCGTTGATCAGCTTGATCGCGTCTTCCAGGCTGTTCACGCGTACCACGCACAGTACTGGGCCGAAGATCTCTTCCTTATAGATGCGCATTTCCGGAGTAACACGGTCGAACAGGGTGCCGCCCACGAAGTAGCCGTCTTCGTTGCCTGCCACTTTGAAGCCACGACCGTCCACAACGACCTTGGCACCAGCGGCAACGCCGTCATCGATGTAACCCAGCACCTTGTCACGCGCAGCAGCGGTGACTAGCGGGCCCATGTCCAGGCCGCAAGAAGTACCGGCACCGATCTTCAGCGCCTTGATCTGGGGTTCGAGCTTGGCGATCAGGGCGTCTGCCACCTGGTCACCCACGCACACGGCCACGGAGATCGCCATGCAGCGCTCGCCGCACGAACCGTAGGCAGCGCCCATCAATGCGCTGACGGCGTTGTCCAGCTCGGCGTCTGGCATCAGCACCGCGTGGTTCTTGGCGCCGCCCAGGGCTTGTACGCGCTTGCCGCGCTTGGTGCCTTCGGCGTAGATGTATTCAGCGATCGGGGTCGATCCGACGAAGCTCAGGGCCTTGACTTCAGGCGCCTCGATCAGTGCGTCCACCGCTTCCTTGTCACCGTGCACCACGTTAAGCACGCCTTTTGGCAGGCCGGCTTCGTGCAGCAGTTCGGCGATCAGCAGGGTCGAGCTTGGATCGCGCTCGGACGGCTTGAGGATGAAGCAGTTACCGCAGGCGATGGCCAGCGGATACATCCACAGCGGTACCATCGCCGGGAAGTTGAACGGGGTGATGCCGGCCACTACGCCGATCGGCTGCAGATCGCTCCAGGCATCGATGTTCGGACCTACGTTACGGCTGTACTCGCCCTTGAGGATCTCGGGAGCTGCACTGGCGAATTCGACGTTCTCGATACCGCGCTTAAGTTCACCGATGGCATCTTCAATGGTCTTGCCGTGCTCTTCGCTGATCAGCTGGGCAATACGCTGCTCGTTCGCCTCCAGCAGCTGCTTGAAGCGGAACATCACCTGGGCGCGCTTGGCCGGCGGAGTGTTGCGCCAGGCCGGGAAGGCGGCTTGGGCCGAGTCGATGGCCTTTTGCACAGTGGCGCGGCTCGCCAGGCCCAACTTGTGGATAGCCTGGCCAGTGGACGGATTGAACACATCCGTGGTGCGGGCGTCGTCCGCGATGTGTTCACCATGGATCAAGTGCTTGATAGTTGCCATCTTCTTTCCTCGAGCTTGGTGACAAGCTGTCTATTTGTTGTATGAAGGAAGCTCTCGTCGCGCGAGAGCGTGCTGATCAGTCGATACCGTGCAAGGCTTCGCCCACGGCATCGAACAGACGATCCAGTTCCTGGGGTTGGGTGTTGAATGTTGGGCCGAATTGCAGCGTGTCGCCGCCAAAGCGCACGTAGAAACCTGCTTTCCACAACGCCATACCTGCTTCGAACGGGCGAATGAGCGCATCGCCATCCCGTGGCGCAATCTGCAACGCACCGGCCAAGCCGCAGTTGCGGATGTCGACGATGTGCCGGCTGCCCTTCAGGCCATGAATGGCCTTTTCGAAGTGCGGTGCCAGTTCCGCCGACTGCTTGACCAAGTTGTCCTTTTCCAGCAGGTCCAAGGTGGCCAGGGCAGCTGCGCACGCAACCGGGTGGGCCGAATAGGTGTAACCGTGGGCGAACTCGACCGCGTATTCGGGAGACGCCTGGTACATGAAGGTGTTGTAGATCTCGCTCGAGGCAACCACGGCACCCATCGGGATGGCACCGTTGGTGACCTGCTTGGCGATGTTCATCAGGTCCGGAGTGACGCCGAAGTACTCGGCACCGGTCATGGTTCCCATGCGCCCAAAAGCCGTGATTACCTCATCGAAGATCAATAGAATGTTGTGCTGGTCGCAGATCTCGCGCAGGCGCTGAAGGTAGCCTTGCGGCGGAACGATGACACCCGCCGAGCCGGACATCGGTTCGACGATGACCGCCGCGATGTTGGAGGCATCATGCAGCTCGATCAGCTTTAGCAATTCATTGGCCAAGGCCACGCCGCCCGTCTCGGCAGCCCCCTTGGTGAAGGCCAAGTCTGGCTGCAAGGTGTGCGGGAGGTGATCTACATCCATCAAGGGGCCGAACATCTTGCGGTTGCCGCCAATGCCACCCAGCGAGGTGCCAGCAACGTTCACGCCGTGATAACCGCGGGCACGCCCAATCAGCTTGGTTTTTTGTGGCTGACCTTTCAGGCGCCAGTACGCGCGGGCCATCTTGATAGAGGTATCGGCGCTCTCGGACCCCGACCCCGTGAAGAAAACGTGGTTGAGATTACCGGGTACCAAACCGGCAATCTTCTCAGCCAGCTGGAACGACAAGGGGTGGCCATACTGAAACGCTGGCGAGTAATCCAGGGACACCAATTGCTTTGCAACAGCGTCAGCAATTTCCTGCCGGGAATGGCCCGCTCCGCACGTCCACAATCCCGAGAGGCTATCGAACACCTCGCGGCCATGCTCATCAATCAGGCAATTACCTTTGGCACCCACGATGAAGCGTGGGTCTTTCTTGAAATTCCGATTGGAGGAAAATGGCATCCAGTGCGATTCGAGCTGGAGGCCACTGGCCAAGGAGAGAGGTGTCTGCAAGGCCTGGTTCATGACGGTAATCCTGAGCGTGGAGTGATGGGCCTAGCTTGTGCTGGAAAGTCATGTGCGATAAATCTATATTTTCTTGCACTCAGTTATTGGATAACTCACGCATGACCAAGAAAACGCCCCTGCATCAGGTAAGTGATTTTGATCTCAGGCTGCTGCGGGTTTTCAAAACCGTCGCCGAATGCGGCAGTTTTTCCGGCGCCGAAAGTGCGTTGGGCATCACACGGTCCGCCATCAGCTTGCACATGGGCGACCTGGAAAAGCGCCTGGGGATGCGCTTGTGTCAGCGGGGTCGCGCAGGCTTCGCCCTCACCGATGAAGGCCGTGAGGTGCTGCGCGCCAGTGAAACCGTGCTGGTGGCCATCGAGGGCTTTCGCAGCGAAGTGAACCAGATGCACCAACAGTTGCGTGGCGACCTCAACGTCGCGATCGTCAACAACCTGGTCACCCAGCCAAAGATGCGCATCACCCATGCGCTAAAGGCCGTGCGCGCCGAGGGCAGTGGCGTGCGTATCAACCTGAGCATGAGTACCCCCGGCGAAATCGAGCGCGGCCTTCTGGATGGCCACCTGCACGTCGGTGCAGTGCCGCTGATCTCACCCCTGTCCGGCCTGGACTACAGCCTGCTCTATGAGGAGCGTTCGAATCTGTACTGCAGCCACGAGCATCCGCTGTTCGCCCATGCCGCCAGTGTCACTGACGAACAACTGGCACAGGCCGATGCCGTAGTGCCGACCTACCGGATGACCGCCGAGGCGATCGGGCTGCACCAACTGCTCAACTTCGGGGCTTCGGCGACTGACCGTGAGGGCATTGCGTTTCTGATTCTGACCGGCAGCTACATCGGTTTCCTGCCCGATCATTACGCCGCCACCTGGGTGGAAAAAGGCATCATGGCAGCGCTTGACCCCAACCGCCTGTACTTCGATGCCAAGCTCGCCATCGCAACCCGCAAGGGGCGCCGACCAAACATGATCCTTGAGCGTTTTCTCAACGAATTGCAGTTGACCGGCAGCCCCGCCTAGCTTCGCCCCCTCCTCCCCCACAGCGCCCACGCCAATCACTTTTGCAAGTGATCGGGGGGGCTTTGCTTCAAAAAATTCTTTCAAGCGTGTTGACAGCTTGCGCAGACTCGCAATAGCCTGAATGCATCGCTGCACACATTGCGGCATTCAAATAAAACACAGCGATTCGTTTGCTTGCTCTTCTGCCTACAAAAACAAATTACCGGAGAGATTCAACATGGCACGGTCCCTTTCACGCAAAGTCAGCGCTGGCGTTGCATGCCTTACCGCAGCCCTGGCGTTGCTGTCGCAACCTGCGGCGCACGCCGACACGCAAACCTGGCAAAACGTTCAAAAAGCCGGCGTACTGCGGTGCGGCGCAGCTGTCGCAGCCCCCTATGTAATGCGCGACCCGGCCTCGGGCCAGTACAGCGGCTACTTCGTCGATCTGTGCCGCGATTTCGCCGAGAACGTACTCAAGGTAAAAGCGCAGTTCGTCGACACTAGCTGGGATAACCAGGTGGCTGGCCTGCAAAGCGGCAAGTGGGACATGGCCATGGCGCTCAACATGACGCCTGAGCGTGCAAAAGCAGTGGCCTTCTCCACTCCCGCCACTGACTACCAGGTTTCGTTGCTGATCAATGAGAAGAACCCGAAGTTCAGCGGTGCCGGTAACGCCATCGCTGATTTCGACAAACCTGGCGTCACCATCGCGGTCATCTCCGGTACCGCAGCCGACAAAGCTGTCACTGCGGCCATCAAGAACGCCACGCTGATGCGTCTGCCAGGCTCGGACGAAACGCGCATGGCACTGATGTCGCGCCGCGCCGATGTGCTGGCTGACGCCAACGACACCAACCACCTTTTCGCCATGGCCAACAGCTGGGTCAAGGAAGTGCTCCCTGTCCCCGCCATGGCCAAGCAAGGGGTGTCCTTCGCCCTTGCCCATGACACGCCTGCTGCAGACCTTGCCCAGCTCGATGCCTACCTGACTCAGCGTCGCGAGTCGGGCGAAATCGACAAGCTGGTGGACAAGGCCAGCGCCGAAATCATCGCGGGCAGCAAAGCCCAGTAACTCCAGCGGACATACAGAGGGCCCGGCTCAGGGCCCTTCCGGAGACGACTGCAATGACCACTCCTCATTTGGTGGCTTCCCAGCCACAGGCTTCGCTCAACCCGAATTCAGACATGAACGGCAATTTCATCCAACTGCGCGGCGTGCGCAAAGCCTACAGCGAACAACTGGTCGTCATGGACCAGATGAACCTGGACATGCGTGCCGATGACCGTCTCGTCATCATCGGCCCATCGGGCAGCGGCAAAAGCTCGTTGCTTCGTGTGTTGATGGGCCTGGAAGGCATCCAGGGCGGCAGCATCCAGTTCCAGGGCAAGCCTTACATCGACGGTGCGCGCAAACACGGCAAACCTCTGGATGAAGTCCTGCACAAGCAGATCGGCATGGTGTTTCAGCATTACACCCTGTTCCCGCACCTGTCAGTGCTGGGCAACCTGATCCTGGCGCCAGTCAAGGTCCATGGCCTGAGCAAGGCAGAAGCCACCGAGAAAGCCCGCGCCTACCTCGCCCGCCTGGGTCTGGAAAGCAAACTGCACGCCTACCCGAGCCAGCTGTCCGGCGGCCAGAAGCAACGCGTGGCCATTGCCCGTGCACTGATGCTGGAACCGCGCCTGATGCTGTTCGATGAAGTGACCTCGGCGCTGGACCCGGAGATGGTCATCGAAGTTCAGAACGTGATGATGCAACTGGCCGAACAGAAGATGGCGATGATCATCGTCACCCACGACATGCACTTCGCCCGCCACATCGCCACCCGCGTGGTGTTCTGCGCCAACGGCAAGGTCGTCGAGCAAGGCCATCCCGAACAGATCTTCACCCAACCCAAGGAAGCCCGCACCCGCGAGTTTCTGGAAAAGGTCGTGCATTTCGATTGAGGGCACTGCCATGAACTACCAATTTGACTTCCACTTCCTCAGCGGCAGCCTCCCGGCGCTGCTCGACGGGCTCAAGGTGACGCTGGAACTGGCGCTGGTCTCGAACCTTATCGGCCTGACCTGCGGTTTCCTGCTGTGCCTGATGACCCTGAGCCGCTGGTTCTTCATCCGCTGGCCGGCACAGTTGTTCATCGAGTTCTTCCGCTGCACTCCGGCGCTGCTGCAGATCGTCTGGTTTTTCTACTGCGTGCCGATGCTGTTCGACGTGTTCATCGACCCGATCGCAATGGGCTTCCTGGCGCTGGGCCTGAACCTCACCGCGTTCAATGCCGAGGCGTACCGCGCTGGTGTACAGGCGGTGCCGCGTGAACACCTGGACGCCTCGATCGCCCTGGGCCTGAAAAACTGGCAACGCACCCTTTACGTCATCCTGCCGCAATCGCTGCGCAGCGCCCTGCCTGTGCTGATCACCAACGGCATCGGCACCCTGCAGCAAAGCGCATTGGTCGCCATCGTCGCAGTCGCCGACCTGATGTACGTGGGCAAGAGCTTGGCCACCGAAGCTTACCGCCCGTTGGAAACCTACACCCTGATCGCCCTTATCTACTTCGCCATGTCGCTGCCGATCGCGCAGCTGGTGCAGTGGTTCGAGCGGCGCCAGGAACTGGCCGGACAGCGCTGAGGAAATCACCATGCCACTCGATTTTTCGGTTGTGCTGGGCTATTGGCCCGTACTGCTCAAGGGCCTGGCCCTGACCCTGGCCTTCACCGGCCTCTGCGCCCTGCTCGGCAGCCTGCTTGGTTTTGCAGTCAGCATGCTGCGCCAGGTAAAACTCAAATTGGTGCGCTTGCCGCTGACCCTTTATGTGGAGTTCTTCCGCGGCACGCCCTTGCTGATCCAGCTGTTCTGGGTGTTCTTCTGCTTCCCGGTGGTGTTTCGCCTTGATATCCCACCGTATGTGTCGGTGCTGATTGCCCTGACTTTGTACATGGGTGCGATCACCAGCGAGACCTTCCGTGGCGCGCTGAAGTCGATCGCCAGTGAGCAGCATGACGCCTGCACTGCACTGGGCCTGACTTCGAAGGTGAAGGTGCTCTACGTCATCTTCCCGCAGGCTCTGCTGCGCTCGGTTCCGCCGCTGTTGTCGAACATCGTCAGCCTGTTCAAGGAGAGCGCATTGATCTCTTCGGTAGGTGTTGCTGACCTGATGTTCGTCGGCCAGAACATTTCCAACAGCACTGCCCGCCCGGTCGAGTTCCTCTCGGCGGTGGCGGTCATTTATTTCCTCGTAGCCTTCCCGCTGACCCGCTTGGTCGGCGTGGTCGAAGGGCGCCTGCTGCGCCGCTATGCCTACTGACGCGACCTGACCGGTCTTGATTACTGTAATAACCCTACGGAGATTCAACATGAAACTGAACGGTATCCTGCCAGCTCTGGTCACCCCATTCGACGCCGCTGGCAAAGTCGACCACGACACCCTGGCTTCGATCCTTGAGCATCAACTGAAGGCAGGCGTGAGCGGCTTCGTTCCTCTGGGCTCGACCGGTGAATACTACGCACTGGCCAATGAAGAGCGCCGCCAGATCCTGGCAACCGTCAAGGAAGTGGTCGGTGACCGCGGCACCCTGATCGCGGGCGCCAACGGCTCCTGCACCCGTGAAGTGCTGGAGCAGATCAAGCAGACCGTCGATGCCGGTTACACCAATCTGCTGATCGCCCCTCCGTACTACGCGCTACCGTCCCAGGAAGAGCTGCTGGCTCACTACAACACCATTCTCGAGACCTTCCCCGAGATCAATGTTGTCCTCTACAACTACCCTATCCGTACCAACGTCGAGGTTGGCCTGGACGTGATTGCCGCACTGCACGAGCACCCACGTGTAATTGGCATCAAAGAGAGCAGCGGCAATCTGTTGCGCGCCATCGAAATCGGTGAAAAATACAAAGGCATCCAGCTGTCCTGCGGTTCCGATGACCAAGCCCTGGACTTCTACCTGTGGGGCGCCGACAGCTGGATCTGCGGCCCGGCCAACATCTTCCCGGAGAAGGTCGTGGCCTTCCACAAAGCCTTCACCAGCGGCGACATCCGTGGCGCCCAGCAAGTCATGCGCAGCCTGTTCCCGGCCATGGCCAACCTGGAAAGCGGCAAGTTCGTGCAGAAGGTCAAGTACGGAGCCGAGCTGGCTGGTTTCAAGGTCGGCAACGCCCGCGCACCGCTGCTGCCACTGACTGATGAAGAAAAAGCCGAGTTCCGTAAAGTGTTCGAAGCTTCGCAGCAGTAAGCAACACGGGGCCGCCCAGCGGCCCCTTCGCAATCTCTCTGGATACGAGACAGACTCATGAACACCCCACAATCGTCATCGCAGAACGCCGTAGTCATCGGCGGCGGTATCGTCGGTGTCTGCTGCGCGCTGTACCTGCAGCGCGAAGGCCACAAGGTCACGCTCATCGACCCTGCCGCACCGGGCGACAGTACCGCCAAGTGGAGTTGCGGTCAGATGGCGGTCAGTGAAGTCATTCCGCTGTCCAAGCCGGGCATTCTGATGAAGATCCCAGGCTGGCTGCTGGACCAGAAAGGCCCCCTGGCCCTGCGCCCGAGCGCGCTGCCAGGTATCCTGCCCTGGTTCCTGCGTTTTCTGGCCTGCGCACGTTCGTCGAAGATCCACGAGATCGCCGAGGACATGGCGCGCCTGACTCAACATGTCTACACCGACTACGCCCCGCTTCTGGATGCCTGCCCGGACAAAACTTTACTGGGCGACCGCCCTATTCTTGAAGTGTTCGACTCGCCAGCCGGCCTGGCTCACGAGCGCCCGCACCTGGAGCTGCGCAAGCAGTTGGGCTTCAAGTCCGAAGAACTCGACGGCGCCGCCATTGGCGATCTGGAGCCGGCACTGGCCGGAAAATTTCAGCATGGGCTGATGTTCCCTGACTGGCGCGCCGTCAGCGATACCGAAGGGTTCATTGCCGCACTGACCGAAAGCTTCATCGCCCAAGGTGGCGTGCGCCTGCGTCAGAAGGCCGTGAAAATCGATGAGAACCACGATCGCGCCAGCGGCGTGACCCTGGCCGACGGCACACGCCTGCCTGCCGACCACGTGGTAGTGGCGGCCGGGACGGGTGCACGTCCGTTCTTCGACAGCCTTGGGGTGAACATCCCGCTGGCGGGCATTGCGGGTTATCAGGCCGTTTTGCCCACGCCTGATGTCGAAATCCGCCATTCGGTGATCTACGCCGATGGCGGTTTCTGCTTCGCCCCGATGACCCGCGGCCTGCAGATCGGCGGCACCATCGAATTCGCCGCCCCTGGCGCCGAACCGAACTTCAAGCGCGCCGAAATCATCATGGAAAAGGCCCGCCGCGTACTGCCACATCTCAATACCCAGGGGATGGAGTTCGGCGTCGGCTACCGGCCGTTCTTGCCAGACACCAAACCGGTCATCGACCGCTCGCCCCGCCTGAACAACGTGATCATGGCCTTCGGCCACGGCCAGCTCGGCCTGACTCTGGGCGCCACCACCGGCCGCCTGGTCGCCGACCTGGCTGCAAACCGTACACCAGCACAAAACCTGTCCGCTTTCAGCGCTCGTCGCTTCGCCCTTATTGGAGGTACTGCATGAATCGCTACGACCAGTTCTACATCAATGGCCAATGGGTCAGCCCTGTCCAGGGCGGCAGCTTCAACTCGTATGACCCGAGCGACGAAAGCCTGATCACCAGCGTGGCCTCGGGAACCGAAGAAGACATCGATATCGCGGTCAAGGCAGCCCGCGCCGCTTTCGACGAGGGCCCGTGGCCGCGCCTGAGCGGTGCCGAGCGTGGCGAGTACCTGCGCAAGATTGCCGACGGCATCCGTGCCCGCCAGGAGGAACTGGCTGAACTGGAAGTGCGCGACAACGGCAAACCATTCCCGGAAGCCATGTGGGACATCGGCGACACCGCCGGCTGCTTCGACTTCTACGCCAAGCTGGCCGAGGAGCTGGACCGCAACCGCGAGAAGGATGTGCCCCTGTCCGACGACCGTTTCAGCTCGCTCGCCCGCAAAGAGCCGATCGGTGTGGCCGGTGCCATCGTGCCGTGGAACTTCCCGATGCTGATGGCTTCCTGGAAGATCGCCCCGGCCCTGGCCGCAGGTTGCAGCATCATCCTCAAGCCCGCCGAGCAGACCTCGCTGACCGCACTGGAACTGGCTCGCATCGCCGATGAAGCCGGCCTGCCTGCTGGCGTGCTGAACATCGTCACCGGCCCAGGTTCCAAAGTGGGTGCCGCCCTCACCGCCCACCCAGGCGTGGACAAGCTGGCCTTCACTGGCAGCGTGCCGGTCGGCAGCCGCATCATGCAAGCCGCTGCCCAGGACATAAAGAACGTGACTCTGGAGCTGGGTGGCAAATCGCCATTTGTGATCTTCGCCGACAGCGACATCGAAAAAGCCGTCGAGTGGATCATGTTCGGCATCTTCTGGAACAAGGGCGAAGTCTGCTCGGCCACTTCCCGCGTGCTGGTCGAGCGCTCCGCCTACGAGCCACTGCTGGCCCGCCTGGCCCAGGAAACTCGCAAGATCAAGATCGGCAACGGCATGGAAGAAGGCGTGCTGCTCGGCCCGCTGGTCAACCGCAGCCAATACGAAGGTACACTGAAAGCCATCGCGCGCGGCCTGGAAGAAGGTGCACGCCTGGTCTGCGGCGGCGAGCGCCCAGCGCACTTGGACAAAGGCTTCTACCTGCAGCCGACCGTGTTCGCCGATGTGCCGGAAGACAGCTGGATCTGGAACGAAGAAATCTTCGCTCCCGTCGTGTGCATCCGCCCGTTCGACTCCGAAGAGGAAGCGGTCAAGTCGGCCAACAACTCGCGCTTCGGCTTGGGTGCCGCGGTCATGTCCAAGGACATCGAGCGCTGCGAGCGTGTCGCACGCAAGTTCCGCGCCGGCATCGTCTGGATCAACTGCTCGCAACCGACCTTCACCGAAGCACCGTGGGGCGGCTACAAGACCAGCGGCATCGGTCGCGAGCTGGGCGAGTGGGGCCTGAACAACTACCTGGAAACCAAGCAGATCACCCGCTACGACAGCGAACAGCCTTGGGGCTGGTACATCAAGTGAGGTAACTCCCATGCGTTGGAAACAGACGCTTCAGCTGGCTGAGGTGCACTGCGAAGGCGAGATCGGCAAGGTCATCACCGGGGGCGTTATCGGCGTCCCGGGTGCCACCATGCTCGACAAGATGAACTACATCAACGAAGTCGACGACAGCCTGCGCCGCCTGGTGACCCTGGAGCCGCGCGGTTGCCTGCAGATGTCGGTCAACCTGTTGCTTCCACCGACCCGGTCTGAGGCTCACGCCGGCTTCATCGTGCTGCAGGCCGACAAGGCACATCCGATGTCAGGCAGCAACTGCATCTGTGTGGTCACTGCCCTGCTCGAACTGGGCATGGTGCCGATGCAGGAGCCAGAAACCACCGTGGTGCTGGATACACCAGCAGGCCTGGTAACCGCTCGGGCTCAGTGCGCGGACGGCCGCTGCCTGAACGTGTCGCTGGATATGGTTCCGGCCTTTGTCGAGCACTTGGACCTGGCAGTCGAGACCGAAGCCTTCGGCGCGATCAAGATCGACGTGGCGTTCGGCGGTGTGTATTACGCGCTGATCGACGTCGAGCAAGTCGGGCTTTCGATCGCACCGGAGAATGCCCGGCAGCTGGCCGATGCTGGCGTAGCGCTGAGGGAGGTGATCAACCGACAGCTGGACATTCAGCACCCTCTGCTGCCGTCGGTGAACGAGGTGGCCTATGTGATGTTCCGCAACCGTCTGGATAATCGCACCTACCAGACGTGCACCACCCTGCCACCGGGCCGGGTCGACCGTTCGCCCTGCGGCACCGGCAGTTCGGCCAATTTGGCCACCCTGGCCGCACGCGGCAAGGTGCAGGCCGGTGACCACCTGGTATCGCGCTCGACCATCGGCGGCCAGTTCCAGGTAGCCCTGCTCGGCCACACGGAAGTTGCAGGCAAGCCGGCGGTACTGCCACGCGTGACCGGGCGAGCCTGGCTGTACGGGCTTCAGCAGCTGGGGGTCGACCCAGATGATCCGCTCGCTGCAGGCTTCATGCTCAGCGACACCTGGGGAGAAGGCTGACCGCATCGCCCCTGCAACCGTGCCCGGACACCTCGGGCACGGTTTCCTGATGCCGTAAACGGAGTAAAGTCTATAGAGCCCCCGCTCAACCCGGCGATTTCGGGCATCACCAATACCGAGTTCATGGGCCCGCTGCGCCGTGAGAACGGTGTACTCAGTGCCAGACACTGCGTAGTCGTATCACCGGGGCGCTGTGATCGCTCCCCTTGCGGCACTGGCTCCTCGGCGCGACTGGCTTTGTTACACGCACAAGGCCTGATTGTTCCTGGTGAGTCATTAATACATCAGTCGATCACCGGTAGCCGATTCACCTGTAGTATCGAAATCTTGAGCGAAGTAGGCCCTTATGCTGCGGTGATTCCCGCCATCGCTGGTCAGGCGTGGATTACAGGCTTCTATCAGATGGGAATAGACCCTACCGACCCTTATCCAGCGGGCTTCACACTGTCCGATACTTGAATGGAAAGCATCTGACTCAGCGACTGCCATGACTCATTGGGCGGCCGACAGGAGTTGTACCATGACAAGGCCCGGCCTGTATGATAAAGACCAGAGCTAATGAGACCTGATGATGGCTAAAGATAACGATAAAGAAAGTGGCGTACGTCGCCACAGTGGGCGCTACATCTATGAAGAGCTGCGCAAGCAGATCCTGACTCTGAAACTCAAGCCCGGGGTGCAGCTTGACGAAGTGTCGCTTGCCGCCCAATTCGGCCTGTCTCGCTCCCCCGTGCGGGATGCACTCGCCCGGCTGATCACTGAAGGTCTGGTGGTCATCCTTCCGAACCGTACCACGTTGGTTACTCCGTTCGAGATTGAAGAGTTTCCCAACTACATCTCTGCGCTGGATTTGATGCAACGTGCAGTCACACGCCTGGCAGCCACTCAGCATCGTCCGGAAGACCTCGAAAAAATCCGCAAGGCCGACGCCGACTACCTCAAGGCAGTAACAGCAGGCGACTTCCAGTCCATGTCGGAGCTGAACAAAGCCTTCCACATGGCCATTGCCCACGCCGGTCGCAATCCTTACTTCATCAACTACTACGAACGCCTGCTTGGCGAAGGTCAGCGTTTGCTTCACCTGCACTTCGACCATATCGTAAGTTCGGCCAGCACCCACAAACTGGGGCGCGACCATGACGAGATCATTGAGGCCATCGCTGCGCGTGATGCCGATGCCGCAGAAGCTGCTGCGCATGAGCACACCATGTTGTTCCAGCGGCGCTTCCTTGATTACATGCAGCAGAACCTTACAGCACGCATGTCGGTGGCTTAAGGTACGAGAAGTATCCTGGCGCGGACCGAGCCCTCAACCTGAGAGCAAAGGCCGCGCGTACCTGTATTACAGCAACGCTAATACTTCCCCCTGATGACTCTCATGGACTTGACGCCCGAGGTCCTGTCGGTGTGCTGGACGTCTTGTAGTGCCGGAAGATCCAAAATAGCGGACTGACAAATCGCCCCTGGACCCAGAAAACTTGTGCCCCCTTAAAGATAATGTGGCTGGTGCATCTCCCTGTGAGCAGTAATCATGAGGACAGCCGCACAGCGCCAGGCACAACGTGAACAGCGAGTAACCGCTCATGCAGAACCTTCTGAATAGCAACCTACAGACAACCGTGCTGATGCACGCCGACGAGCAACCCTGGATTGCCAGCCCGCAGGCTGGCGTGATGCGGCGTCTGCTATTTCGTATTGGGGAAGAGCAGGCCAGGGCCACATCACTGGTTCAGTACAGCGCTGGCAGCCAGTTCACCCCCCATGTGCATACGGGAGGTGAAGAGTTTCTGGTGTTATCCGGCGTGTTCGAGGATGAGTGGGGCAGTTACCCGCAAGGCAGCTATGTCCGTAACCCTCCAGGCAGCCAACACACGCCCCGTTCGCCGTTGGGCTGCACGATTTTTGTCAAACTGCGCCAGTTTCATGCAGACGATAATCAACGCGTTGTCGCCCACCTGCCCATGGAAGGCAGTCAGATGCTCTGGCACGACGCGAACGAAGAAGTCTGGTTGCATGATGTACCGCCTGGCGTTGCCCTGAACGTCGACAACATCCAAGGCCTGGAAGTGTTCGTCCTGAATGGCACGTTGCATGGCGACGGTTTCACATTACGCCCCTGGAGCTGGATGCGGCTACCGCCGGCAGCCCCGTTGCACCTTGAGGGAGGCGAGCCAGGGGGCAAGGTTTGGGTCAAGCACGCCGCCTTGGACCTAGGGTTTTGAAACGAAGACATCGGCCTCGGCCATCAACCAGTCGCGAAATACCCGCACGTTAGACAAATCGCCACGCTCGGGTCGGTAGACAATGTAATAGGCTTGCTGCAGCGGCCACTCCACTTCACCTTCAAGCAACGGCCGGATCAACCGGCCCGCATTGAGATCATCCTGTACCATCACGCTTCGCGCCAGCGCCAACCCCTGCCGCTCCACAGCAGCTTGCAGCACTGCCGCGGAATTGTTTATACGCAGGCCATGATCGGCACGTACTTGCGTGTATCCCACCCGGTCAAGCCAGGTCCGCCAACTGGGATAACCAGGGTCATTGCTCATCGACAAGTCATGAATCAACGTACACTGCATCAGCGCGGATGCGTCCAGTCGACCATGGCGTAACAGTGGAAAATCTGGCGCGCAGACCGGGAAAAGTGTTTCGCTCATGAGTTTTTCCGAGGCCAACCCCGCCCACTGCCCGCTGCCATAGCGAACGCCGATATCCAGACGCTCCACCGTGAAGTCCAACGACCGTGCGTCGGTATCCAATTGCACATCCAGGGCCGGAAAAGCCCGCTGAAAACGCTCAAGGCGAGGCACCAGCCATTTCGCGGCAAACGCGGGGCTGACCGTGACATTGATGCCAGTGTGAGCGCTGGCCTCCTTCAGTCGGGCAACGCCGACTGCTAACCGCTCGAAAGCGGCCTGGATATCGGGCAAGGCACGCTGTGCATTAACCGTCAGCTCAAGCTGCCCTGCCCCACGCCCAGCCCTGACGAACAAGGCAATACCCAGCCAGGCCTCAAGGTTTCTCACCTGCTGACCGACTGCCGCTGCGGTGACGTTCAATTCAGTGGCTGCCGCGGAAAAACTGCCATGCCGGGCAGTGGCTTCAAAGGCCCGAAGCGCGTTGAGATAGGCAGGGGTAGCCATGTCAGATTTCCTTCTTCGTTCAGCAAGATTTAATGTGTTGAGCACCGACCGGCAGCGCCCGAGAATACTGCAAGGTTCACGAGAACAGCTGAACCGGTTTCCAAATGCGTGCGAGCCAGTCGATGACCTCTGCAGACCCTACCCAACACACCATCGCTATCGTCGGGGGCGGCTTGGCCGGCCTGCACGCCGCATGGCAGCTTCAGCAACGCGGGATAGCCTTCGAGTTGTTCGAAGCGCGCTCGCGATGGGGTGGAAGGATCCTGTCCACGCCCGAATCCGGGATCGACCTGGGCCCTACCTGGTTCTGGCCAGCCTTCCAGCCGCGCATGAGCAAACTGCTCGAAATGCTCCAACTGCCGAGCTTCGCCCAGTACACCGAGGGGTCGAGCCTGTTGGAGCATTGGAACGGGCAAATTGCCCGGTATGACGGGCCATTGATGGCCGATACCAGCCTGCGCATCGCGGGTGGCTGCGCTCGGTTGATCCAGCGACTCGTCGACCACCTGCCCAGCGAAAGGCTGCACCTGAACGCGACGGTCGAGTCGATCAGCATCGGTGCCGAAGGCATCTCCATCACTGTACCTGCTGCCAGCACCCTGCCCTACCGGCAAGTCTGGCTGGCAATTCCACCGCGACTGATACCAGCAATCCACTTCGCACCCGCCCTTGCGCCGGCGACCGTGAATGCGCTGAAGGCAATCCCCACCTGGATGGCAGCCCACGCCAAGTACGTGGCCCTGTACGACAAACCGTTTTGGCGAGAGCAGCGACTGAATGGCGACGCATTCAGCCATGTCGGCCCGTTGGCGGAGATACACGATGCCAGCCAAAGCGGATATGCGGCGCTTTTCGGCTTTTTCCGCATCCCCCACGGCGAACGCGCAAGCTACGGTGAGCATGCCCTCAAAGCTGCATGCCGTGCCCAACTGGCCAGACTCTTCGGCCCGCAAGCCTTGGCTCCGGAGCAGGATCACCTTCAGGACTGGGCACAGGAACCCCACACCGCGACAACCCGTGACCATGCCAATGGACATGAACACGGTATTGCTTCGCTGGCCAACGTCTTCCCGACGCCGTGGCAAGCGTGTTTGCGTCTGATCGGCAGTGAGGCCGGCTCGGACCAGGCTGGCTATATGGAAGGTGCCCTGCATGACATCGACACCCTGCTTAACAGCGCATGATTGCCAGGTGCCGGGCAGCCTCCAGCGGCGATGACCAGCTTGACCGTCGCCGGCTATCGCTGCGCGGCCTTTCAAACCCTGAACCGCTCCACCTGGGACGTGAGATTTTGCACTTGATCGCGCAATTGCGCACACGCATCCAGTGTTGAGCGCATCTGCTCGGTGCCGGCCTGATTGAGCCGTTCGATTTCGCTGATGTCGCCCTGTAGCGCATCCACTACCGCGCTCTGTTCCTCGGTTGCAGCTGCCACCGACTGGTTCATGCCATCCATCTGCTCGATGCTGTCTGTTACCTGCGCCAGGCTCTGCCCTGCCAGCCGGGCGATTTCCACACTCTGTCCACTGTGCGACTGACTCTGTGCCATGGCACCGACGACAGCCCCCGCACCGTTCTGCAGTTCTTCGATCAGAAGCTTGACCTGTTGCGCTGACTGCTGGGTCCGGTGAGCAAGGTTACGCACCTCGTCAGCGACCACTGCGAAGCCGCGGCCCGCTTCACCCGCACGTGCTGCTTCAATGGCTGCGTTGAGTGCCAGCAGATTGGTCTGCTGCGAGATAGCACTGATGACTTCGAGGATCTGACCGATGTCCTCGGTCTTGCCGTTGAGCTGGCCTATGTGCGCGCCGGAACTGGCAATCAATGTCGAGAGATGGGTCATGGCCTCAATGTTGCGATCCACCACTGCGCGCCCCTCTAACGACTGGGCCCGTGCAGTGCCGGCCTGAACTGAGGCATGTGAGGCGTTACTGGCGATTTCCTGGGCGGCCGCGCCCAATTGGTTGATGGCAGCAACCACGCTGCGGGTGCGATCAGTCTGGATTTCGGAGTCCTCAAGGGTCCGTGTGGTCGAGCCAATGACCTGGCTGGCGACCCGTTCGACCTGCCCCATGGTCAGGCCCACATCACGAATCGACCCCTGAATTCGCTCGACGAAGTGATTGAAGGCACCTGCCAGCCGACCTAACTCGTCTCGACTGTTAACGGGTAACCGCCGGGTGAGGTCGCCCTCTCCGTGAGCAATGTTCGTCATTGCCTTTGCCATGTCACGCAACGGCCGCAAGAGCAGGTGGACCAGGCTCCCCATTACGACCAGGAGGCTGCACACCGCCACCAGCGTTGCGGTCAGCACCGTCCACCTGAAATCCTGTTGCATTGCATAGGCATGATTACGTGCCAGCGAGATGCCCAAATACCAGTCAACACCCGGCAGCCCCTGCACAGGCATGAACATGACTACCTGCTCACCTTCAAGGCTGGCCGCTTCACTCAGGGTGCCCGCCTTCAGGCTGGGCACAGCGCCTGGAAACAAAACACTCAAAGGTTGCATCAGGAACTTGGTGTCGGGATGCACCAGGACCTTGCCTTTGCCGTCGACCAGGAACGCATAGCCCATGCCGTCAAAGTCCAGCGCATTGATCGACTTGACCAGCGCCTGAAGGTCAAGGTCAGCGCCTACCACCCCAAGCCCCGCCACCGGTGCTGCAATCGTCATGGTCAGCTGCCCGGTATTGGCATCGACATAAGGCTCGGTGAGTTGGCTGCCTGACGCATTGCGTGCAGCTGCGTACCACGGTCGAGTACGTGGATCGTAGCCTTCCGGCATTTGGGTAGGAGGTGACACATCGAACTGACCTTGCTCGGTACCGAAGTAAACGAAGGCAACCGCGTCCTTGAGGGTTTGCTGGCGCAACCACTGACCACGCTGCCCTTCGTCTGACCCGGACAGTACTTCGGCAAGGCTCTCAAGCAAGCGCTGCCTACCTGCCAACCAGTTTTGGATGTTCCCCGCAGTGACCTGCGTAATGCCGTGCAAGTTACGCTGCAAGTCGCGATGTATAGCCCTGCCCTGCTGCTGGTCGTTGTACACGGCGAAAGCACCGAATGCAGCCACCAACAGCAGCGCGGCAACCAGCAGGATCTTCTGACCAAAGCCAAGTCGATTGTTCACGTCGTCTGTACCTGCCGCGCTGTTGGAGTCAAAGGATCTGCGCCACGCCCAGCACCACGAAGCCCGCCAGGGCGATACCCGCCGCAGTCAGGCAATAGGGCAACTGAGTCTTGATGTGGTCCATGAGGTCATTGCCCGTGGCAGTCGCCGTGACGATGCCACTGTCGCTGATAGGCGATGTGGTATCGCCGAAAATGGCCCCAGAGATGGCGGCACCGACCACCAGGTAAGGATCGGCACCCGACGAGACAGCTAACTGGATACCGATCGGGATCATGATCGAGAACGTGCCCCAGGATGTACCGGTAGACAACGAAATCAGCGCAGCCACCAGAAACACGAACGCGGCGATCAGGCTGACCGGCATCAGCACACTGAAATGCGTGGAAAGGAACTGACCAATCTTGAGCTGGCTGGAAAGGTCACCAATCAGAAACGCCAGGGTGAGTACCACCACCAGAGGGACCATGGCCTGATAACCTTCGACCAGATGGTTGATGTAGGCGCTGATGTTCATCACGCGCTTGATCCATACGTAATGGATACAACCCATGACCTGACCGAAAATCACGGCCCAAAGGATCGCGGTGGAGGCAGAACCATCACCGATGACACCGTTGCCTGTAATGTACAAGCCCACAGGAACGAACACGAACAGCGACAGCAACGGCACCAGCAGGTTGGACACACTGGCTGGGGCAATCACTTTCTGTTCGCCAAGCGCCGCCAGCGGTGCGGCGCCCGAGCGTACTTCGACACCCGCAGCCGCACGCTGTTTGGCACGGCGCATCGCCGGGAACGCGAACGGGGTGAAGATGCTTATCAGCACCAGGGCAAGGCTAGCCCAGGCGAACAGGTTGTAGGCAATCGAATGGGCAAGAATGTTGAGAGGGTTGCCGTGAATACTGCCGTTTTCTACCTGAACGGCGATGATGCCCAGCATCATCGCCCCCCAGCCATTGAATATCATGGACGACCAGGCACTGATACCCGCATTTTTGATGACGTACGCCACCTGCTCTCGAGCGATGCGGTGCTTGCTCACCAGCTCTGCGCTTGCCGCTCCGGATGTCAGCATGGCCAGGTAGCTGTCGATGAATACCACGACGGCCAGAAAGCCCGCCAGCAATTGCGTGCTGACAGGCCCTTTAACGATTTTCAGTCGCTCCGAGATCAGGTTGACCAACCCCTGCATGCCGCCGGTGAGCCTTGCGAGGTGAATCACACCACTGATCATGATGGTGAAGATCAGGGTTCTGACTACGCCATCAGACTTGAACACGTCGATTGCACCCTGGATCGAGCTCTGCAGACCTTGCCCAATATGGAAATTGGAGAGCACCAGGAAGCCGGCTACGCAACCGACCATCAGCGACAGAATCACCTGTCGAGTGAGAATTGCCAGACAAATCGTCACTGCTGGGGACAACAACCCCCATACACCTACTTCATGCATCGCAAAGACCTCAAGTTTTGTTCTTATTCGAAAAGTTATGCTGCAAACGCGGCAGTCAGGCGTCCGTTTGCCGATGGGACCAGATGAACCCGAGCAGCCCTAGCACCGGCCCTGGCACCAGCAGCCACAAGGCATCGACACCTATGCGGCCGAATAACCAGGTAGTGCAGGCAATCGACACGACGGTAATGGCAAAGCCGATGCTGTTCTGAATGGCCAGTGCACTGCCCACTGCATCCCGTGGGCAAGCCTTGGCAGCCAGGGCAGAGAATTGCGGGGAATCGGCCACGACACTGGCGCCCCAGAGACCGAGCAGCGCCAACAGCACCCAAGGCTCCATCTGATTACGCAACAGCACGAATACCAGGCCGCAAAGCCCCGAGATGCTCAAGGCACCAAGTGCTACCCGAGCGCTGCCAACCCGCTGGGACAGCACACCTCCCAGCAAAGAACCAACAGCGCCTAGGGCCATCACGCCGAAAGACAGGCCCGACACCCCTAGGGCGGGATAGGCCTTGGCCAGTGAGGTACTGCTCACAATCAGTGGCACGACGGTCCAGAAGGTGTACAACTCCCACATGTGGCCGAAGTAGCCGAGCGTCGCTGCGCGGAATCGGCTGATCCTGAACGCGCCGAGAATGGCCCCCGCTCGCTTGACCTGCCCCGCGCCGCTCACCTGACAACTGCGGGCATGGGGCCCGTCGCCCAGCACCGCGATCAATACGGCACCGAGCAAAGCCAACACCGAGGATGCGGTAATGATCAGTTGCCACGGCCAATCAGCCCCCAGCAGCCGCAGGGCATGGGGCAACGCAGTGCCCAGCGTCAACATCGACACCAGCTGCGCCAAGGCAAGGCCCGTGCGCTCGGGCGCCCAGCCAACGATCAGCTTCATGCCCATGGGATAGATACCCGCCAGGGTGACGCCTACGCAAAAGCGCAGCGCAGCGCCGACTGCCAGGCCATCGGCCAACCAGGCAAAGGCCAGGTTGAACAGCGACCCAGCAATGGCACAGCAAAGAAACAGGCTGCTGGCTCGAAACCGATCAGCCGCACCACTCAATGACAGCGTCAGCGTACCGAGGATGAACCCCAGCTGGACTGCATTGGTCAACCATCCGATATCGGCAGCGGTCGCCTGCCAGGACGCCATGAGCGAATCGGCCGCGCCATTGGCGCTGAACCACAACGAGGTACCGAACAACTGGGCGATGGCGATGATCGCCACCGGGCTCAGCCACTTCAACAGCAAACCGCGAGGCCCGATGGGGCCTGCAGTGACGGTAATGCTCATGGTGCAAATCCCCTTCGCCAGGGTGCAGAACAGCGGGCCGACCTGTTAACAGATCAGCCTGCCGAATTGCGCATCAACGGTTTGAACGTGGGTCAGCTCGGGGCCAGGCCTGCCAGCCAACGGCTGTCGCGCGGGGAAGGCCGACGGTGCAGGCGCTGATCGAGCAGCGCTCGGGCCTTTTCGGCCTCACCGGCGCGCATGAGCGAAACCAGCAATGTGTCCTGAACGATCTCCCGCTGCGCACCGCTACCGCCGATACGCACGACTTCATGGGCAACCGGTTCGAGGATTCGGGCGCAGTCGGTGTAGTGTCCGTCGGCGAAGGCCATTACGGCATGGCATAGTGCGGGTACCACCGCGCCAGCGCGCAGCTTGCCATCGCCCACCAACGTGGAAAGCGCAGCGGCCCGCTGTTCGAGTGCACGCTGGTCGCCTGTTGCGGCAGCCAGCAGCGCCATGTGGAAGTCAGCGAACGGGAAGCCCGGCTGCTGGAAGTAACTGGACGCATAACGCGCCGCGTCTTCCCACATGCTCGCTGGCACTTCATGCCCATAAGCCTGCATACGCCAGAGGAACGAAGAGGTGTCACTGATCACATTGATAGGCAGGCCAGTGGCGACTGCCGGCGCAACATTGTCAGCATAAATGCCGAGGGCAGACTCCAGATCATCCCGCTCCAGCGCAATCAACGCACCATGCCAGGCGATGTGATTGTGCAACGTGCCACTGCGGTCGTAACCGGGGAGCCAGGCCTTGATGACCTCTCCTGCCTCATCGTTGGCACCGGCCTCGTACAACACGTGCGCCACGGCATGCACCGCGTTCACGTTGTTGCGGCGCAACTCCAGCGAACGTTGAGTGAGCGCGCGCCCCAGGGATACATCGCCATTCTCACCATGAGCCCAGCCGCGGTAGTTGAGGAACCACCAGTCGTTCTCAGGGAAGTGGCGAGCGTGGCGTTCGCAGAGGTCCACACGGGCTTGGTCATGGTCGTGCATGCCGGAAAATGCGAACAGGCCGAACGCCCCCAGCGGCAACGACATGATCACGATGTCGTTAGGCCAGCTGTCCAGGTGCTGCAAAGCATTGGCCAAGGCTTTGGCCGGCTCGCCGTTAATGACATAGGATAACGTCTGCACATGGCTGCGTTCACGCTCGGTGCCGTTCTTCTGCACCAACTCACTGGCCTTGGCAATCTTGGCCTTGGCATCCACGATTTCGGTACGCACTGCGTGAAAACGGGCACGCGCTGCGTAGGCCAGGGCGAATTCAGGGTCCGCTGCAATGGCCTCATCCAGCGTTTCTGCGACACCGGTCCACAGCGAAAGCAGCAGATCCACACCTGTCCGGTAACGCTCGGCCGCGGTTTCGGAAGTGGTCGAAAGAGGCAGACTGTAACGGTCGACACAGGCCATGTTGATTGCAACTCCTCATATGGATCGAAGCGAAAAAGTACGAGATGACCGCTTTCAATAAATGCCCTGTGCGCGGTCGGGTGGGCCATCTCGTACTCACATTAGATCGCAATCCACCCTGGCAGGCTTTCGACTACCCGCCACGTGATGTAGAGCAAAAGACACAACGCCGCAGAACATGAGTAAACTTGCAGGACGCGTGAAAATGGCTCCGTTTACATGGCTTTGCCAGCCACTACTTTTGTCTTTGCACTTGCTCTTAATAAACGAGTCCATCCATGAACTGGGACACCATTGAGGCACCTCACGGGCTAGCACCACCTGATCCGCTGAAAGTCCGCGTACAGTCCATTCCAGCGCGGCACAGCTTTCCTGAACACGCCCACGACTGGCACCAGATGGTCTATGCCATTTCAGGTGTATTGACCGTCACCACCAAAGCTGGCTCTTTCGTCATATCGCCGGAACAGGCGGCATGGTTGCCTACGGGGCTGGATCACAAGGTCGGCTCGATGTTCGGTGCCGAGTTTCGCAGCCTGTGGATTGATGACCGCATCGCTTCAGGCTTGCCGGCAGAACATGCAACATTGTTCGGCGTATCGCCGCTGCTCAAGGCCTTGATCGTCGAGGCGGCACGTATCGAGGGTGAGCCAGATGAGGACGGGTACGCAGGCCGGATCACACAGCTGATACTGGACCAGCTACGACGCGCCACGCCTATCTCCACGGCATTGCCCTGGCCAACCAGTACGGCACTCGTGGGCCTGTGCGAGACCCTCTATGCCGACCCCGCCGATCCGACTGAAATGGAAACCTGGGCTCGGACACTGGGAATGTCCGAGCGAACGCTTGCCCGCCGCTTCCTGGCGGAGACCGGCATGAGTCTGCGCACTTGGCGCAGACGATTACGCTTGTTCAGAGCCATCGAAATGCTCGGCGGCGGCCTGGATGTAACACGCACTGCCCTGGAACTGGGGTACGGCTCAACTTCAGCGTTCATCTATGCATTTCGCCAAGAACTGGGTAGTAGCCCGCAGGCCTATATGAAGGGTGACGCGCCCACCACAGCGACTAGGTGAGTACGAAACAGGTTTTGTTGCCAAGGCTAAACATTTTCTGCTTTGCAGCCATCTCAGCGGCTTACCGAGAATGCTCCCCGTGCGCCCTTACCTGAAGTTTGCGGAAAATCTCGATGTCCAGAGCCAGAATCAATCCGAATGTATTTCGCCTCACAGTCGCACAGGCACTGTCAGGCGCCAACTCCGTCGTGGTGTATGCCACCGGGGCGATCATCGGCAACATGCTTGCCCCCAACGCAGCATTGGCCACCCTGCCCATCTCGGTATTTGTCATCGGCATGGCATTGGCAACACTGCCGATCGGCCACGTCGCTCGCCGATGGGGGCGTACTGTCGCCTTCATGATTGGCAACGGTTGCGGCGTCTTGATGGGCGCCCTTGCCGCCTACGCCTTGGCCCTTGGTTCCTTCACCCTGTTCTGTGTGGCCATGCTGTTCGGCGGCGCCTATGCGGCGGTGGTGTTGACCTTCCGCTTCGCCGCCGCCGAATGCGTCGAGGCCCAAGAGCGCCCCAAAGCACTGTCGACCGTGCTGGCCGGTGGCGTTGTCGCAGGCGTATTAGGGCCGCAATTGGTCAGCGCCACCATGAGCCTCTCTAGCCATGCCTATGTGGTGACCTATCTCGCGGCAACTGCCGTCGCAGCATTGTCGGCCTGCGTGCTGATTGGTGTGCGGTTCAACCCGTTGCCCGTGCAATCCACTCGGCAAACTGCCGGCAGTATTAGTGCCGTGGTCCGCCACCCGCGATTCATCATTGCCATGCTCTGTGGCGTGGTCAGCTACATGATGATGAACTTCATGATGACCTCTGCCCCACTGGCGATGGAGCTTTGTGGCATCGCCAGGGTGCATTCGAACACTGGCATCGAAATGCATGTGATCGCCATGTACGCGCCAAGCTTTTTCACCGGGCGCCTGATCAGCCGTTTCGGTGCCCCGATGATGATTCAATGTGGTTTGGTACTGATTGGCCTGGCGGCGCTGGTGGGGATGTCTGGTATGGCCATTGGAAACTTTTGGTTGGCGCTGGTCCTGCTCGGTGTTGGCTGGAACTTCGGTTTCCTGGGCGCTTCGGCGCTGGTCCTGACCTGCCACACACCCGAGGATGGTCCCAAGGTTCAAGCAGTCAACGATTTCGTGGTGTTCGGCACAATGGTCGTCGGTTCGTTCCTCTCCGGTGGCCTGCTCGATGCGTTCGGCTGGACAGTGGTGTCCGGCATGATCCTGCCCCCCGCCCTGTTGGCGATGGCAGGCTTGCTGTGGCTTCAGCGCAGACAGCGCATGGTGCACGCACAACCCCTGTCCTGATCCCCGGCGTCATCAGGTCGTCCCGGCCCCCTGGACGACCGCCGGGGTCAGAAGATCAGAACCTTGTCGGCTTCGAACGTCCAGTCCGCCAGCTCACTTGGTGCCGCACGCCGCGCCCCTGCCACCAGTTCGACTTCCTTCATGCCACGGGCATCCATGCCATCGCCACACAGCGCCACTTCACCTTTACGCAGAATCTTGTTCAAGACCAGTTCAAGGTTGTAGTGCCCGGTTGGTACCTTTTGCCCCGCACGGGCACAGCCAACCGCGTCCGACTGCAGGTACACACGTACCTGCGCTTGCTTGCGCGCCGAAAGCGAGCCCGCCAGGCGCAGTGCGTTATAAGCCCGCTCCGAACCGTAGCTGGCATCGTTGATGATGAATAGAAATGCACTCATGTGCGGCTCCTTTGATAAAAAAGCGAGGAGAGGGACGAGCCCACCTCCTCGAAAACGGATGACGCCTGAAACAACGGTAAATCAGTGCCGCAGGATCTGGCTCAAGAACGCCCTGGTGCGATCGGACTGCGGGTTGCTGAAGAAAGCCTTGGGCTCGTTCTGCTCGACGATCTGACCTTGGTCCATGAAGATCACGCGGTTCGCGACCGCTTGGGCAAAGCCCATTTCATGGGTGACGCAGAGCATGGTCATGCCCTCCTCTGCCAACTGGATCATGGTGTCGAGCACCTCTTTGATCATTTCCGGGTCCAGGGCTGAGGTGGGCTCATCGAACAGCATCACCCGTGGGTTCATGCACAACGCGCGGGCAATGGCCACCCGTTGCTGCTGGCCACCGGAAAGCTGCCCGGGAAACTTGTGTGCATGCTCGGGAATCCTGACCTTGGCCAGGTAGTGCATGGCCAGCTCCTCAGCCTGCTTGCGCGGCACCTGGCGTACCCAGATCGGCGCCAGCGTGCAGTTTTCCAGGATCGTCAGATGGGGGAACAGGTTGAAATGCTGGAAGACCATGCCCACTTCTTGGCGCACCTCATCGATCTTGCGCAGGTCGCTGGTCAGCTCGGTACCATCGACCACGATTCGCCCTTGCTGGAACTCTTCCAGGCGGTTGATGCAGCGAATCATGGTGGACTTGCCCGATCCAGACGGCCCGCAGATCACGATCCGCTCACCGCGAGTAACCGTGAGGTTGATGTCACGCAGGGCATGGTAATTGCCATACCACTTGTTCACGCCAGTGATCTGGATGGCAACTTCCTGGGTAGACGCCTGGTTGGCGTCGAGTGGCGCGTTTTTCATTGTTGTGGGCTCCTCAACGGTGATCGGTCTTGAGCCTGCGCTCAAGGTAAATCGAATAACGCGACATGCCGAAGCAGAAGACGAAGAACACGCCGCCGATGAACAGGAACAGCTCCCAGTAAATGCCTTGCCATTGCGTACTGGCGCGGATCGCCGTAGATAACGCGATAGGGTCGAGCAGACCGATGAACACCACCAGAGTGGTGTCCTTGAACAGGCCAATGAAGGTGCTGACGATCATCGGGATCGAGATCTTCAGCGCCTGCGGCATGATCACCAGGCGTTGTGCTTTCCAGTAATCCAGGCCAAGTGCCTGGGCGGCTTCCGTCTGCCCTTGCGGCAGCGCTGCCAGACCGCCACGAATCACCTCCGCCATGTAGGCCGTGGAAAACACGGTCACCATGATGATGACCCGCAGGATCAGGTCGAACGAGGTGCCGGGCGGCAGGAAGTAGTTCAGCAACAGCGAGGCGGTGAACAGCAGTGTGATCAACGGCACACCACGAACGAACTCGATGAAGGTCACGCTGATCAGCCGGATCAGCGGCATCGAGGAACGACGCCCCAAAGCCAGCAGGATCCCCAGGGGCAAAGACATGGCAATGCCGCTGACGCCCACCACGAAAGACAGCAAAAAGCCGCCCAGCTCACGGGAGCTGACTGCAACCAGCTGCAATGGAGCCTGATGATCGACAAAGGCCAACAGCACGTGCATGCCGTGCAGCCACCAGGCACTCGCAACGCCGAACGCGCAAATCAGTGCAACACCGATCCCAAAACGCCGCGCCAGGGAAAAGCACAGCATCGCCAGGGCAAGCCCTGCGTAAACCAGCACCGGTGCCCACAGCGAGCCGCCCCAGACTAGCCAGAATGCGAGTCCCGGGTACGCTGCACTGAACCACAGCACACCGCGCGGCACACGCTTGAACAGAATTGGACCCAGTGCCACGAACAACAGCACGAACGCCGCCAACGGACGCCAGTACAACGCCTGCGGGTAGAAGCCGAACAGCAACTGCGGCCAACGCTCGCGAATGACACCCCAGCATGCACCCGACTCGCCATTGAGCACACGGCGGCACTCGCCCAGCGAGTCGGCCTGCCAAACCGAGTTGGCCAACCAAGGCAATACAGCGTTGACCAAGGCAAAGAGCACCAGCAAGGCGACGACCGTCAGCAGGCTGCTCCACCATCCGTTGAACAGACGAGCACGCAGCCAGTGAATGACGCCGGTCTGCCCGGCCGGTGGTTCAGCCTGCGGCAGCAACGTGTCGCGGAACCAGGCAATGGAAGAATGGCTCATGTCAGCGCACCTGCAGTTTCACGCGGTTGTTGAAGAGGTTCATCACGCCAGAGATCAGCAGGCTCATGGCCAGGTAGATCAGCATCATCAGCAGGATGCCTTCCAGCTCGCGACCGGTCTGGTTGATGGTGATGCCGCCAAGGGTGGAGCGCAGGTCCATGTAGCCCACCGCGAGGCCCAGCGAGGTATGCTTGGTGATATCCAGGTACTGCGAGGTGAGCGGCGGTACGATGACCCGCAGGGCCTGCGGTAGGATGACCAGGCGCATGGTGCGCCCAGGACGCAAGCCCAATGCATGGGCAGCTTCGGTTTGCCCACGCGCTATGGACTGGATGCCGCTGCGTACGATTTCGGCGATGAACGCTCCGGTATAGACACTCAGGCCAATCCACATGGCGATCAGTGCGTTGCCCAGTTGCAGGCCGCCCTGGAAATTGAACCCACGCAACTGGGGGTAGCCAAGCTGAAAGCCCAACGCGTAGAGCAGAATGGCGGTTGGTAGCAGCAACACGGTCAAGCGCTTCCACCAGAGCACTGGGCGCTTGCCGGTGGCGCTTTGCACGCCCTCGGCATGACGGCGCAAGCGCCGGTCCGCCCACAGACACAACAAGAACAAGGCGATGATTGCCAGGGCGCTCAGGCTGGGCTGCACAATCCCCAGGTCCACGCTCCCCAGGTCATGGGTGAACAAGGGCTCCGGCACATAGATCCCGCGATTGGTGACCGCGATCGCCGTTTCGGCAGCACCCCGATAGCTGCTCGGAGCGGGCATCGACTGAGCCATCACCGCACCGATCACCAGAATGCACAACAGCGCTGGAACGTTGCGGAACAACTCAATGTAACCGCCCATCAGGCGGGAAACGATCCAGTTGTTGGACAGGCGCAGCACACCCGCCATCACGCCGATCGCGGTCGCCGTCACACAGGCAAGGACCGCCAAGATGACCGTATTGAGTAACCCGACCAATGCAGCCCGGCCGTGGGTCATCTGGCTGTCGTAGGCAATGGGTTGCTGGTTGATATCGTAGCCCGCGGCACTCCACAGGAAACTGAACGAGAAATCCTTGCCCAGCGCAGCCAGGTTGCGCACGGTATTGTCCAGCAACCAGGCTGCAGCGAGCATCAGGCACATCAGGGCAATGATCTGGATGGTGTATCCGCGGTAACGCTTGTCATGAATAAGCATGCTCAACGAGAAAGTCGGAACTGCAGCCTTCTGGTCGGTCACTGTAAGGGTGGACATCGGACATCACTCCCGGTGGGGCGGGCGAATCGGGGCACATGTCGCACCCGATCAGCCCTTCGCAACAATGGTCGTACGGCGCGCCTGCAGACGCGCCGGCTCAGCGAAACGGCTCGGCGTACAGCAGGCCGCCCTGATTCCATTGGGCGTTGAGGCCCCGTTCAAGACCGATGGGTGTGTTCTTGCCCAGGGAGTTGTCGAAGATTTCGCCGTAGTTGCCACCTGCGGCAATGGCACGGCTGGCCCATTTGGCGTCCAGGCCCAGTTGCTCGCCGTAGTTTCCTTCACTGCCCAGCAGACGATTGATCTCCGGGTTGTTCGAGCCACTGGTCATTTTCGAGACGTTGCCGGCATTCACCCCCAGTTCTTCGGCCGCCACCAGCGCATTGAGCGTCCAGCGCACCACGTCGGCCCACTGGTCATCACCCTGGCGTACCATCGGGCCGAGTGGCTCCTTGGAGATCAACTCCTTGAGCACCACATGCTCATCGGGCTTGGCGAAACTGGCCTTGGAGGCCGCCAGTCCGGAAACGTCATTGGTGAACACATCGCATGCACCGGCTAGGTACTTCTGCTCACCTTCGGCGGTCGAATCGATCGGAACCGGCTCGTATTTGATGCCATGGTTACGGGCATACTCGGCCAGATTCAGTTCATGGGTCGAACCGGTCTGCACGCAGATCGAGGCACCATCGAGGTCCTTGACCGAACTGGCACCCAGGTTCTTGTGCACGAGGAAGCCCTGGCCGTCGTAGTAGTTGATACCGGCGAAGGTCAATTTGAGGTCGACGTCGCGGGTGAAGGTCCAGGAACTGTTGCGCACCAGCAGGTCGACTTCACCCGAGGCCAGAGCGGTAAAGCGCGTCTGCCCTGTGGTCGGTACAAAGTTGACCTTGTTGGCATCACCCAGCACGGCAGCGGCTACGGCACGGCACATGGCAACGTCCAGCCCTTGCCAGGCACCTTTGGCGTCGGGCGCAGACAGCCCGGTATTACCGGTAGAAACCCCGCAGTTGAGCTTTCCACGGGCTTGCACATCTTTGAGCGTACCCGCATACGTGAGACCAGAAACCAGCGACGCAGCGAGGCATACCATCGGAACGAGGGCGGACTTTCTCATCATGTTCACCTTGTTGTTGTGATGTTTATTAAGGCGGCAGTTCAGGCAAAGGTGCAGCTAGGGCTCGCGTGCTTGGCGCGAACATATAAGGTGGTGTACTGACTTGAGGCAGAGCGCCCCAGGCAGCTTCGTGTGGACTCAGCGTTGCTGGACAGCGCGCGTGATGCGCTGAACGGCTTCGTTGACAGTTACCCGGCTGCAACCGAGGTTGGCACGCATGAAACCGTGACCTTCGATGCCAAACTTCTGGCCCTTGTCGAGCCAGACCCGAGCCTTGGTCAACATGAAGCGATCCAGGGCTTGTGCCTCCATGCCAAGACCGCGGCAATCCATCCAGGTCAGGTATAACGAATCGGTGGGGATGACCTTGATCTGCGGAGCGCCAGCATGGATTGCCTCGGCAAAATGGGCCTGGTTGCCCCGAACGTAGGTCAGCATCTGCTCTAACCAAGGCTCGCCATGGGTATAGGCCGCTTCGGCAGCGACCATGCCCAGTGCGTTCACATAGCGGTAAAGATTGCGATCGTACTGACGAACCAGTTCCTCACGAATCCGCTTGTTCGGGATGAAGATGTTGGCCGTCTGCAGACCCGCCATGTTGAACGTCTTGCTGGGCGCGGTACAGGTGATGCTGTTCTGGGCGAACGCCGCGCTCAGCGAAGCGAAAGGAATGTGCTTCTTGCGCGGGTCGAGAATAAAGTCCTGGTGAATCTCGTCAGACAGTACCAACACGTTGTGACGTGCACAGATTTCACCCATGGCGCGCAACTCGGCTTCCGACCATACATTTCCGGTCGGGTTATGCGGGTGGCTCAGGATGAACAACCGGGTATTCGGTGTAATGGCGGCTTCGAACGTGCGCTCATCGAAGTGGTAGCGCTCACCGTCGAAATCCAGCGGGGCCAGCGCCAGATGACGGCCGTTGATGCGCGCGTCATCATGGAAATGCACATACACCGGTGGCTGGATCAGTACTGAATCGCCTGGAGAAGTGAACGCCTGAATGGCAGTTTTCATCACGGTGATGATGCCCGAGGCCTGAATCAACCAGTCACGCGACACATCCCAGCCGAAGCGCTTGCCCTGCCAGCCAATAACAGCGTCCACGTACGATTTGCGAGCACCACCGGCGTAACCGAAGACACCGAACTGCACCGCTTCGCTCAGTGCATCGATGACGGCCTGCGGCGACCGGAAGTCCATATCTGCGACCCACATAGGCAGTGGATCCGCGGCGCGCTCTTCTGGGGTGAGGAAGTTGTGGCCGTAATCCCATTTCATCGAGTTGGTGTGCCGACGGTCGATGACTTCATCGAACAGACAGGCCGGATGATCACTGATCGAAGGAGCACATACTTGGGTAGTCATTTTTGTTGGTATCCAGCCTGATCACGAAGGTGGGGGCTCAAGCGCCTTGCGGTATTTGTAGCAACATCGGATCATGAACAGAAATGGTATTACTTCATCAAACCATGAGCGGCAGACATGTATGATTGATCTCCAGCATCTCTTGATCTTGCGCGAAGTTTCCCGCACCGGCAGCGTTACGGCCGCGGCCGAACGGTTGAATGTCAGCCAGTCGGCGCTGTCACATGCCATTGCCAAATTCGAGGAGCGCAGCGGCATCAAAGTCTGGATGAAGGACGGCCGCAGCCTGCGCTTCACCCAGGCCGGCAGCTATTTGCTAGGGCTTGCCGAGCGGCTGTTGCCGCAGGTCGAACATGCGCAACGGGTGCTCTCGGACTTCGCAGACGGTCGCCGCGGAGCCCTGCGTGCGGGCATGGAATGCCACCCCTGCCAGAAATGGCTGATGGGCGTAACCGGCCCTTATCTAAGGCGCTGGCCAGACGTCGACTTCGAGGTATGTACGGCCTTTCGCTTCGATGGCGTCGCAGCATTGCTGGGCCACGAAATCGACCTGTTGATCACTCCGGATCCGATTGATCAGCCAGAGCTGTTGTTCACACCCGTATTCGACTACGAACTGGTCTTGATCCTCCATGAGGACCATCCATTGGCAGGCAAGCCCTGGGCAGATCCGCATGACCTAGTCGCCGAAACGCTAATCACCGTGCCGGTAAGCCTGGAGCGGCTGGACGTTTACAGTCGCTTCCTGGTGCCGACGAATTGCCGCCCCCACCATCGGATCACCGCTGAAACAACCGAGCTGATGTTGCAGCTGACCGCAGCCGAACGTGGCATCAGCGTGTTGCCGGAGTGGCTGTTGCATGAAGAGGGCCAAAACTTGCCGTTACGTGCATTGCGCATTGGCCCGCACGGCCTGCACAAAAGCATTCACCTGGGCGTGCGCAAGGATGAAGAGAAAATCGACTACATTGCCGGTTTTCTGGAAATTGCCCGCGATCACCAGCCCGCCTAGCCCGCTACCTGCGCCGTCAGGGCGCAGGTAGCGGGGATACCTCAGGGCTTCATGACATCGCCATCGTGAAGCATCTGGTAATGCTGCTGCCCACCCGCACGGAAGTGGCCGAAACCATTTTGCAGAAACGCCGAAACCAGGTTTGCCGCCACCAGCACGACAAACAGCACCATCACCAGCTTGTGCATTGCTGGGCGCCGACGTGATGCCTGTGAGTCATTCGCAGTGGTGTCTCGACGAGCGTACAACACAGCCATGACCAGGCAGAACATGATCGCTGCGGTGAAGACCATGAAGGTCCAGGTGTACATGTGCAGGCCGAAGATGGCCGAGCCGGTCGGCGTCGACCCAGGCAGCGCCTTGGCGAACATGAACAAAAGGCTCAGCAGGCTGCCGATCAACGCGCCGAAGCCACTGAGCACGTAGTTCCACGGGCTGATACCGAATACCCGGTTGAGCAGCATGCCCGAGCCCAAGAGCATCAGGCACACCCGGATAAGATTGCAGAATGCGCAAGGCAGCTCGCCAAGGACCAGCTGGTAGAAGAATGCGTCAACCAGCAGAAAGCTGATGCCTGCAATGGCAGCGATCTCAAGCTGGCCGAGGCGGGTCTCAGTCAGTCGAACATCCATTTACCAAGCCCCCAGTTGCTTGAGGTCAGACAGATGGTGAGCACCATGCCAAGTGGTCCAGATCACCACCAGCACAGCGCAGGTGATCCACAGCGCACGCGCCAGGCTCTGATCCTTGAACGATGCCAATGTCGCGGCGAACGCGAACAATACGGGTATGAAACCTATGAACATGTAGCGGCCTCTTTTTCAGGTCTTGGAATGTTCGGTCAGATGCGCGATTCAGAAGCTGTACGCCTGTCCATCGGCAGGCACCAAGACGTGCAGGGGATCGAGTTGCCTGCGCTTGATGAAATCGGTCAGCTCCTGCCGCGACTGCGTCGCATGGCCCAGCGCTTCCAGGTGGCTGGCCACGATATAGGCACCGGGTGCCGCTCGAACTGCACGCAACAGATCATCCTTGCCCATGATCACGGCACCGTCGATATCCTTGAAGCGCACGTAGCCCGCGTTGAGCAAGATCACCTGCGGCTGATAATGGGAGATCGCCTGTTCGACATGGCTGTTCCACACGGAGTCACCCGCCACATAGACGGTCTTGAAGCCTGGCCGTTGCAGTACTACTCCCGAGACCTTGCCCAAGTGTTTACCGCGCACAGCCAAGGTGGCGTCACTGCCGTGCTGACCGTCGGTTCGGTTCAAGTGCACACCTTTGAAGTCGCTACCCTCCCCCAATACACGAACATCATTGAAACCTGCCTCACGCACACGCTGGGCATCCTCATCGTTCTGAGTGAAGATCGGCATGTCCTTGCGCAGCTCTCGTTTCGCCGCCTCATCCCAGTGATCGATGTGCAGGTGGGTCACGATGACTGCATCAGCCTGCATCACGTCACTGGCCGGGATCGGTAGATCCACCAGGGGGTTTCGTACATGCTCGTTGAACGCACCTGGCGCTGCCGCGTAGGCGCCTTTGGGGCCAAGCATCGGGTCGATCAGAAACGTGACATCACCGAAACCAATCTTGATCGTCGCATTGCGGATTTGTTGAACCTTTACCGCCTTGTCCATCGGCGGTGCCGCAGCCAGATAAGCAAAGGGTAAACCCAGAACCATCATGCACAGCAGGCTTGTGAATCTCTTTAACATCACTTCGAATCTCCTCCTTGACTAATACGGACCTGCGAGTCAATCAACATCCATGGTCAACACCATGCGGAACTGCACCGCACCTGAACGAACTCGCTGGTAGGCTTCCCAGGCCTGTTCCATAGGCATTGTTTCGATCTGTGCTCGAACATCGGCCATTACACTGAAGTCCAGCGTCTTCTCGGACTCGAACGGGGTGCCGGTGATGGCGCCCTGCACGCGACGTTCGCCGCCCACCAATGCGCCTGGCATGATGCTCAGTGGCTGGCGACCAACGCCGACAACCAACAAGGTCCCTTGAGGCGCCAGTGCCGCCATGAAGGGTGAAACCGCAGCACTGTCTGTAAGAGTAGTCAGGACGACTTGCGCGCCGCCCATGCCTTTCAACCAAGCCACCGCATCCTCGGCCTCGCTGTCGATGTACGTGTGCGCACCGAGTTGCAGCACCTGCTCGGCAATTTCCTGGCCGCGCCCGACGGCGACGACCTTGAACCCCATCCGGCGGGCATACTGCACCGCCAGATGCCCCAATCCACCGATGCCCTGAATGGCCACCAGGTCGCCCGCCTGAGCACCTGACTTGCGCAAGGCATTGAAGGTGGCAATGCCAGCACACAGCAGCGGTGCAGCCTCCACTGCCCCCAGCGCGTCAGGTATCGCGACCAGGCCGGAGGCGCGGGCAACCATCATCTGTGCATAGCCGCCATCTTGAGAGCTGCCGACGACGGGCTGGTCGAGGCACAGATTGAAGTACCCACGCCGGCATTGATCACATGCAAGGCAATGACCACCGAGGCGACCTACACCCACACGCTGCCCAGTGCGCCAGAACCCGGACGTTCCCTCCCCGAGGGTGACAATCCTTCCGACTACTTCATGGCCAGGCACCCGCGGAAGCTGAAGACCGGCCTCCGTACCTTCAATGGCACCCGCATCCGCTCCACAAATGCCACATGCTTCGACACGAATCAGTACTTCGCCAGCCCCGGGCGTGGGTGTCTGTCGTTCGACAAGCTGCAACTCGCCCGGACGGATCACCTGCATTGCCTTGTAGGTATTGCCTGTCATGTGCGGTCTTCTCCTGACAGTCGTATCAGAACTTGGGTTTATCCCGGTGAGTAACCGATTCTGGTAGCAGGAATTGGCGCAAGCCAAATGAGTTAAATTGCGCAATGGAGAAAGAAAATCTTTGGCCTGCCGAACAGAACGCGAACTCCGCCGTTGGGCCGGTAGTTCGCACGGACCGTAACTTTTCCACCCGCGGCAACCTTTTGCGGCGTCTGCAAGATTTCCTTTTCTGTGCGCATCCTTTCTTTGCTTGGCCCGATTCACGTTCAGCGCGCCAAATTGTGCCGGTCGGGAAGCCGCCTTCCCGCATCGATCATTGAGCATGCTCTCCATCGGGTAAAACGATGCAAAGAAAAGTAGAAGTACTGATTATCGGAAGTGGTTTTGGAGGCGCCATCGCAGCGCGTCGACTGGCTGAAGCGGGTCGCGACGTGTTGGTACTCGAGCGTGGCCCCTGGCGTGATACCGTCCCCAACCGCTCACTTGGGCTGAAGAACCTGGCGCCATTGCCTCAGGGCGCCAAGGCTTACACCCATGGGCTGCGCTGCATCGGTTCGCACCGACTGAAACACGATATCGTGCTGAACAAGAAAGGCTTCATCGAAGCCTATCAGGGTGACGGCATCAACGTTATCTGCTCATCGGGTGTCGGCGGCGGCAGCCACGTTTACGCAGGTTTCATGGACCGCCCACTGGTGCCTGGGTACTGGGACCACCGCCATCCTGAGCTGTGCAGCGCCGACATGGAGCGCTATTACGAAGAACTGCTCGCCACCTACAACGCGCGCCCGCTCACCCCGGCAGACCAGGTGCCCAACAGCATCGAGCAGACTAACTATGACGGAACGTTGAACTGCCTTGGCCACCCGAGCGTTGCTTTCCTGATGCCGGAAAACCCTGGCCAGCCCTGCAAACGTGTCGACGGCAACGGCATGGAGCGCTGGGAGTGCGACATGAAGAACAACAGTTTCCTCGGCTCACCTTCAGGCGCCAAGACCACACTCGACTTTTCGACACTGTGGCCCGCCATGCGGAACGGCCTGAAAATCGAGGCACTCTGCGAAGTCACCGCCATCCACCGCCTGAAACCGCCGACCATTGACGGTATGCGCTACGAGGTCAGGTATCGCGACCATGGCAACAATTCGCAGGACAGTATTCAGGCTGAGCATGTGATTCTGGCAGCGGGAGGTCTGGGGAGCGTGCGTCTGCTGCTCAAGAGCCGAGACGTCGCGCAAGGACTGCAGGGTATGCCGCGACTAGGCATGCGCTTTGGCGGCAACGGCGATTACTTTGGCCTGTGGAAAGAGAACAGCCGCAAGGACTTGTCCAAAGGCATGCCCATTGGCTCGCCTTTCCGCTTGAAGGACTCCCAAAACAACGTACTGGTGCTGCGGGCGAGTATCCAGGGAATCGACGCCATCCCGATGCCACCGCTGCTCAAGGGGTGGTTGCGCAAACAGTCAGTAATCATCGCCTTCGGTGGGGACTACAACACCGGCACCATGGCCATGCACAAGGGCCGCTTCAAAATCACCTACAAAACCAGCGAAAACCCTATCTACCAACAGATCGGCGACGAAATGACGAACATCCAGCGAGCCACGGGCACCAAGGTCTACGCGCCCCGCAACCCGGTGACTGTCCACCCTGTTGGTGGTGCTTGTCTGGGGGCCTCGATCGCCGATGGCGTGGTGGGCGCAAACGGAGAAGTGTTTGACAACCCAGGACTGTTCGTAGCCGATGCCGCCGCCCTTCCGGCCTCTCCAGGAGGAGCACCCAGCCTCACGATCGCGGCGTGGTCCGCAAATGTGGCGGATCGCCTCATCGCTTCGCTGAAAGCGCGCGACGAAAAGGCCGCTGCCTCCTGCCATAGCGCATCGACTACCGCCGTCTGATACAAGGGCACCGTGCATGACGACCCCCATACAAATTCTGGTAATCGGCAGTGGCTTTGGCGGAGCTGTCGCTGCGAGGCGCCTTGCCGAAGCCGGCTGCGAGGTGGTCATGCTCGAGCGTGGCCCGTGGAGAGATACTGTGCCGAACAGGTCCATTGGCCTGACTGACCTGGCGCCACTTCCACAGGGTTCCAGAGCATTCACCCATGGCTTGCGTTCAATCCGCTCGCACCTGTTCAGGCGGCAACTGTTGTTGAACCGCAATGGTTTTGTCGAGGCTTATCACGGAGATGGAATCAACGTGATCTGCTCGTCAAATGTCGGCGGTGGCAGCCATATCTATGCCGGTATGCTGGCCAGACCTTCCAGCCCTGACTACTGGGACGGGCACCATCCTCACATCAGCCAGGCCAGCATGGATGGCTACTACGCCGAGATTGCCAACCAGCTAGGTGCAAGGGCGGCGACTGAGGAGGATGATGTCCCTAACCGTATTGGCCTGACCAACCATGACGGCAAACTCTCCAGCGCAGGCCTGGCCAATCCGATGCTGGGCTTTCTACTGCCGCAGCAACCTGGCGCCCCTGTGAAAATGACTGATGCTCACGGCGTGGACCGCTGGGAATGCGACTACAGAAACAATAGCGTTCTGGGATCTCCTTCAGGCGCCAAAACCACGCTGGATTTCGCCATGGTCTGGCCGGCAATGAAGCAAGGCCTGCAGGTCCTCGACCTTTGCGAGGCGACCTCCATTCGCAAGCTGGAAGCCAAGACCACCGACGGTGCTCGCTACGAAGTCCACTACCGTGACCATCGAGATAGAACCTCACATACGCTCAGGGCAAAACACGTCATTCTGGCAGCTGGCTGTCTCAACACGGTATCTCTGCTGTTCAAAAGCCGTGATCAAGACCATGGCCTGCAGGGCATGTCACGCCTGGGCCTGAAGTTCGGTACAAACGGTGGCTACTTTGCCCTGTGGCGAGAGAACGCCTCTTGCGATCTAAGCCTCGGGCTGCCATTGAGCGGCCCGTTTCGCAGCGAGCAATCGACCAGTCAGAATGCGCAGGTTTTGCGCGCAGCCATACAGGGTACCGACGAAATGCCATTGCCCGGCCGACTCAAGCGCTGGCTGCGTCATAACGCCTTCATCGTCGCCTTGGGCAAGGACAACAACAACGGCAGCATGCTCGTGAAACGGGGAAGGCTGTCGATCCATTACGACAAGACAGCCAGCCCGGTGTACCGGGAAATCGACCAGGAGGTGCGCACGATCGAGCGTGTCACCGGCACTCGGATTCACGCCCCCCGCTCCCCGATTACCGTTCAGCCGCTGGGCGGCGCCTGCCTGGGTGCATCAACGGATGACGGTGTCGTCGGCGCCAATGGCGAGGTATTCGACAACCCAGGCTTGTATGTCGCCGATGCCGCCGCGCTGCCGGCGTCGCCGGGAAGGCCGCCAAGTCTGACTATTGCAGTGTGGGCCGCCAATGTCGCCGACCGGCTCCTCGAAGCCCTGCAACAGCAGTCGAGCAACAACCCTTTTAACGACCAGGAAACGCAGTGAAAAATCAACTGTTCATGCTGGGGCAGTATCTGCTGCCCCATCACGCCTTGTCGCGAATCACAGGGCATCTCGCCCAATGCAAGATGCCTTGGTTCAAAAATCGCCTGATCAGCTGGTTCATCGCACGCTATGACGTGGACATGAGCATGTTTGTGGGAGACCGCGCCGAAGACTTCGAGCACTTCAACGCCTTCTTTACCCGCGAGCTGAAACAAGGAGCACGCTCTTTGCCGCCCTCACCCAAGCAGGTGGGCAGCCCGGCAGACGGGAGTGTCAGCCAGATCGGCAAAATCTGCGATGGGCGTTTGCTTCAAGCCAAAGATCACTACTTCAGCCTGCTGGAACTGTTGGGTGGCCATCCCGATCATGCCGCAGCCTTTCACAATGGCAGCTTTGCCACGGTTTATCTGTCCCCGCGTGACTACCACCGGGTACACATGCCTTTGGCCGGTACGCTGCGAGAGATGATCCACATTCCAGGGCAACTGTTCTCGGTGAATCCACTCACTGCCGCTCGGGTGCCGCGCCTGTTCGCGCGTAACGAACGTATCGTTTGCCTGTTCGATACGGCGAACGGCCCGATGGCAGTTGTCTTGATCGGCGCGATGATCGTTGCGTCCATCGAAACCACGTGGGCCGGTCTGGTTTCTCCGCCTGGACGAAAGGCGACAACTTTTCGCTATAGCCGCGAAGCGCACAGTTGCGTCTTTTTGAACCAAGGCGCTGAACTTGGCCGTTTCAGGCTGGGTTCCACGGTGATCGTGCTGTTTGGACCCGGAAGCATCGAGAGGTGCGAAACGTGGCAAGTAGGTCAATCCATTCAAGTGGGCCAGCCTCTGTTTCAACTCTGCCAGTCCGAGCCTGTTGACACGCTGTCACATTAATCGATAGCTTTGCACGCAGAGCTGCACACAACAAGTTTTATCCCAGGGTACCCCTGCTGTCGCCTCAGCGACCGCACGGCTGTCTGGGCAGTTCTGACTAGATCTCCTCCCTGCCCGTTTTGTGACGCTCGCGCTCTACAGCAACAAACAGACGTACCAACCACAACTCACCCGGAGTCGAGATGACCAGATTCGAGAACAAAGTGGCGATCGTGACTGGAGGTGCCGGCGGCATCGGCTCCGCGATAGCGGCGCGTCTGGCAAGCGAGGGGGCGACGGTCGTGGTCAGCGATGTCAATCTGCAAGCCGCGCAGGACGTTGTCAAACAGATTGAGGGCTCCGGAGGCAAGGCAATCGCCATTACTGCAGACATTAGCTCGGGTGAGGCGTGCCGTGGACTGGTGGAGACTGTTGTCAGTGAACTGGGACGCATCGATGTGCTGGTCAACAATGCTGGCATCAATCGACGTGGGAACCTTTTAGCACTGAGCGAGGACGATTGGCACACCAGCTTCGCCATCAACCTGGACTCGATGTTCCACCTGTGCCGTGCCGTGCTGCCTATCATGATCGACAATGGCGCCGGTGCCATCGTCAACACCGCCTCACAATGGGGCCTCTACCCTGCTCCAGGCCATATTGCCTACAACGTCACGAAGGCGGCGGTTGCCTCGTTCACCCAAAATCTGGCGCGCGACTACGCTCCACAGAACATCCGTGTCAACGCCGTATGCCCAGGTGAAATTCACACCCCAATGCTTGAGGCCGGCGTACTTCGTTCTGGTCGGACCATCGCAGACCTTGATCGGATGGTACCGTTCGGACGTATCGGAAAGCCTGAAGAAGTTGCTGCGCTGGTGGCATTTCTTGCTTCGGATGAAGCTGCGTTCATGTGCGGGTCGCTGGTGGAGATCACTGGCGCCCAGGCAGTCGCCTGATTTGCGCGAGCCTGTCGCAGCCAATTGCTGGCTTGCGACAGGCGTGTGGCACTTAATGCTTACTCAACGCCAGACGTGTGGCGAAAGCCACAAAGATCACACCCGTCGTACGGTCCATCCAGCGGATCACCTTCTCTCTACGCAACACCGTAGCCAATGACTGGGTCGCACCGATCAACACCAACGACCACAGCAAACCAAGCAGTACATGAATCCCTACCAGACCGAATGTCCAGGCAACCAATGGCTGGCCTTGCGGAATGAACTGGGGCAGGAACGAAACGTAGAAAATCCCCACTTTCGGATTCAGTACGTTCCCCATCATCCCCTTCACGAACCAGTTTGAGGACGCCTTCGCCTCAGGCTCGGCTGCAGCCAGAGAATGGCGGGGACGCATGAGCATGTTAAGGCCAAGGTAGGCCAGGTAGGCCGCACCACAGTACTTCAGCAAGTTGTAAGCCAGTTCAGAGACTGTGATCAATGCGCCCAAACCAAAAGCGACCGCAGCGCCCCACAGCAAGCATCCGGCATTTATACCCAGTGCGGCACGGAAGGCCTGCGACCTGCCCTCGACCGTGGCAGTTCGCAAGATCAGTGCCGTGTCGAGGCCTGGCGTCAAGGTGAGAACGGTTGCCGCCAAGGTGAAAGCCAGCAAATTGTCGGTTACAGACATCAAGAAAACTCAGCACGTTGATTTCTGCGCCAAAGGCGCATGAGGAAGTTGGGGCATCAGTCTACTGGAAGCGATATTCGAACCCAGCACCGGCATACCATGACCGCCCGGGGGCAGCTTCGTAATAGCGGGCGTTGCTGTCGCCGACGATGACAGACCCTACGTATTGCCGATCCATGATGTTATCTAGCCGCACCAGTTGGTGGAACGTCCATGCCCCATAGCGCTGTTCGAAGCGGGTTCTCCAGTTGAACACCGCATAGGCCGGAGCCGGCTTCGCGGTGTTGCTGTCCTCCACATAGACTTTACTGCGGTACTGCCCCTCAAGGCCCATGCTGACCGCCGCTGTCGGCTTCCAGATCAGCTCGCCATACAGATTGTTCAGTGGCACGCCGGGCAGTCGGTTGCCGCTGTCGATGGTCTGGACGCCTTGGGCAAAGTCTTGTGCGTAACGCGCATCGGTGCGGGTGTAGACCCACGTCGTTTGCCACTGGTCATTCAGATCGCTTTGCACGCTTGCCTCGAAACCTCGGCGCAATGTGCGCCCGGCGTTGTGGTAGCTGGTGCGACCACCCGAGGCGCTATCGACCACGATCTCATCATCCGTGTGAATTTCGTAAACGGCTGCATTCAGACGGGTGCGCTCGCCAACTCGATACTTGACCCCCACCTCATACTGGGTACTGGTGGCTGGCTTCAGGCCGAAGTTGAAGCTTTCGGTAACGCCTGGCGCATAAGCCATCTCGGCCTGGGTAGGGGTTTCGAAGCCTTTGCCGACACTCACGTACCCACGCAGATCAGGCGTGAATGCATACATAACCGACAGTGAAGGCGTGTTCTGCTGATACTTTTTCGAACCACTGGAATCGCCATTGGCCAGGTAGTGATCATCGACCTGCATGTCCATGGTGCTGTGGCGCAGGCCAAGTTCGGTGGTCCACTTGCCAACCTCCCAGTGGGCCTGGATATACGGGTCAAGGCTGGTAGCCGTATCGCGCTCGTCACGTCGCAGCTCGCCTTTGACGCCCAGTTGATCACCGTTGAAATTCTGGTAACCGCGTCTGTCGTCGGTGCTCTGGTCATAATCGGCGCCGACGGTGACGGTGAGGTTGCCAGGCATCTGAACAATCGGCTGGATCCAGCGCAAGGTGCCGCCATGGAACTCACGGTCGAAGTCCACCACACCACCACCGCGTTGGCTGTTGGAAGCCACAGTCCGAGGTATGGACAGGTACTGGACGACGCTACGCTGCCCCGCGTAGAGGTTGAATTGGAGGGTTGCATCCCCCACATAACGCTCGTAGTTCATGCCTACTTGCTGATGGTCGATGCTTTTGCGCGTGTTGTAGATGTCAGCCACTGCTGCCGTTGAACGAGGATCGTGCTTGTAGGCATCCCACGTCTGCCCCAACGGGTCCTGCGTATTGTTCTGTTCCAGGCTGCTGTAGATGAGCGCCAATCGGGAATCGTCATCAGGCTTGACGTTAACTTTGGCGAAGGTCTGGTCACGACGTGCTGCGCTGTGATCTCGGTAGCCGTCGGTGTCCATGCGTGAAGCATCGAGCAAGAAGCCGGCCTTATCGTTGCCACCTTCGGAGTACAGGTGATTTTTGTTGAAGCCATCACTGCCGAAGGTTGTTTCCGCACCTACAGTGGCAGGCCCTTGGCCATCCCGGCTGAACATCTGGATGACCCCACCCGCATTGCTGCCGTAGACGGTCGCAGCGGGGCCGCGCAGCACCTCGATGCGGTCTGCCACATCCAGATTGAGCGTAGCCGCCTGCCCCTGCCCGTCCGGCGTGCTGGCGGGAATACCATCGCTCAACAGCTTGATGCCACGTACGCCGAAAGCCGAACGTGCGCCGTAGCCGCGGGACGATACTTGCAAGTCCTGAGCATAGTTTTGCCGGTTCTGCGCCACCAGGCCGGGCACTTTAGTGAGCACTTCCGACAGGTTCACACCCAGCTGGCCAGCACTACCCTGTGAAAGGTCGACGGTATCGATGGAAAACGGAAGATCGAAACTCGCGGTAGGCGCGTATGACCCAGTAACCACCGTGGGTTCAACGGTGAGGCTTTCTGCGTAGCTTAGGGTGCTCACGCTCCCTGTCAGCAGCAATGCCAAACCGGCGGGCAACCGTGCATGCAAAGATAGGTTTTTTGGGTACATGAGAAAGAATCAAACGAGAATAGAAAAAAACGGCCCAGGCCGGTGGGATACCGAGTCTGGGCCGCTTATACACACGCTGCCTGGCTTACTTATGGCAAGGCGTATGCAATCACGCTGTCACCGCGCTTGTCGGAGTGCGGCGAACCACCGGCGAAGATGACAACATATTGCTTGCCGGTCTTCTCCGAACGGTAGGTGATCGGACCGCTCTGGCTGCCAACAGGTAGACGCGATTTCCACACTTCTTCACCGGTGCGGCTGTTGTAGGCGCGCAGGTAGAAGTCCTGGGTGCCAGCAAAGAACAGCAGGCCCGACTTGGTGGCCAGCGATGGGCCGAGGGTCGGCATGCCCAGCGGCAATTGCAGGCCAGTGGCGATACCCAGTGGGCCAGTGTCCTGAACAGTACCTACCGGAACCTGCCAGACCAGCTTGTGGGTCTTCAGGTTGACTGCCGACAATGTACCGAAAGGCGGTGCCTGGCACGGTACGCCGAACGGCGACATGAAACGCTCGCGCCAGGTACCGAACGGCGTGCCCTTCTGCACGATGATGCCCATGCCTTCACTGCTGCCGGTGCCAGGCGGGATATCCTTGGCCGGAACCATGTTGTAGTGCAGGCCCAGACGCAGGTCATTGACGAACATCAGGTTGGTCGTCGGGTCAACCGAAACACCGCCCCAGTTCATGCCGCCCAGCGAACCTGGGTACTGGATCGCCCAATCTTCGCCCGGCGGGGTGAAGACACCGTCGTAACGGCTCGACTTGAAGATGATGCGGCACATCAGCTGGTCGAACGGGGTTGCGCCCCACATGTCGGACTCTTTGAGGGTTTCGTTACCGATGTTCGGCATACCCACGGAGTACGGCTGGGTCGGCGAGTAGCGCTCACCCGGCAGGTTGCCCTGAGGCACCGGCAGCTCCTTGATATCGGCGAGTGGCTTGCCGTTGGTGCGGTCCAGCAGGTAGATCATGCCGGTCTTGGAAGTGACCGACAGCGCCTTGGACACCGAACCATCATCATTGGCGATGTCATACACCAGCGGCTGGCCGGTGACATCGAAGTCCCAAATGTCATGGTGGACAGTCTGGAACGACCAGACTGGGCGGCCTGTGGCAACGTTGACCGCTACGATGGACGAGCCGTATTTGTCGTCAGCTTCAGTGCGGAAACCTGCCCAGAAATCAGGCGTGGCGTTGCCAGTCGGCAGGTAAACCATCCCCAGTTCGGCATCAAAGGACATGCCTACCCAGACGTTTGGCGTACCGCGCGTATAGCCCTCAGGCGACAGAGGCTCACGGGTAACTTCCGGGTTACCCGGATCCCAGGCCCAGACCAGCGTACCGGTTACCGCATCGAAAGCACGGACGACACCTGGCGGCTCGTTGGTTTCAAAGTTGTCGATTACCCGACCACCAACGATCACCAGATTGCCTGCAACCAGCGGCGAGGACGACTGCTGGTAGTAACCAGGCTTGACTTCGCCCATGCCGACTTTCAGATCGACTGCACCGTTGTCACCAAAATTGGCAACAGGCTTGCCCGTGTGAGCATCGATGGCCACAAGACGACCATCGCCAGTAGGGAAGATCAGGCGTTGCGGGCTGACGGATGCATCCAATGGGGCGTCGGCAGCACTACCAGGTACAGCAGCGGACTTCTTGGCAGTGGTGGCATCGAAGTAAGCCATGCCACGGCAGCGCTGGTAGGTCGAGTTGCCCTTGCCAGCCGCGTAACGCCAGTTTTCCTTGCCGGTGTCGATGTCGTAGGAAATTACAGTGCTGTAGGTGGTGCAAACGTACAAGCTGTCACCCACCTGCAGAGGCGTATTCTGGTCTTCGGCATCTCCCAGTCCTGACACAACAGCCTCGCCGGTATGGGCGGTCCAGGCAATTTTCAGGTCCTTGACGTTCGCCGGCGTGATATCACCCACGCGCGAGAAGCGCGAACCATGGTTATCACCCGCCCAAGCCTTCCAGTCGCCAGCTTCACCTTCAGTTTTCTCAACCGCTACATCCTGTGCCGCGGCTACAGACTCAGCATCACGAATGATGTTTTTCGGTTGGAAAGCGCTGATAGCAGTCAGCACGATACCAACCGAAGCCAACGCCCCAAGCGCCATGCCAGTCACACGGGCTTTACGAGCACGCGTGAAAAGCGGCACCGAAAAAGCAACCGCAGCACCAATGATTGCAAAGGCAAGTACGCGCGACAGCAGCGGCCAGAACTTCAGGCCGACATCAAGCAGAGCCCAGATAACGGTATACGCAACGACTACCGCAATCAGCAGCACGCCGAGGAAACGGCGTCGAATGATCATGGCACCTGCTGCAATCAACAGAACGCCGGCGATCAGGAAGTACCAACTCCCCCCCAACGATGCAAGCCAGGCACCGCCCCCGATGAAGTAGAGACCCGCCAACAGAATTATCGCCCCGAGGGTCGCGAGCCACGCTCGCCCCAGACGGCTCGGAATCACATCGTTTACCACGTTTACAGTCCTTCCAAGGTTACCAAAGGAAGGATTGTCGCATGCATGCAGATCAGCATACAAATATGAAGCCTCATTTGCGTGCAGATATTTCACTTTATTACAGGGCTTACAAGCCGCGTAATAGAGGCCCTGCGACCCGATCGTTTGTGATCAACTAGAAAATAGAGAGCCCCTTTTTCCCCAGACGCGACAAAACGGTGCAGCGCGTCCGAGGCGCGATGCATATAGGTCGTGCCAAACTCCGGGAGCGGGCAGTACCAAAGCTCAGGATGTCGATCGCAGATCGTAGAGGTTCACCATCGGCATGCCGCCCAGGGGCGTAGGCACTGGCGGTGATCAGGTTGGTGGCACCCAAGCCAAGGGTCGACAGACTGACGCTGGTCTTGCCGGTCAGGCGGCCATAGGTGGCGGCCATGAAGCCCGCAGACTACTCGTTACAGGTCAGTACCAGCTTGATCATTAACTTGCGCAGGGATTGCAGCAGGTCGAGGTTCTCCTCGCCAGGGATGCCGAATACATACTCGACACTTCGTTTTCCAGGCATTGCACAACAACATCGGCGGCCTTGGCCATTTGACTACTTACCTTAACTGCATCGCTTCATGAAACCGGGGCACGAACTGCCCCGGAAGGTTCAGCGCGGCGCGCTGACGTCGGTCTGCCCGGTGGCGAGCAGCGCGCCGCGCACGAAGCCGCTGCGCAACTGGCGGTCGACGAAATCGCGCACATAGGCGGCCGCATGGTCGCGCCCGCGAGGGACTGCCATGGCTTGGCGGATCGCAGTGAACGCGCCGTCGAGCACGCGATAGCGCGCATCGGAATCGGCGATTTTCTGCAGCGGCTGGCGTACGCCTGCGGCGGCATCGAGGCCCTGCTTGATGAATAGGTCCACCGCGCCGGCTGAAGTCTCTGCGCGCACCAGTTCGGCATGCGCCAAGGTACGGCTCAGGTAAAGGTCATACGCCGCGCCCTTGCCCACGGCCAGGCGCAGACCCGCTTGGTCGAGCGCCTCGACATCCTGGAACGGCGCCTCGCTGCGCACCAGATAGGTGCCCTCGATCAGCACATAAGGTTCGCTGAAAGCAATCTGTGCTTCACGCACCGGCTCGATGGCGAGAAACGCCACTTTCCAGGCGCCCTCCTCCAGTGCGGCGAATACTTTGCCGGCTGCATCGAAGGTACGCATCTGCAAGCTCACACCGAGCTCTTCGGCCAGCGCCTTGGCCAATGCCACCGACACCCCCTGTGGCTCGCCGTCCGGGCCGCGCTGCGCCAGAACTGGGTTGCCCAGGTTGATCGCGACCTGCAAGACACCTTCAGGCGCAAGCTCGGCCAGCACGTGCTGCGATATTTCATGTGACATCAACATACCTCCGTATTCAGGGGTGGCTTTCGTGCCCTCACCAAATTGGCAGGGTGTAGGAGACGATCAACCGGTTTTCATCGGTACCGCGGGCAAAGTTGGAGCGATACGCCGCATTACGCCAGCGAATGCCCAGGTTCTTCAAGGCGCCTGACTGGAACACATAGGCGATATCGGTATTGCGCTCCCACTCGCGACCTTCCTCGGTGGTCGTGGCAGGGTCGGCATGGTCACCTTTGACGTAGCGCGTCATGAAGGTCAGGCCGGGAATACCGAGCGCGGCAAAATTGTAATCGTAGCGCAGCTGCCACGAGCGCTCGCCCGGTTCGGCGAAGTCATTGAGCTGGATGTAGTTGGTGAGATACGGATCGGTGCCGTTGAGGAACGGCATGGAGGTATCGCCATTCATCTTCTGCAGGCCCAGCCCAAAGGCGTGTCCACCGAGGCTGTAGGTGAACATGCCACTGAGTGCGCCGCTGTCAATGGCACCGCCGCGAGCGTTGCCAGCATCATCGCTGAGCATGTAGCGCAGGTCGCTCTTGAGCTTGCCAGGGCCAATGCTCCAGCTGTGGTTGACGCCCACGAAGTTCTGCCGGTACACGTCCTGCAATTCGGCGTATTGGTAGCTGAGAGTCAGTGTCTTGCTGACCGCGTAGTCGGCGCCGCCAATCCAGTAGTCGTCGCCCTCCACGGCACCGGCAAAGCGCCGGTTCTTGTTGTTCAGCGTGATCTTCTGGGCATCGGTGGAGTCGCGGTCGGTCATGCGATTGAAACGCGCACCGGTAAAAGTCAGGCCTTCGATTTCATTGCTGGTCAGCAGCCCGCCTTCGAAGGTCTGGGGCAGGATACGGCCCGTGTTGGCCTGCACGGTGGGCAACTTGGGAATCAACGTGCCGTACTTGAACTCGCTTTGCAAGACCTTGACCTTGGCGGTCAGGCCCAGGCGGCTGAACGCGTCGGCTGCACGCCCGTCATCGTGCACCGGCAGCAAGCCGGTGCCGGCGCGGTCGGGGCTCGAGTCGAGCTTGATGCCCAGCATGCCCAGCGCGTCCAGGCCGAAGCCTACGGTACCGGGCGTATAGCCTGAGCGGAAGTCGAGAAGAAAGCCCTGCGCCCATTCTTCGCGTTTGGATTGGGCAGCGCCATCGCGAAAGTCACGGTTCAGGTAGTAGTTCTGCATTTGCAGGTTGAGCTTGCTGTCTTCGAAGAAGCCTTCGGCATTGGCTGCGCTGGCGAGCATGCAAGGAGACAGGGTGACAAGGGTACGCAGGATGTTCTTGTTGTTGTGCATCTGGCGATTTCCATTTGATTGGCAAGCGGTTGCCTGGCCCGGGGCATGGCACCAGGTAGCGAAGGAAACGGAGCAGGTCGGCGTGGGGCCGCAGAGCGCGGCCCCTTGCCGGATCAGTGGGCGGAGGCTGCCACCGGCTGATCGGGTTCCTTGTTGGTGACGCGCATCAGCGCGGTCATCAGGAAGGCGATCACCAGCAGCGCACTGAGGAACAGCAGGCCGGTAGCGGCGCTCTGGCTGTTGCCCTTGACAACGCCGATCAGCGATGGCCCGACGAAGCCGCCGAGGTTTCCGATCGAGTTGATCACCGCGATCGACACCGCTGCCGTGGCGCGATCGAGGAACAGCGTCGGCAGTGCCCAGAACGGCGACTTGAAGCTGTACAAGCCCGACAACGCGACGCAGATCATCGCCATCGACGCCACCGCGCTGGGCAGCATACCGGCACCGATCAGGCCGAGGGCGGCGACTGCCAGTGGAATGGCCGAGTGCATCTTGCGCTCATTGCGACGATCGGAGCTGCGCGACCAGATGATCATCGCGGCCGTCGCAACGATGTACGGCAGCATGGCAATTAGGCCGATCTGAGTGTGGGTCAGGTCGCTGGAGAAGCCCTTGATGATCTGCGGCATCCAGTAACCGACGCCCAGGCTGCCGCACTGGTAGACGAAGTAGATGAAGGCCAGATACAGCACCTTCTTGTTGACCATGGTCTTGAACACGCTCAGGCGCTTGACGTTCTTGCGGCTCTGGCGGTCGCGCTCGAGCTCGGCGATCAACCAGTCCTTCTCCGCCTGGGTCAGCCACTTGGCCTGCTCGGGCTTGTCGGTCAGGAAGAAGAAGCATGCTACGCCGAGGAATACCGCAGGCACGCCCTCGAGGAACAGCATCCAGCGCCAGCCGCTCCAGTCGAACCATTTGATGTTGTCCATGATCCAGGTCGACAGCGGCGCACCGATGATGTAGCTGACCGGGATGGCAGCGGTGAACAGGGCAACGGTGGTGGCCAGCTCCTTGGAGCGGAACCAGTAGGTCAGGTATACGATCACGCCCGGGAAGAACCCTGCCTCGGCGACGCCGAGCAGGAAGCGCAACACATACAGTTGGTTGGCGGTCTGGGCGAACGCGGTGGCGGCAGCGATCAGGCCCCAGGTCACGAGGATGCGGGCGATCCACACGCGCGCACCATACTTGTTGAGCATGACGTTGCTCGGCACTTCGAAAAGGAAGTAACCGATGAAGAAAATGCCGGAAATGAAACCGAAGGCTTCACTGGTCAGCGCCAGCTCCTTGTTCATTTCCAGGGCCGCGTAGCCGATGTTGGCGCGGTCCAGGTACGAGACGATATAGAGCAGGAACATGAAAGGGATGATGCGCAGGGTGACCTTGCGGACCGTGGCCTGTTCATCGACAGTCTTGTTGTTGTTCATGGCAACCTCACTGTGGGACGAGCTCAGCCCGTCCCTGTCATTGTTATCTATGCAACACGGTTCAGGCTGAAAAAACCATGCATACGGGGCTGCCGGTCGAAACCGAAAAGCCCGTTTCCTTCAAGCGTCCGTGCTGCGCATCGACTGCCATGGCAACGATGCTGTCGCTGTCTTCATTCAGGGCGAACAGAAAGCGCTGGTTGGGGGTCAGAGCGAAGAAGCGTGGCGTGCGACCGCCGCTGGGAACGACCTCGACCAGTTTCAATACTCCGGCCTGGCTGTCGAAGGCGAACACCGCGATGCTGTCGTAGCCACGGTTGGAGGCGTAGACGAAGCGGCCGCTGCGGTCTACTTCGATTTCCGAGGCCCGGCTGTTGCCGGTGTAGGTCGATGGCAGCGACGACAACACCTGCAGCGGTTGCAGCTCACCCGTTTGCTCGTTGAAGCGGTAACTGGTGACCGTCGAATCCAGCTCGTTGATGGCGAACGCATAGGCCGCGCTCGGGTGCAACGCCAGATGCCGCGGGCCCGCGCCTTCACGGCTGATGGCGTGGGAGTGTTCGGCCGGGGTCAGCTTGCCGTTATCGAAGCGGAAGCTGAATATGCGGTCCAGCCCCTTGTCCGGCACCAGCACGAAGCGGCCGCTGGCATCGAAGGGGTTGAAATGCGGCTTGGCGAACGGCTGTTCGATACGGTGCGGGCCGACCGGACCTTCGAGCCTGACCAACTGGCTGACCTTGCCGAGCAGGCCATCGGCGGCAATGTCCATTACCGCCAGCGTACCGGTGATGTGGTTGGACACCACCAGATGACGCTCGCTCGGGTCCAGCGCCAGGTGCACCGGGTTGCGCCCTTCGCAGCTCTGGGTGTTGAGCAGCTCGAGGCGGCCATCCTGGCAATTCACGGCGAAGGCGCTGACTTCAGTGCTGTCGCCGTGCACGGCGTATAGCCGGTCACCGGCGCGATTGAGCGCCAGGAACGAGGGGTTGAGCAGGTCGCCGAGCACCTGAATCCGCTCCAGCGTGCCCTCCTGCTGATCCACTTGATAGACCGTGATGCCATCACCACGGGCATTGCGTTCCCGGGTGGTGCGCGATCCGACATAGGCAAACATTGGATATCTTCTCCGCTTCACCAATTCATCCAAAACCGGCGCCCGCCTTTTTGCAGGTTGCAGGCGCCCTGGCAAGGGCATTGCCGCCCTCGCCGCTTCTACGCGGGAATTCGCCGAACGCTCAGCGGGTTCGCTTGACGACCTTGCGGATCACATACGGAAGCACACCGCCGTTCTTCAGGTAGCGGATTTCCTGCAGCGAGTCGATGCGGGCGATGACCTGCACCTGCTCGCTGCGCCCATCTGCCCGATGCACCATCAGCGCGATACGGTTATCGCCCACGACCAGATCATCGAGGCCGATAAAGTCGAAGCGCTCGCTACCGTCAAGCTGCAGGTCATCCACGCCCTGCCCGTCCTCGAACAGCAAAGGCAACACGCCCATGCCAATGAGGTTGCTGCGGTGAATACGTTCGATGCTGCGCGCCACCACGGCGCGCACACCCAGCAGTGCCTGGGCCTTGGCCGCCCAGTCGCGGCTGGAGCCTGCGCCGTAGTTGATGCCAGCGAAGATCACCATCGGCGTACCGGAATAGCTCTGAGCTGCATCGTAGAGCGGCAGGCAGGCGCTATGGTCGGCATTCCACGCCCAGGCGCCCGGCCCTGGCTGGTTGTCACCGAGCAGGCGGTTTCTGACCGACTTGTTGGTGAAGGCCCCACGCAGCATGACCTCGTGGTTGCTGCGCCGGGTGGAGTACTGGTTGAGGTCCTGCGGATCCTCGCCACGCTCGAGCAGCCATTGGCCGGCCTGGCTGTTGGCCGGAATGGCGCCAGCCGGGGAAATATGGTCGGTGGTGACGTTGTCGCCCAGCACCATCAACGGCCTTGCACCCTGGATGGCCAGGCTGTCCTTGGCCTCGGCCTGGATGTCGGCGAGGTATTGCGGGCGACGCAGGTAGGTAGAACGCGGATCCCACGGGAACTGCACGCTGCCTTCGGCCGACAGGGCCTGCCAGTGGTGGGTACCGTCCCACACCGTGGCCAGGCGCTGCTGGAAGAACTCGGGCTTGACCACCTTGGCAGCCAGTGCCGCGACTTCCTCGTCACTGGGCATCAGGTCGTGCAGGTACACAGGGTTGCCGTCACGGTCATCGCCGAGCGCCTCACGGGTCAGGTCGACCTCGATGGTACCGGCAATGGCGAAGGCCACGCACAGCGCAGGCGATGCCAAGTAACCCGCAGGCACCTTGGGATTGACCCGGCCTTCGAAGTTGCGGTTGCCGGAAAGCACGACCACGCCCTTGAGGCCCTGGTCGGCGAACGCCTCGACATGTTCTTCGAGCTTGCCAGAGTTGCCGATGCAGGTCATGCAGCCAAAGCCGGCCAGCTCGAAGCCCAGCGCAGAGAAATCCTGCAGCAGATCGGCTTCTGCCAGGTAATCGGCCACCACTTGCGAACCCGGCGAGAGCGAGGTCTTGACCCACGGTTTGCGTTGTAGGCCCAGGCGCCGCGCGTTGCGCGCAACCAGGCCGGCTTGCAGCATTTGCGCCGGGTTGGCAGTGTTGGTGCAACTGGTGATCGCGGAAATCACCACGGCGCCGTGGCTGATCGGCTCGCCAAACGAGGGTTCGAGGAACTGCTCGGGCTGAGGCCCGGCGATCAGGTTGCCACCGCCCAGTACTTCTTGCTTGAACGAAGGGCCGGAAGCCGACAGCGGCTGACGCTGGTGCGGCTGGTACGGACCGGCAACGCTCGGCTCGATGCTCGCCAGATCGAGCTCGATCAACTCGTCGAACTGAGGCTCCGGCAGATCGTCGCGCCGGTACAGACCCTGGACGTGCATGTAGCTGGCCGCTTGCAGGCACAGCTCGGCAGAGCGGCCGGTCAGCTTGAGATAATCCAGCGTCTGATCATCAAACGGGAAGAAAACGACAGTTGCGCCATATTCCGGCGCCATGTTCGAAACCGTGCCACGCGCCGCCCAGCTCAGCGTGGTGAGGCCAGGGCCGGTAAACTCCACGAACTTGCCCACCACCGAGCGTTTGCGCAGGATCTCGGCCACATGCAACGACAGGTCGGTAGCAGTCACACCCGGGCGCAGGGCGTTGGTGACACGGAAACCGATCACTTGCGGGAAGTTGATCGGCACGGGCTCGCCAACCATCGCCGCCTGGCCTTCCAGCCCGCCGACGCCCCAGCCGAGCACGCCGATCGCGTTGATCATCGGGGTATGGCTGTCGGTGGCGACCATGTCGTCCGGGTGCAGCAGGCGCTGGCCATCCTCGGTGCGGCTCTCCCACACCACCTTAGCCAGTGCTTCCATGTTCATCTGGTGAATGATGCCGGTGCCCGGCGGGATGACGCCGAAGTTGTCCAGGCTCTTCTGCGCCCACTTGATGAAGCGGTAGCGCTCGCTGTTACGGCGAAAATCGATGTCCAGGTTCTGCTCCACCGCCTCGGGCTCGGCATAACGCTCGACGATCACCGAATGGTCGATGGTCAACACCGCCGGAATCTGCGGGTTCATCGCAGCCGGATCGCCACCAAGCTCGGCGACCACATCGCGCATGCCGGCGAAGTCGGCCAGCGCGGGCAGGCACGTGGTGTCGTGGAACATCAGGCGGTTAGGCTGGAACGGCACTTCGCAGTCCGGCCCTTGGCCAATGGCCCGCGCGAGCACCGAATCGAGCGCTTCAGGCGTGCAGCGTGCAACGTTTTCCAGGAGGATGCGGATGGAATAAGGCAGGCGCTGCAGCTGAGCCTGGCTCAGCAGCTTGGTGAGATCGACGTAGGCAAACTGCTCCTCGTCGATCGCCATGTGACTCATCAGGTCGCGGGCGGTATCGGTCATGTTCTGCTCGTTTCTTATCATGTAGTCAGGGCCGGCAACTGCGATCGGCACTGGGAGTGAGCCGATACTAGACTCGCGCTGCCGGCGTGAAAATTGGTGAATTACCAAGGCAGCGTTCTCGATCGGAGAACGCTCTAGGAATGTGTCATTCGGTCAACCGGAGATGGTCGACGAAGGTCTTCAAGGTAGGTGAGGAGGCCTCGTACTTCTTCAGCGCCACCAGCAAGGTCCGCACCGCCCAAGGCTCATCCAGCGCCACCGCCTTGAGCTTGTGGCTACGCAGATATTGTTGGGTAACACTGCGCGGCAGTACGGCGATACCCAGGCCGTGGGAGATCATGCGACACATGCAATCGAAGCTGCTGATGCGAATGCGCAGTTTGAGCGCCAGGCCCAGTTTCTGCGCCTCCCCGGTCAGTAGCGTATGCATCGAGCTTTCCAGGTGGGGGCCGACCATCTCGTGCTCGAGCACCTCGGCGAACTTCACCGCCTTGCGCACCGCCAGCACATGGCCGCCCGGCACGACCAAGGTCAGTTCGTCGTGATGATAGGGATAGGTCTCCAGCCCCTGGGCCGCCGTCTGCGCGGCGATGATGCCCACGTCCGCACGACCATCGGCAACCGCTCGCACCACCGCGGAGCCAACGCGCTCCTCGATGTCGAACTTGATCTGCGGGTAGAACCGGGCGAAACCGGCCAGGTCGGCGGGAAGGAATTGCGACAGTGCCGAGGTGATGGCATGGATGCGGATATGCCCTTTGACACCGCTGGTGTAGCCGCTCAGCTCAGTATCGAGCTGGGCCATGGTCTGCTGCAGCTGGCGCGCATAGAATAGCAGCGATTGCCCGGCTGGGGTCAGGTCGACGCCGCGCGCGTTGCGAACCAGCAACTGCGAGCCGATCTGTGCCTCGAGCTCGGTGATGCGCTTGCTGATGGCCGATACCGCAACATGCTTGATGCGGCTGGCTCGGGTGAGGTTGCGCTCCTGCGCGACAGTAATGAACAGGTCCAGACTGGTGAGGTCGTAGCGCACGGCAAGATCCTGAAATAAAAAGGCGCCAGGGCAAGTGCAGCTCGCCCTGGCGAGAGAAACACCTGATCAGCTTAGCCTGCCGCCCAGGGGAAAAGGCCGAAACCGAGAGAAACGAACATGATCAGCATACACAGGGCGAACGCCCATTTGAGGGTGTACTTCTGGTGATCACTGAATTCGACTCCGGCGAGGCCGCACAGCAGGTAGGTGGAAGCGACCAGCGGGCTTAGCAGGTGAATCGGCTGCCCGACCATCGAGGCGCGACCGATTTCGGCGTGGGTGATGCCGTACACTTCCGCCGCCTTGGCCAGCACGGGCAGCACGCCATAATAGAAGGCGTCGTTGGACATGAAGAAGGTGCCCGGGATACTCGCCAGCGCAGTGATCGGCGCCATGTACGGGCCCCAGCTTTCCGGCAGCAGCGACAGGAAGCTCTTGGACATCGCATCGACCATGCCCGTACCCGACAGAATCCCGGCAAGAATGCCGGCGGCCAGGAAGATCGCGATCTGGTTCAACGCGGTGGGGGCATGCGCGGAAATCCGACGGCGCTGGTCCTGCATGTGCGGGTAGTTGATCACCAGGGCGATGGAGAACGCGACCATGAACAGAATTGCCAGGGGCAGAATTTCCAGCACCAGGCCGGTCATCAAGGCGATGGTCAACGCGGCGTTGAGCCAGAACAGTTTGGGTCGGCGCAGCTCGGCGTTTTCTTCCGACAGCGAAGGCGTGGCCTCGTTGTCGGCATCGTCGAACACCGTGGCGGCGGCGCCCAGCGACATCGGCAGGCGGCCGAGGCGCTGACGCTCGCGGGTACCGATGAACCAGGCCAGCGCCAGCACGCCGATGAAGCTGACCACCATGGTCGGGATCAACGGCACGAACAGCTCCGAGGTCTCCACCTGCAGCGATGCCGCAGCGCGCGCCAGTGGCCCACCCCAAGGCAGCAGGTTGGTGACGCTGGCGGCGAGGATCACCACGCAGGTCAACGCCAGCGGGTCCAGGCGCATGCGCTTGAACAGCGGCAACATGGCGGTGACGGTGATCATGTAGGTGGTCGAGCCATCGCCATCGAGCGAGACCAGCCCCGCGAGCAGGGCGGCGAAGACCACGGCCTTCATGGGGTCGCCGTTGATCAGCTGGATGAACTTCTTGATGATCGGGTCGAACAGACCGGTATCGAACATCACCCCGAAGTAGAGAATGGCGAACATCACCATGATCGCGGTCGGCGCTACCTTGCGCAGGCCGTCGATCATCATGTCGCCCATGTCCGGGCCGAAGCCTGCGATGAGCGCGAAGATGATCGGCACGGTGGTCATGGCCACCAAGGGCGACAGACGCTTGGTCATGATCAGGGCCATGAAGGTCACGATCATGCCGTATCCAAGAAATGACAGCATTTGTATCACCTTGACTGAATGTACAATTATTTTTATGGGTCAGCGCCCGCAGGCGCATCAAGGTAGAGCTGATCGCAGTCAGCTCATGTGCAGGCCGCCATTGAGCGAGAAGTCCGCCCCGTTGGCATACCCTGATTCGTCCGAAGCCAGCCAGGCGCAGATCGCCGCGATCTCGTCGGGCGTGCCCAGGCGGCGCGCCGGGATGTCCTGGATGATCCGATCCATCGCCGTCGAGCTGGTCACCGAACGCAGTTTAGGGGTACTGATGAACCCAGGGGATACCGTGTTTACGGTGACGCCCCGCGAGCCGACCTCGCGGGCCAAGGCGCGGGTGAATCCGCGGATGGCGGATTTGGCAGTGGAATAGTTGACCTGGCCGACTTGGCCGATCTGGGCGTTGACCGAAGAGATGTTGATGACCCGGCCCCAACCGCGCGCGACCATGTCGTCGACCACCTGGCGGGTAACGTTGAACAGCGAGTTCAGGTTGGTATCGATCACGGTCGTCCAGTCGCTGGGCTGCATGTCGCGGAACACGACATTGATGGCGGTACCGGCATTGTTTACCAGCACATCGACAGGCCCCACCTCGCGCTTGATGCGCGCGAAGGCTTCCTGGCAGGAGCCCCAGTCGGCGACATTGCCCTCGGAAGCGATGAACTCGAAGCCCCGCTGCTTCTGCTCGGCCAGCCAGGCATCCTTGTGCGGCGAGGCCGGTGCACAGCCAACCACCACGGTGAAGCCATCCCGAGCCAGGCGCTGGCAGATGGCGGTACCCAGGCCGCCCATTCCGGCAGTGACGTAGGCGATGCGTTTGCTCATGTGAGTACTCCATTTATGTTTTTGTGGGGAGCATGACTTGCCACTTGAAGCGGCGTTGGTTGTTACTTAACGCGAAGCTGGATTGTTTTGCAAGGTGACGCAATACAATTATTGCTCCACGCCGATGACCGACATTCGTCGATGGAAGCGCCTCGCGGGGTAAAGCCTCCCACCACCACGCTGGATTTGTTGAATCCAAGATGCAGTTTTCAACCCTCAAGCAACCTGCGTAACAGCAGCACGGCGCTGTCCGGCGTGGTCAACACCTTGCGCCCACTGACTTCGCGCGCAGCGGGCGCTGCGCTGGTCATCGAGAATTGGGAGAAGCACACCACGTCGCAGTCAGCCAGTTGCCCGGCAAGTTGCGCTACCAGGTGGTCATGGCGCTCGACATCTCCGGCGTGCAGGGCCTGGAAGGCATCCGCCGACGCTGCGCTCTCCAGTTGCAGAGGCACTCCCTGGGCGGCTGCGGCCTGGCGAAACTCCGCACTCATCGACTCGATGGAGGGCTCGAAGGTCGCCAGAATCCCGATCCGGCCGCCAAGCGCCAGTGCCTGCTCGATCATCGCCTCGTTGGGCTTGAGTACCGGAATGTCCAGCTGCTGGCGGCTTAGCTCGATGGCCTCACCGAATGCCGAGCAGGTGAACAATACCGCATCGGCGCCCGCCGACCGGGCATACCGAGCCAAGTCGCAGAAGCGCTGCTTGAGTGCCTCGGTCAGACGCCCGGCGCTGCGCAGGTCCCGCGACAACGAGTCTTCGAGCAAATTACACAGCTCAGCCTCGGGCCACAGGCTGGCGAACGCCGCATTGATCGGCTCGATCGCCACCGATGTTGCGTGCACAAGAAAAATACGCTTGGTGCTGGTCATGTCCCCTCCAGAATGCAAACATTGATTTGGGCAGGCGCCATGCCGCCGCTCGCAAGGTTGCGACCGGCGTTGCGCTGCCTCGACAAAAACCTAATTGCGGCCGGCATTTCGCCAGCCATTCGCGGCCTGCCGCCTGAAGCTCGAAGCCTCGACATATGACCACCAGAATCAGACCGGACCTCGCCGGCCAGCTTGCCCCCAAGATTCTCGACATGGCCCGCGCCCGCTCGATGCGCGCGGGCGACCCGTTGCGCGAAGAAGCCTTCGCCAAGGAACTCGGTGTCTCCCGCTCGCCTGTCAGGCGCGGATTCGCCCTGCTGGAAGACCTCGGCATGGCGGTCAAGGAGCCCAATCGCGGCTACTTCCTCACGGTCGACGCGCGCAGCATCGATGCCCGCAAGCTGCCGCTGGACATCGACCCGTTCGAAGACTTTTACCTGCGCGTAGTCAACGACGTGGTCACCGGCGAGATCAGCATTTCGTTCTTCGAGGCCGAACTGCTGCGTAAGTACGAGGTTCCCCGTGGGCAATTGGTCAAGGTCCTCAATCGTCTGGCCAACGAGGGCATGATCGAACGCAATCCCGGGCAAGGCTGGAGCATCAACAGCTTCCTGCATGACTCCGAGGCGCATGTCCAGAGCTACCGGTTTCGCATGGCGATCGAACCGGCAGCGCTGCTCGAGCCCACCTACAAGGTCGACCAGGTGGCATTCGCCAAGGCCCGGCGCACCCAGCAGCAACTGCTTGACGGCGACATCTTCAAGTTGTCCCGTTCGCAGCTGTTCCAGATCGGCTCCAACCTGCACGAACTGATCGTGCGCTGTTCGGGCAATGCGTTTTTCCTCGAGGCGATCCGTCGGCAGAACCAGTTGCGCCGCTTCATGGCCTACCAGGCCAACGTCGACCGCCCGCGCCTGATCAACCAGTGCAAGGAACACATCCAGTTGCTTGACATGATCGAGCAGGGCCACCGCGAACAGGCGGCCGCCTTTCTGCGCGAACACCTGGATGTCGTAAGCCGACTCAAGGCAGCGCGCGAGGCCAAGGAAGCGCGGGAGCTGAGGCATCTGATCGACCTGGCCGATTCGGGTCAGGCGTAAGGCGCGTCGAGCACCACCACCCCATCATCGTCGGCGTACAGCCAGGCGCCTTCGGCAATGCTCACCCCGCCGAAGCTCAGCGTCAGGCCGCGCTGCCCCTCGTTGCGCTTGACCGACTTGCGCGGCGAGACGCCTAGGGCCTTGATCGCCATCGGCAAGCCGCGCAGCACCGCCTTGTCGCGCACATACCCGTTCACCACCACGCCAGCCCAGCCGTTGTTCAACAGATCCTCGGCAATGTGATCACCAAATAGCGCGCAGCGATCGCTACCCCCGCCATCGACGACGAGCACTTTGCCTTGGCCGGGCTGGCTGCTCAGTTCCTTGATCCGCGAGTTGTCCTCGAAGCATTTGACGGTCACCGCCTGCCCCTGGAAATCGGCCTTGCCGCCGAGGTCCACGAATTGCGGGGCGAGCACCTGAGCCTTGTCACCCAGTTCATCGCACAGGTCAGTGGTCTTGATCAGCATTGCTTTGCCTCCATCGAATGGTCATGTGGAAAACAAATGTTGCATAAATTGGATTTACATGCAATAAAATGCAAAGGCGTCGAGAGGGATGACTTCTCCCGGAGGTGTTCGATGAACCGCGTAGGCCATTGCTCAGCATTGTATTACGCGATCATGACATACACTTTACGCACCAAGGCACCGCCTGGATTACCCACGGTACAGCCCGAACAAAAATGGTTAGGAGATTGTGATGCGAATTTTGGTTCTTCCCTGCGACGGTATCGGCCCTGAAATCGTCGAATCTTCGATGTCAGCGCTGCAGGCCGCCAACAACAAGTTTGATCTCGGCCTGGCGTTCGACTATGACGATGTCGGTTTCGTCAGCCTCGAAAAATATGGCACCACCCTGCGCGAAGAGGTGCTGGAAAAAGCCAAGACCTACGATGGCATCATTCTTGGCACCCAGTCCCACGCCGACTACCCGGCGCCGGAAAAAGGCGGGCGCAACGTTTCAGCAGGCTTCCGCATCGGCCTGGATCTGTATGCCAACGTGCGCCCTGCACGCACTCGCCCGTTCCTCGAGTCGAACATGAAGCCAGGCAAGAGCATGGACCTGGTGATCATGCGCGAGGCCACCGAAGGCTTCTATCCAGACCGCAACATGTCCCGCGGCTGGGGTGAAGTGATGCCTTCGCCGGACATGGCGCTTTCGACCCGCAAGATCACCCGCCATTGCAGCGAGCGTATCGCCCGCCGCGCCTTCGAACTGGCCATGAAGCGCAACCGCAAAGTCACGGCGATTCACAAGGCCAACAGCTTCCACATGACCGATGGCCTGTTCCTGGAGTGCGTGCGCAACGTGGCCAAGGACTTCCCGGAAGTGCAACTCGACGACCTGCTGGTCGATGCCTCCACCGCGCACCTGGTGCGCAGCCCCGAGCGCTTCGACGTGCTGGTAGCCACCAACTTCTACGGCGACATCATCAGCGACCTGGCCAGCGAGCTGTCTGGCAGCCTGGGCCTGGCCGGCTCGATGATGGCCAGCGACATCCATTGCTGCGCCCAGGCCCAGCACGGCTCGGCGCCGGATATCGCCGGCCAGGACAAGGCCAACCCGGTGTCGATGATCCTGTCGGTGGCCATGCTGCTCCAGTGGATGGGCGAACACCACGGCAAACCTGCGCTGTTCGAGGCAGGCAAGGCCATGGAACAGGCGGTCGACGCAGTCCTGGAAGACCCCGCCAAGCGCACCGCCGACCTGGGTGGCCAGCTAGGCTGCCGCGCGTTCGGCGAGGCCGTGGCCGCTGTCATCAACGGCTGACAGCCCGAGCGGCACGCACCGCGTGCCGCTTCCCCTTTCCATCAATGGCCTGTGTTCCGATCCCAGCGCATTCGGTGCCAGGCAGGAGGAACTGGCCATGAGCCAAACATTACTGGGCTGCATCGCAGACGACTTCACCGGTGGCACCGACCTCGCCAGCATGCTGGTTCGCGGTGGCATGCGCACGCTTCAGGTCATCGGCGTACCCAGCGGGCCCATCGACGCCGATGTCGATGCTGTGGTCATCGCCCTCAAGAGCCGCACCTTGCCGGCCGACGAGGCCGTCGCCGAATCCCTCGCGGCATTGCGCTGGCTGCAGGCCGCAGGTTGCCGCCAGTACTTTTTCAAGTATTGCTCCACGTTCGATTCCACCGCCCAGGGCAATATCGGTCCTGTCGCCGACGCCCTGCTCGACGCCCTGAAAGCACCCTTCGCGCTCGCCTGCCCTGCTTTCCCGGAAAACCAGCGCACACTGTTCAACGGCCACCTGTTCGTCGGCGATACGCTGCTCAGCGAATCGGGCATGCGCCACCATCCGCTGACCCCGATGACCGATGCCAACCTGGTACGCGTCCTCCAGCAGCAGACCCCGCGCAAAGTCGGACTGGTCCGGCATGCCACGGTCGTCCAAGGGGCCGACGCGGTGCGCCAGGCGTTCAGCGAGCTCCAGGCCGACGGGCACGGTTACGCGATTGTCGACGCCATCAGCAATGACGACTTGACTACCATCGGCGAAGCGGCGCGTGACGCCCTGCTGGTCACTGGCGGCTCTGGTGTGGCCATAGGCCTGCCCGGTAATTTCAAGCGCGCCGGCTTGTTGCCGGACGCCGCTTGCGCCGCTGCCCTGCCGCATGTCGAAGGCCTGGCCGCAGTGTTGTCGGGTAGCTGCTCGGTGGCGACCAATGGCCAGGTCGCGGCCTGGCTTGACAGCGGCCGCCCCAGCTTCGCCATCGACCCTTTGCAACTGGCTGACGGCCATGACCTGGTCAGCAAAGCCCTGCAATGGGCCGCGCCGCTGCTACCCAATGGCCCGGTGCTGATCTACGCCAGTGCCCAGCCCGAAGCGGTGAAGGCCGTACAAGCCCGTCTCGGCGCACAGGCCGCTGGCGAGCTGGTCGAGCGCGCCCTGTCGCAGATCGCCGCCGGCTTGCTCGAACTGAAAGTACGCACCTTCGTGGTAGCCGGGGGCGAAACCTCAGGCGCAGTGGTCAAAGCCCTGGGTGTGGACGCGCTGCGCATCGGCAACTCGATCACCCCCGGCGTGCCCTGGACCGTGGGTCATGGACGCACCACGGTTGCCCTGGCCCTGAAATCAGGTAACTTCGGCGGCCCCGACTTCTTTGCACAGGCGCTGGAGCTGGCACCGTGAACGAGAACAAGCAACGCGAGGACATCGTCCTGCTGGGCAAGTCCATGTACGACCGTGGCCTCACCCACGGCGGCACCGGCAACATCAGCGTCAAGCTGGACGACGGCTGGCTGCTCACCCCGACCGGCTCGTCACTCGGCCGCCTGGACCCGGCGCGCCTGACCAAGCTCGACTGGCAGGGCCGTCACATCAGTGGCGACAAGCCCTCCAAGGAGCTGATGCTGCACCTTGCGATGTACCAGGAGCGCCCCACCAGCGGCGCGGTGGTGCACTTGCACTCCACTCACTCCGTGGCGGTGTCGGTACTCGATGGCCTGGACCCGGACGACCTGCTCCCGGCCATCACCGCCTACTACGCGATGCGGGTCGGCAAGCTGCCACTGGTGCCCTACTACGCGCCCGGTGACCCGGCCCTGGCCGAAGCCGTGCGTACGTTCTCCAGCAAGCATCACGCGATGCTGCTGGCCCATCATGGCCCGGTCGTCGCAGGCAGCGACCTGCATGCGGCGGTCGATGCCACGGAGGAACTCGAAGCCACGGCACAGCTGTTCCTGCTGATTTTCCAGCATAAGTTTCGCACCCTCACGCCCGAACAGATCGCCGAACTGCGCCGCCAGTACCCAATCAAATAAAGGTCCGACGCCTGCCCGGCGCCCCACCCCGGTCAGCTCGCCGGGCCGGGGCGCTGCGCGGCGCGGCCGCAGCAAGGATTCCTGATGTTCAGCACCTTCAAAACCTGGTGGGCGACCCCGCTGGTGGGCGTGATGGGCGCCTTGCTGGCCAGCGCCGCAAACTGGCCACTGCCGTGGATCATCGGCTCGATGCTCGCGGTGATCGTCGTACGCTGTTGCGGCTGGACCATCGCGGAAATACCCAACGGCCGCAAGTCCGGCCAATGGCTGATCGCGACTTCCATCGGACTGCACTTCACCCAGGCGGTGCTCCAGGAGATAGCCGGCCACTTCGCGTTGATGCTCGCCGCAGCCTTGCTGACGCTGCTGCTGGCGCTGGGCGGCATCGCCATCATGCGCCGCCAGGGCATGGACCTGACCACCGCCTACCTGGCTTTCATGCCCGCCAACTTCGCCGAGATGATTCAGCTGGGCATGCGCTACCAGGCCAATGTCAGCCAGATCGCGGCCGCGCACAGCGTACGCCTGGTACTCATCGTACTCAGCGTTCCGCCGGGAATGTTCCTGCTCATGCACATGCAGCCCGGTGTAGCGCCGGCGCACCTGGCGGCCGACTGGCGCTGGCTGGCCCCGATGCTTGCCGGTGGTGTGCTGGTCGCCCTGCTATGGAAGCGGGTCGGGCTCCCCAACCCGTGGATGTTCGGCCCTATGGCACTGTGCGCCACCATCACCGCAGTGTTCGATCTGCACATGGCCTTGCCGACCCAATTGAGCCATTACGGCCAGCTGATGATCGGTTGCGCACTGGGCAGCTTCTTCGACCGCGGCTTTTTCCGCCGCTCGCCTGCCTACCTTGCCAGAGTGGTGGTATTTACCCTGTCGATGATCGCCTGCACCTGCCTGTTCGCCTGGCTCTTCGCCGGGCTTGCCGGCCTGCCGGCGCTGTCGGTGGCGTTGGGCATGATGCCCGGCAGCACCACCGAGATGTACCTCACCGCCGAGGCGCTCGACCTCGGGGCCGGCATGGTGACGGCGATGCAGATCATGCGCCTGGTGGTGGTCATGCTTTGTGCAGAACCGCTGCTCAGGTACTGGCAGCGCCGGATCGGCCAAGGCCGGGGCGGCGACTAGCCCCTGTCACAACTCGAGGGTGCGCTCAGGCTTGGTGTCGGGGGCACGCCTGAGTTGCAGGATTGGCGACTTGCGCGCCAGCGAACCGCTCAGGTGCCGCTTCATCAGGTGCGCAGCCTCCAGGTTGTCGCCCTCCTCCACCAGCTCGACCATGCGCAAGTGCTCGGCACACTGGGTGTACTGACGCTTGCGGTCGATCATCGAGCGGTACTCGATCAGCCGCCGCATGTTGTTGAGCTGACGCAGAATCATCAGGTACAACGGGTTGCCCGAAAGCTTGATCAGCTCTTCGTGAAAACGAATGCCCGACTTGAGCAGGCGGTCGGCCGGCAGCGTGTCGATACCGCCGGCGAGCAGGTCGGCCTGCTCCTTCTTCAGGCGGCGCAGCACTTCACGGTCGCAGTTGAACGTCGTCTCAAGCAGCGCAGCAGGCTCGATCAGCGACCTGACCCGATAGATCTGCTCGAGCGTCTCGGGGGTCTTCGCCACGTCCAGGAAGCGCCAGCCGTAGCCTGGCTTGGGCTCGGCCCAGCCCACCTTGGCGGCGCGGTTGAGGATGTCGATGACCTGGAACTTGGTGAGCGCATAGCGCTCGCGCAGGTACTTTTCCGTCACTTCGGCGGGAATGGCGTCGTTCAGCCAGTCCTCGGACAGCTGATAATACTCCAGCGGCTCTTCATCGGCGGTCACCTCGTCGCTGCGCAGGGCAGGCTCGTCCGGCATCGCCAGCACAAAGAAGCCTCGATTGGGGATCTGTTCGAGCAACGCCTGTTCGGCAAGGCTGGTCAACGCCTCGCGCGCGGGTGAACGCGAGACCTGGAAGCTATCGGCCACCTTCTGCGCGCTCAAGTGCGCACCAGGGGCCAACTCGCCCAGTTGAATCTTTTGCCGGAGTTCAGAAACGATTCTCTGGACCAGGGTGCTCGATGCCATCTGCTTGAACCATTGACGGATGTTGATCTGCGGGATTGCGGGGTCGCCTCGCAGTATACGCTAGACGGCCCGTTGCGCGCCGCGTTCAGGGGCGCTCGGTGCGGAACTGGCGAAGCATGCCGTTCAATTCGAGCGCCAGGTTGGCCAGCGCCTGGCTGGCTGCAACGGTCTGGGTCGCCCCCGCTGCGCTCTGGATCGACAGATCACGGATCGCCCCCAGGCTGCAGTCGGTCCTGCGGGCCACATCGGCCTGCTCGTCAGCGGCAGCGGTAATGGTCTCGTTTCGGCGGCTGATGGCTTCATTGCGGTTGTGCAACTCGCCCAGAGCGCTGCTGGCTGCCTGGGCCAACGCCTGCGTCTGCTGGGTGCGGCCGCTGCACGCGTGCATCGCCTGCACCGCCTGCCCGGTGTCCTGCTGCATGGCGCCGATCATGGCTTCGATCTCCTGGGTAGATTGCGCGGTCCGATGGGCCAGCCCTCGCACCTCGTCGGCGACCACGGCGAAGCCTCTGCCGGGCTCGCCCGCTCGGGCTGCCTCGATCGCAGCGTTGAGCGCCAGCAGATTGGTCTGCTCGGCGATTGACCTGATCACCACCAGCACCTTGCCGATGCCCTGCGATGCCGTGGCCAGCTCGCCAACCTGCCGGGCACTGCCAACCACCTCGTCGATCAACGCAGCCAACGAGACCAGCGCGTCATCCATTTTCTGCCGCCCGAGCGCCGCCACCGCGCAGGCTTCCTGGGACAGCGAAGCCGCGTACAAGGCGTTTTGCGCGACATCCTGGGTAGTACTGTTCATCTGGCTTACGGTCAAGGACGCTTGTTCAATCTCGGCATGTTGGGCATGCAGATCGCGACGCCCTTCATCGGTGACCGCGTTGAGCTCTTCTGCCGCAGCGGCCAGCTGGGCAGAGGCACCTTCTATCTGGCGCAATGCCGTCAACAGGTTGTCTTGCATCTGCGCCAGCGCGTCCATCAACCGGGCCGGCTCGTCGCGTCCGCCCGTCTCCACTGGCTGGCTCAGGTCTCCTGCCGCAATGGTCTCGGCGACCCGCACCGCAGTGCGTAACGGCGCGACGATGCTGCGGGTCAGCACCCCGGCGATCAGCAGGGTGCCGAGGAACACGACCAGCAGCCCGGCTGCAAGCCCGACAAGGCATCCTGGTAGGCTTTCTCCGAACGCTGACTGGCCACAGCAGCGCCCTGGTCAGCCTGTTCGATCAGCGCTTCGAAATTGCGAGTAAGCTGGTCGTACGCATCTCGAACCGACATCAGGTAGGCACGCGCTGCAAGCTTGTCACCGGCCCGCGAGACCGCCAGCAGTGCCTGATGGCGCTCGGCGTAGCGGTCCAGGCTGGCAATGAAGACATCGAACCCCTCACGTTCCTGCGCCGTCTGCAATAGCTGCGCATACCGGCCCATCTGCTCGCGCACCTGCAGCAAGCGCCCCGCAGTGCGCGTTTCATAGGTGGTCATTTCCTCCTCGGAAGTCGACAGGATGTGCTGCATCGAGCCCATCCGGTAGCGATTCAAAGCCGCGTTGGCGGTGCCCAGCGCACGTACGCGCTGCAGCCAGTTGTCCTTTATGTCCATGGCCTGCGACTGAACCTGGTTGAGTTGCTGGATCGCGAACAGTCCCAGGCCGATGCTCAGCAGGGCGATGCAGAGAAACCCGGCGACTGCGCGCGGGCCGATACCAAACGATCTAAGTTTCATGACGCATGCTCGTGCTGATGTAACGCTGGGTTGGGAGCACCTGCCCTGGCCACCCCAGGGCAGGTGCGGGTCAGAACACGTCGAGTGGGTACTCGACGATCAGGCGTACTTCGTCGATATCGGCTTCACCCTGGGCCTGGTTGGCACGGTGCGTAGCATGCCGCAGGCGCAACGACAGGTCCTTTGCCGCCCCGTCCTGCACCACGTAGCGCAGGTCCAGGTTGCGCTCCCAATGCCTGCCGCCGTCGCCCTGCAAGCCGGCATAGCCGCCCTGCGGATCGGCCTTGCTGCCATCGATGTCGTCACCCTTGACGTAGCGCACCGAAAACTTGAGCCCGGGGATTCCGTAGCTGGCCATGTCCAGGTCGTAGCGCAATTGCACGGAGCGTTCGTTGGCGCCATTGAAGTCGGAGAAGTTCACCGAGTTGGCGAGGAAGATCGAGTCGCCACCTACGTAATCGAACGGCGTATCGCCGTGCACCTTCTGGTAGGCCGCGGTCAGTTTGTGCGCCCCGAAGGAATAGCCGACCGAAAAACTGTAGGTGGTATTGTCGATATCACCCTGCAACGCCTTGCCCGTGTCCAGGGTGCGATACAGGTTGAAATCGAAGTCCAGCGCCTGGGTATCGCTGAGCGGCAAGGCATACAGCACATTCCCGTAGTACTGGCGCCAGGTGTCGTCGAAATCCGCGGCATACAAGCTGGCATTCAAGCCCTCGCTCAATGCGTAGGCGCCGCCGATGAAATCGATGGATCGCCCGAGGGCGTTCTCTCCGTAGTTGAGGTAGAGGTCCTGGTCGTGGTTGCTCGAATCACGCAGTTTGTAAGCGGTAAAGTGACCGGCGTTCAGCTCCAGGTCCTGGATCTCGCGGCTGGTCAGCAGCACCCCTGTGGCGGTTTCAGGCAGCAGCCGCGAGTCGCCGGTGGCGAACACCGGTATGTCGGTGCGCATGTCGCCGTAGCGCAGCTCGGTATTGGAAAAGCGCACCTTTACCGCAGCACCGGCGCTTGAATAGCTGTCTTCGGGCCGGCCGTCGCCGTCGACCGGCAACAGGTCGGCGCCGGAGCGCCCGCGCCCGCTATCGAGCTTCAAACCGAGCAAGCCGTGCGCGTCGATGCCGAAGCCCAGCGTGCCTTGGGTAAAGCCGGACTGGTAGAAGGCCATCAGGCCATGGGCCCACTCTTCGCGGTAGCTCTGCTCGCCCGCTTCGGCATCGCGAAAATCACGGTTGAAGTAGAAGTTGCGGTTGAGCAGACGCAGGCTACTGTCCTCGACGAAACCACTGGACTCGGCTTGTTCGGAGCCAACAGCGAGCATGCTGGACAGGCTCAGGGTCAATAGGGTGATACCGGGTAGCGCAAAATGCATGGTGAGTTCCTGGTTTAGAAGTTAGTGCCGGCGAGCAACTCGCCTGGGCTTTGTTGTTGTGGATCTAAACAGCGATAGCGCGGGGCGGAGCGAGCCGCGAAGGCCCCTTCCTGGGTTGCAGCGCGGCCTGGGCCGCGCGTGCAGAGCGCAAAATAGCATTGCATTTTTGCGTGTCAATATGCCAATCTGAATTGAGCAGTTCTACACTGCGACACTCACAAAACGCAGTGATGATGAACTATCTAGCTAACAAGAAGCGTTGCCCGTTTGGAAAGCCTTGGACTTAAGTGACTCAACAGCCAAAGCACCCCGGGATAACCCGCACCTCCCAAGGAACCGTTTATGCAACGAAGAACAAAAATAGTTGCCACGCTCGGCCCTGCGACCGAATCGCCCGAGGCCATCGAAGAACTGATCCGCGCAGGTGTCGATGTCGTGCGCCTGAACTTCTCCCATGGCTCGGCCAGCGAGCACCAGGCGCGCGCCGAGCTGGTGAGGGAAGCGGCACGCAAGCAGGGCCGCTTCGTCGCGATTCTGGCCGACCTGCAGGGACCGAAGATTCGCATCGCACGCTTCGCCGAAGGCAAGGTCCAGCTCGCCAAGGGGCAGCGCTTCGTGCTCGATGCCGCCCTCGACAAGCACAGCGGCAACGCTGACGCCGTGGGCATCGACTACGAGGCACTGATCATCGATAGCCGCCCGGACGATGTGCTGCTGCTCGATGATGGCCGGGTAGAACTGCAGGTGCTCCAGGTAGAACCGACGCGCCTGATTTGCGAAGTGCTCTGCGGCGGCCCGTTGTCCAACAACAAGGGCATCAACCGCAAAGGGGGCGGGCTTTCGGCGAGTGCGCTGACCGACAAGGACCGCGAAGACATCCGCACCGCAGCCGCCATGCAGGTCGACTACCTGGCGGTGTCCTTCCCGCGCGACGCGGCGGACATGCAACTGGCCAGGCAATTGCTGCAACAGGCCGGTGGCGACGCTGGGCTGATCGCCAAGATCGAACGAGCCGAGACAGTCGTCGACCGTGCCGTGCTCGACGGCATCATCGAGGCGTCCGAAGGCGTGATGGTGGCGCGTGGCGACCTGGGTGTGGAAATTGGCGATGCCGAGCTGGTCGCGGTGCAGAAACTGATCATCGACCGCGCCCGTGCGCTCAACCGCGTGGTGATCACTGCTACCCAGATGATGGAGTCGATGATCACCCAGTCGCTACCCACCCGCGCCGAGGTATTCGATGTCGCCAATGCCGTGCTCGACGGCACCGATGCGGTGATGCTTTCGGCCGAGACGGCGACCGGCGCCTACCCCGTGCAGACCGTGCAAGCCATGGTCCGGGTGATCAATGGCGCCGAGCGCCACCCACAGGCACAGCGCTCACGCCACCGCATGGACGAAGTGTTCCAGCGCATCGACGAGACCATCGCTCTGTCGGCGATGTATGCCGCCAATCACCTGCATGGGGTCAAGGCCATCATCAGCCTGACCGAGAGTGGTGATACGCCGCGGCTGATGTCGCGCATCCGCTCGCACCTGCCGATCTATGCCTGCTCCGGCAACAGCCGCACCCAGCATCGCGTCGCGCTGTTTCGTGGCGTGCAGCCCCTGCCGTTCAACACCGAACAGATGTCCCTCGAAGAGCTGAGCCGTCGCGTAGTTGCAGCGCTGCTGGAGCGCCGCGTGGTGAGCCACGGAGACTACTTACTGATCACCCGCGGCGATCACGCCCACGACCAGGGCGGAACCAACACGCTACGCGTTGTCCAGGTCGACGATGTGGTGCGCTGAAACTCAGGAGCAAGCGATGAACAACAAGCTGGTGATCGCCAACTGGAAAATGCACGGCCACCAGGCCGCCAATGCCAGGCTGATCGGAGGACTGCTACCCACGCTGGAAAGGCTCGATTCGGTACAAGTGGCGATCTGCCCGCCCACTCCGTACCTGGCACAGGTGAGCGAGCTGCTGGCAGATACCGCCGTGGCGATCGGTGCGCAGAACCTCAGCGAGCGAGCGCAAGGCGCCTATACCGGCGAGGTAAGCGGGCAGATGCTCGCGGACCTCGGCTGCAGGTATGTGCTGGTTGGCCATTCGGAACGGCGCAGCCTGTTCGGGGAAACCGACGCACAGGTGGCGATGAAGTTCGAGGCCGCGCTGGCCGCCGGGCTGACCCCGGTGCTGTGCCTCGGCGAGTCGATTCATCAGCGCCGCGCAGGCAACACCAACGCCGTGGTCGGCTCGCAACTCAAGGCCGTACTCGACCAGGTGGGGATCGAGCAACTGGCCAAGGGTGTGATTGCCTACGAGCCGGTCTGGGCGATTGGTACCGGTGCCAGCGCCAGCCCTGAACAGGCCCAGCAGGCACATCTGCACATCCGCCAGCTGCTTGCCGCCCACGCCCCAGCGCTCGCGTCACGCATCGCGCTGCTTTACGGCGGCAGTGTCAATGCGACGAATGCCGCCGAGCTGTTCGCCCAGCACGATATCGATGGCGGGCTGATCGGCGGTGCCTCGCTCGATGCCGCCTGCTTTAGCGCCATCTGCCAGGCTGCCGACACTGGCGCCCTACCCGTCTCCGCAGACAACATCTACAACAAGGACCCCGCATGAGTACCGACTCCCGTCTCGATTCACTGTTCCCCCACGCCGACCAGATTCCCGAGGCCTACCGGCTCGGGGCGCCCATCGAGCAACGCGATTATCTGGTGGGTGGCCAATTGCGGCAGTGGCAAGGGCCAGTCGCCACCGTGCGCAGCCCCGTGCAGCTAGCCGGCGATGGGGCCGATCAAGCCGTGCTGCTGGGCAGTGCCCCGCTGCTCGATGCCGAGGCCGCACTCACCGCGCTGGAGGCGGCGGTGCGGGCCTACGACAACGGTCAGGGCAATTGGCCAACCATGCGCGTTGCCGAACGTATCCGCCATGTGGAAACTTTCCTTACGCGCATGCGCGAACAGCGCGAGGAGGTGGTCAAGTTGCTGATGTGGGAGATCGGCAAGAACCTGCAGGATTCGCAGAAGGAATTCGACCGGACCTGTGATTACATCGTCGATACCATCAATGCCCTCAAAGAGCTTGATCGCCGCTCCAGTCGCTTCGAGCTCGAGCAAGGTACCTTGGGCCAGATCCGCCGCGTGCCGCTGGGTGTGACGCTGTGCATGGGGCCGTACAACTACCCACTCAATGAAACCTTCACCACCTTGATCCCGGCGCTGATCATGGGCAACACCGTAGTGTTCAAACCGGCGAAGTTCGGTGTGCTGTTGATCCGCCCTCTGCTCCAGGCGTTCCGCGACAGCTTCCCGGCCGGCGTCATAAACGTGATCTACGGTAGCGGCCGCGAGACCATCAGCGCGCTGATGGCCAGCGGCAAGGTGGATGTGTTCGCGTTCATCGGTACGCACAAGGCTGCCAGTGACCTGAAGAAACTGCACCCCCGTCCCCATCGGCTGCGCGCGGCGCTAGGCCTGGATGCCAAGAACCCCGGCGTGGTGCTGCCTCAGGTCGATCTGGACAACGCCGTCAGCGAGGCCATTACCGGGGCGCTATCGTTCAACGGCCAGCGTTGCACCGCATTGAAAATCCTGTTCGTGCATGAGGATATCGCCGAGGCATTTCTCGACAAGTTCAACCAGCGCCTGGCCGCGCTCAAGCCGGGCATGCCGTGGGAACCGGGGGTAGCGCTGACACCGCTGCCGGAACCTGGCAAGACTGACTACCTGGCAAGCCTGGTGGCTGACGCGAAGGCCAAGGGTGCAACGGTGATCAACGCCGGCGGCGGGCAGGTCCGTGGTTCGTTCTTCTACCCAGCTGTGCTTTATCCGGTCAGCGCCGACATGCGTGTGTACCATGAAGAGCAGTTCGGCCCGGTGGTCCCGGTGGTACCCTATCGCGATCTGCAGACTGTGATCGACTACGTACTCGACTCCGACTACGGCCAGCAAGCCAGTATCTTCGGTAGCAATAGCGCCGAGGTCGGGCGACTTGTAGATGCTTTCGCCAACCAGGTCGGGCGCATCAACATCAATACCCAGTGCCAGCGCGGCCCGGATACGTTCCCATTCAACGGCCGCAAGAACAGTGCAGAAGGCACCTTGTCGGTGCATGACGCACTTCGCGTGTTCTCGATCCGCACATTGGTGGCTAGCAAATACCAGGCCGCGAACAAAGCCTTGATCAGCGACATCATCCAGAAGCGTGAATCGAGCTTCCTGACCACCGACTACATCTTCTGACCACTGCTTCAACCAAGCGCCCTGCGGGGCGCATTCATATAAACAGGACTGCAAACATGGAATGGCTCACCAGCCCAGAGATCTGGGTCGCCTTTTTCACCCTCACCGCGCTGGAAATCGTGCTGGGCATCGACAACATCATCATGATCGCGATTCTGGTCGGGCGCATGCCGCCGCACATGCGCGCACGTACCCGCTTCTTCGGCCTTGCGCTGGCGATGGTCACGCGGATCATGCTGCTCTTGTCGATCACCTGGATCATGAGCCTTACACGAGATCTGTTCAACCTGGCCGGCCAGGGCATCTCCGGAAGGGATCTGATTCTGTTCTTCGGTGGCTTGTTCCTGCTATACAAGAGCTGTACCGAGATGTTCCAGAGCCTCGAAGGTGAGGACGAGCAGGGGCATACAGGCGACGGCCAAGGGCGGGGCTTCGTCGCTACGATCATTCAGATCGCCATCATCGACATCGTCTTCTCGCTGGACTCTGTCATCACAGCGGTCGGCATGGTGTCACATGTTCCGGTAATGGTCGCGGCCATTATCGTCGCGGTGTTGATCATGATGCTCGCCGCCGGCACAATCAGCGCGTTCATCGAACGCCACCCGAGCCTGAAGATGCTCGCCCTGGCCTTCCTCACGGTGGTCGGCACCGTACTGATCGCCGAGGCGTTCGACGTGCACGTTCCCAAGGGCTATGTGTACTTCGCAATGGCGTTTTCATTGGCGGTCGAGGCACTGAACATCCGAGCCCGCAGTCGGGCAAAAGCCTCGGCGCTGTCTGAGGATCACCTGCAGAGTACTGCAGACTAATCAGCGCAACGTTGAAGCGACCACGCTGCGCCGGTCGAACCGGCGCAGCGTGGGTTGTAAACGGATGTGGTCAACTTGTGAACAAGTGTTAAACATACAGGAGAGCAGCGCCATCGCAACGTAGAATCGTATTTCCGATATCAGAAATACACTCCTTATCGAGCAACGTGGCGATGACTGAGCACTCTCATCCTCTCTATTCTCGTATAGCGTTGATAGTCGTGACACTCAGTATCGTCTGTTTGTGCGCGCTCATGAGCCATGCCGAGCATACTGCGCGCACACGGGCGATGCTGTTGACAGCGGCCCTTGCAGAGCGGCACCTGGAACTCCACTGGCAACAACCGAATGCCGCTATCGAAGATCTGCGGGCGATGCTCTCTGCGCAACGGGTGCAGCTGCTTCACTGGTTCGATGCGCCGTTGACAGCCGCCGAGCAGGTGCAAATCCGTTCCGGCAACCCAGTAGCGCGCAGTTCCCTGTTCTCGGGAACACTTTTAGTATTCCTGCCAAGGCCCGATGGTCGTGTGCTCGTATTGAGCAGCGAGCTACCGTCAGTACCCATTGCGCTTGTGTGGGGGAACCCCTGGCTGATCGGCCTTCTGCTGGCCTTGCCCTTGCTCACGTTCCGCCGCATAGCCCAGCGCGGCGTGGGTCCGTATACAGGCAGCTCGAAGACGGATTCGAATTGCACGACAATCTCGTTACTCAGCAGCTTTGCACTTGCAGTGAAAGACAAGGTCGGGTTGATTCGATGCCTCCTCGAATCACTGGCCCAGGACTCTGCGCAAGCTCCGGCGTTACACCATATAGGACAGGCTCGTCAGACACTGCAGGATTTTGACGCTTTGCTCCAGGATATGAGCAAGCTGGACAGTCTACCGGTCGCTACCCTGACAGCCGCTTTCGACCCCGCCTATGTCAGCGCCTATGTCGATGAAGTCGTCGCCCAGGCCCTGGCCGAAGACACTGCGCAAGCGGTTTTTCTCTCCAGTTCGGTTCAGTTATCTGCCAACGACTGCCGCTTCGACCCTGAACTGACCTCGGAAGCCATCATGCGACTTATCAGCAATGCCAATCGCCACTGCAACAGTCGGGTACTGCTCAGCGTGGCAAGCCTGAACCCGCACTCGGTGTCGATCAGGGTAGAAGACGACGGGCCTGGAATACCCGTCGATCAATGGACAGAAATGTTGCTACCGCTGTCGCGTAGCGACTCCAGCCGCCACCGTGACACAGGGCGCCACGGCCTCGGTCTGGCCATCTGCAAGACGCTCGTCGAATGCCAAGGCGGCTCGATAGGGATGCGCCCATCGTCACTCGGAGGCGCCTGTGTCGAGTTGCTGTTCGGCCTTCGGGCTTGACTTGACAGCAGTGCTCTTTAAGGGCGGTGCGTGTTCCGCAACATCCCGAAAACCATCAGTGCCAGCCCACCCAGCAGGCCCGCGCAGACGCCGAGTAATACCGAATGAGTCTGCAGGAAAGCGGCCTTCGCAGCGTCGACCAATGCGGTGGCATCGGCCGGGCTCAGCTGCTTGGCGACCACCATGCTGTCACCGATCGAGCGCGACGCCTTCTCCAGCAACTCGCCGTGCAATTGGCTGGGCGCTTGCAGATACCGACTGAACACACTCGCCATGAAGGCACCGAACAAGGTGATGCCCAAGCCCGTGCCGAGTTCGTAGGCGGTGGCTTCGAGCGAACCGGCGGCGGCGCCTTTGCTTGCGTCCACTGCCCCCAAAATGGCGATGGAGGAAGCCGTCAAGCCAATGCTCAGGGCCAGCCCCAGCGAGGCCATGACCATGGCCGTGAGCAAGCTTGCATCGAGCCCTTGATAAGCCAGGTAGGCCAGCGCGCCCGCCGAAATGGCAAGCGACAGGCTGGAAACCGCGCACAGCCCGAATCGATTCGACAGCATCCCCGCGACCGGCCCGCCCACTGCCGCAGCGACCATGATCGGCAGCATGAAGATGCCCGCCTGCAGCGGCGTGCGCTCGAGCACGTATTGCATCTCCATGGCCAACGTCAGTTCCACGCCCGCCAGCGCGCCGGTGACCATCAAGGCCATGAGCATGCCTGCACAGATGGCAGGCTCGCGAAACAGGCCGAGGTCGAGCATCGGTAGCCTGGCCCGGGTCTGCAACCGCGCGAACCCACCGAGCAGCAACAGCCCTACAGCACCCACAGCGAGCGCCTGGTACACCCCCACCGTAACGCCGAGCAGCGCCTTGATGCTGTAGACGACACTGACCATGCCGACGATCAACAGTGCAGCCTGGCCAATGTTCCAATTGCCTGTCACCCGCATTTCATGACGTGGCAACAGGTGCCACACCACCGGGATGATCAGGATCATCAGCGGAACGTTGATCAGAAACACCGCCCCCCACCAGTAGTGCTCCAGCAGCGCCCCCCCTATCAGCGGGCCGACTGCCGCGCCGGCGGCACCGACCGTACCCCAGATACCCAGTGCAGTAGCGCGTTCCTGCGGGTCTTCGAAGGTACGCCGGATGATCCCGAGCGCGCTAGGCATGATCATCGATCCGCCCAGCGCAAGCAGGATCCGTGCGCCGATCAACAGCGCGGCGCTTGGCGCCAGGGCCGCACACAACGAAGCTATGCCAAACACCGTAAGGCCGATGAGCAGGACGCGGCGGTTACCGAGGCGATCGGCAAGCGTGCCCATCGGTACCAGTATCCCCGCCATCAGCAGCGGGTAGATGTCGATGATCCACAGCACCTCGATGCTGGTCGCATCCAGCGCCAGGGTCAGCGACGGGATGGCCACATGCAGGATGGTCATGTCGATGACCACTGGGGTGAACGCCAACATCACCGCCATCAGCACCAGCCAGCGCTGACGCGCAGGCAATACTGGAAGGGGCGACGCCTGACGGGAAGCGGCGTTGTCAGTGGTCATACTGTCCTCCTTTGAATGTACGGGGATTGCGCACCTCAGACCGAGGGCGCATCCACCGGCCGCGCTTGAGGTGTTTCACGGCGCAGGAGCTTGAGCACCCAGGCGAAGAAGATCGGGATGAAAATCACCCCCAGCAGCGTCGCACTGAGCATGCCGCCAATCACCCCCGTACCGATCGCACGCTGGCTGGCAGCGCCAGCGCCGGTGGCCACAACCAGCGGAATCACGCCCAGTATGAACGCCATCGACGTCATGACGATCGGGCGGAAGCGGATGCGTGCAGCCTCGATCGCTGCCTCACGCAGCGAGTGCCCCTGCTCCCAGAGTTCCTTGGCGAACTCCACGATCAGGATCGCGTTCTTCGCCGCCAGGCCGATGATGGTGATCAGACCCACCTTGAAATACACGTCATTGGACAGGCCAGCCACCAGCACTGCCGCCACCGCTCCCAACGCACCGACCGGCACGATCAACATCACGGCGAAGGGAATTGCCCAGCTCTCGTACAGCGCCACCAACAGCAGGAACACCACGACGATTGCCAGGGCGAACAGCGACAGGGCCTGGCCGCTGGCGATCCGCTCTTGATAGGAAAGGCCGGTCCACTCATAGCCGATACCCTCGGGCAACTCGCCGATCAGGCGCTCCATTTCCGCCATCGCATCACCGGAACTCACCCCCCACATGGCATCCCCGGTGATCTTGATCGCTGGGTAGCCGTTATAGCGCGAGAGCTGCACAGGGCCTTGCTCCCACTCGGTAGTAACGAACGATGCCAGCGGCACCAGTTGCCCCTTGTCGTTCGGCACGCGCAGTTCCAGGGCGCTCTCGGGAGTCATGCGTGCGTTTTGCGCCGCCTGCACGACTACTCGCTGCTGCCTGCCGGCGTTGGAGAAATCGTTCAGCACATTGGAACCGAACGCGGTCGAGAGCGCCGCATCGATGGCATCGAAGCCGACACCCAGCGCCCGCGCCTTTTCGCGGTCGATGTTCAGCCGCAGCTGCGGTGCTTCCGCCAGGCCTTCAGTCATTACATAGAGGAAATGCGGATTGCCGTTGGCTTTGGCTAACAGCTGATCACGCGCCGCCAACAGTCCCTCGCGGCCCAAACCGCCGCGGTCCTGCAAACGCAGGGCGAAGCCGCCGGAGTTGCCCAGGCCTTCAATTGGTGGGGGCGGCATCGCAGTGATGACACCGTCGTCAAGATTGGCGAAACGTTCGTTGACCGCAGTCGTTTCAGCATCCACCGATTGCTCGGCGCTGCGCTCGGACCAGTCCTTGAGCACCGGGAAAGCCAAGGCCGCATTTTCGCCCATGCCGGAGAAGCTGAAACCCAGCACCATGAACGTACTGCCCGATGCCTCGCGTGACATCAGGAACTGCTCGAGCTGCCCGGCTGCCTGCGAGGTGCGTGCACGGGTTGCGTTGGGGGGCAGTTGCACGTCCACCAGCATGTAGCCCTGGTCTTCGGCTGGCACGAATGATTCGGGTACCAGCATGTAGCCACCGCCGAGCAGTACCACCAGACCCACATAGAGCACCATCATCCGCCCGGCACGTGGGACCAGCTTGTGGTTGAGCGCGGTGTAGCGTGCGGTCAGCTTGCCGAACACGCGGTTGAACCCGCCGAAGAAACCTTTCTTCTCGTGATGGCCCTTTTCCACGGGCTTGAGCAAGGTAGCGCACAGCGCTGGCGTAAACGTGAGGGCAAGAAAACCGGAGAACAGGATTGATACAGCCAGCGATACCGAGAACTGTTGGTAGATGACCCCCACCGAGCCCGACATGAACGCCAGCGGCAGGAACACCGCCGACAACACCAGCGTGATCCCGATGATCGCGCCCGACACCTGGCCCATCGCCTTGATCGTGGCATCGACCGGCGACAAGCCCTCCTCGGCCATGATCCGCTCGACGTTCTCGACCACCACGATCGCATCGTCCACCAGGATACCAATGGCCAGCACCATGCCGAACATCGTCATCATGTTGACCGAAAAGCCCAGCAGGTACATGACGCTCAGAGTGCCGCCGAGGCAGACCGGTACCACGATCCCCGGAATCAGGGTGTAACGGACATTCTGCAGGAACAGGAACATCACGATGAACACCAGCACCATCGCCTCGATGAGGGTGTGGATCACCTTGGAAATCGCAACGTCGACGAAGCGCGAGGTGTCGTACGGCACCGATACTTCGACGCCCTCGGGCAACGATGCGGAAAGTTCGTCCAGACGGTTCTTGATCGCCTCGGCCGTGCGAATGGCGTTGGCGCCCGGGGTCAGCTGCACCGCAGCCGCCACCGAAGGCTTGCCGTTCAGGCGCGATGTAAAGTTGTAGTCCTGCTTGCCGACTTCGATCCTGGCAACCTGCCCGAGCAGGACCTGGGAGCCGTCCTGCTGCGATTTGAGCACGATCCGGCCAAATTCCGCCGGTGTGGTAAGCGTGCCCTTCACCGCCAGGGTCGCGGTCAACTCCTGGCCATTGTCAGCAGGCGTGCTGCCGAAGGCCCCTGCCGGCACCTGCACGTTCTGGTTACGAATGGCGTTGTTTACATCATCGATCGACAGGCCGAACCCGATCAGTTTCTGCGGGTCGATCCACACCCGCATCGCGGCTTCCGAATCAAAGAACTGCAGCTTGCCGACGCCAGGCAGCCGGCGGATTTCCGGGTTGATATTGCGGACCGCGTAGTCGGCCAGGGCCGTGGTGTCAGCGTTCTCGTCGCCATCCTTGTAGCGCAGCGCATAAATGAGCAGGAACCCCGAGGATGCCTGCTCGGTTTGCACACCCAGGTTCAAGACCGCCTGGGGCAACCGCGCTTCGGCTTTTTTCAGGCGGTTCTGCACATCGACCTGCGCCAGTTCAGGGTTGGTGCCCGGTGCAAAGGTCACCGTGACCTCGGCGATACCGTTGGCGTTACTGCCGGACTCGAAATACAGCATGTTCTTGGCGCCATTGAGCTCATCCTCGATGACGCTGGTCACCGAATCGGACAGCACCTGGGCCGAGGCACCCGGATAGGTGGCGGAGATACTGATCTGCGGAGGGGCCACATCAGGGTACTGCGATACGGGTAGCAAAGGGATCAGCAGCAGGCCGGCCATGGAAATGAACAGCGCTACCACCCATGCGAAATTCGGGCGCTTGATGAAAAAAAGGGACATGGGCTTCTCCGCTTATTGCGCCTGGGATGTCAAAGCGGCAGTCGGGTTGGTGGCCTGAGGCCGAGGCACCACCGTGGCGCCGGGCTCGATGGCGGTCAGCGAGCTGGTAATCAACTGGTCTCCGGCTTGCAAACCTGCCTTGATCTGCCACTGGTCGCCCTTCATGAACCCCGTCACCACGGCACGCTCTTCAACCACATTGTTCGGCCCAAGCAACATCACTTTGCCTTTGCCGTCGGCACTGCGCTGCACCGCCCGCTGCGGGACCATGATCGCCATGCCGCTGCTCTGCGGCACCTGCACGCGAACATACATACCCGGCAGCAACACCCCCTCCGGGTTGTCGAACTTGCCCCGCAGAGTGATTTCACCGGTTCCACGGTCGACCGCCACGTCGGCGAACTGCAACGCCCCGGCTGTTTTGCCCTCGATACCTTCGACCATGGCACTGAGCGTCGTGGCCTGGCTGTTCGTACTGGCCGAAGCACGCAGCTTCAGCGCATCCGCAGCCGGCTGCTTGAAATCGACATAGACGGGGTCAAGTTGTTGAATCCGCGCCAACAGCGTTGCCTCACCCTGACCGACCAGAGCACCTTCGGTCACCTCCGCGCGCCCGATGCGGCCGGCGATCGGGGCGCGTACCGTGGCATACCCCAGGTCCAGACGAGCGGTTTCAACTTCAGCGGCAGCCGAGCGCATTACCGCCTGGGCATTATGCAGTTCGGCTTTGGCGGTATCGAAGTCCTGGGCGCTGACCGCTTTGATATCGATCAGCTCCTTGTAACGGCTCCAGGTAGCCTTGGTTTGCTCCACGCGCGCCTGCGCCTGGGCCAACTGCCCCTCGGCGCGCGACAACGCCGCTTTGAACGGTGCCGGGTCGATCTCGAACAGCAACTGGCCCGCCTTTACATCCGCCCCTTCCTCGAAGTTTCGCGTCAGCACAATCCCTGAAACGCGCGCACGAACCTCGGCGATGCGCACCGGTTCGACACGACCGGGAAACTCTGACGCCCGGCTGTAATGCTGAGCTTTCACGGTGAGGATGTTGACCTCCCGAGGCGCGGTCTGCCCCATGTCGTAATCCCACTGATCGCAAGCCGTGAGGCTGAGGATTGTGGTGAGCACCACACCTGCGAGAACGGTTTTTAGGAGCAAAGCCTGCATCACGCACCTGGATAGATCGAAGTATGAGGAGGCGGATGATCCAGAAATCCGCGCCATGAGTCAACATTGTCTCAATGGAGTCAGAAATCACTAATAGTAGCCATTAATGCCTCAATAACGGATAATGCAAATTTTCATGGAGGTACCATGAGCGCTAACGAAGATAAGCTTCTTGCTGCCTTGGCCGCTGCATTGCTGGCCCATCCTCGCGGTACACTCAAGGAAATTGCTGAAGCAGCGGGCGTTAGCAAAGCTACTCTGCACCGTTTCTGTGGCACCCGGGAAAACTTGAAGAACATGCTCCTCACCCACGGAGCAGCCATCATTGAACGCATCATTTTCCACCCCGCCCTTAAAGAGGGCCCGGTACGGCCGGCGTTCGAGCAGTTGCTGCTCAGCCACCTTGCCCACAGCGAGGTGATGGCCTATGTGGCCTTCAACTGGAGCCCGGATTCTCCCTTCGTGGGTGACCATAGCTGGCTGCATTACACCGAGGCCCTGGATGCGTTTTTTCTGCGGGGTCAGAAAGAAGGGGTATTTGCAGTCGAGCTTTCAGCCGCAGAGCTGACCGAAATGTTTGGTTCTGCAGTCTTCGGCTTGTTCGATGCGCAGCGCCGGGGGCGCATCGCACCAGCTCGTTTGCCGTCCATCATCAGACATTTCTTCGCCAGCACGCCCGCCAGCGACTCGGCTTACTGATCAATTCAGGTCCTGCTCTGCCAGGCGCCTCCCGCGTGGCAGCTGGCAGCACAACCCGCTTAGAAAACGGGCAGCGAAGTGAAGCTCGTAACAATGTCGCGCCCGGTTTTGTCACCCCTCCAGACGATCGAAGGATCTTGCGGCGGCTCACTAGCCGTGGCGTTTTTCATGAGCTTCGAGTATTTCGAGCAGGTCGAGCAAAGCATGTTCCAGGAAATCCCCCTGGCGATAGCGCCCTAGCACCTCGTCGATTTGCCCCTGCGCGACCACCTGCGGGCGCTCCACGAAGGGCAGATCAAGCTCCACGGCGGAGCAGCCACCCGCACACACGCAGCTCATGCCGGCCAAGGCTGATCGAACGGCGGCCGGTCGAGCAGGCAGTCGATGAACGCACCGAGGGCCGCCGGCCGGTACTGCCTGTTCGAGTAGTAGATGAACAGGCCCGGACGCGAGATGGACCAATCTGCAAGGACCTGCACCAAGCGCCCTTCGGCCAGCAGTTCCCTCACGTTTTCCCGCTCGAAGTGATAGGCGATGCCAAGCCCCTGTACAGCTGCAGCGATGCCGATGTCGGGATGGTTGGTGACGACCGGGCCGTCGACCGTCACCTCGATGCGCTCGCCGCTTTTTTCGAATTGCCAGCGGTAGTTTCTGCCGTCGGCCTGCAGCCGCCAATTGATACACGCATGCTGCTGCAGATCGGCAGGCGAGTCAGGGGTGCCGCGGCGTGCGAGATATTCCGCAGATGCCACCGCCACCATGTCTAGATCCGGAGTCAGGCGTACGGCCACCATGTCTTTCTCGAGTTGGCCGCCTACGCGGATGCCGGCATCAAAACGGCCATCGACGATATTGGCAAGTGAATCATCCACCACGATATCGAGCAGCACATCAGGATGGATCTGGTGAAAACGTGCGAGCCGCGGCGCGATGAGCACCCTGGCGGCAATGCCAGGGGTATTGATACGCAGTCTGCCCTTGATCTGCCCGGTTGTCTCGGCAACAGCGTCCACCGCAGCAGCGATTTCACGAAACAGCGGAGCCAGGCGGGCATGCAGCGCCGCGCCACTGGCGGATGGCGCGACGCTTCGCGTAGTGCGGTTTAACAGCCGCGCGCCGAGGCGGCTTTCGAGATTGCGAATGGTCTGGCTGAGCGCCGAAGCGGACACGCCCAGATGCTCAGCAGCGCGCGCGAAGCTCTTGCGCTCGACCACAGCGGCAAAGGCTTTAAGTTCGGCAAATTCAGATCCGCGCATTATGCATAATTCTCTTCATGGCCCTTTCATATTCTAGGCCATTCTCTAAATTAATAACATCGCCCATGATTCATCCACACACATACAGGAGTGAACCATGTCTGCCGTTAACCTGATTGATCCGATTGCTGCCTACTTCGCCGCCGAGCCTCAAGGCGCTGAGGCCATCGCCCGCTGCTTCACCTCTGACGCACGGGTGTACGATGAAGGCAAGGCCCACATCGGCCTAGCTGCGATCAGGGCCTGGAGCTCGCAGTCAGCCGCGCGCTACCGCTACACCCTCGAACCACGCGCCGTGAAGCTCGCAGGCCATATGCACCAGGTTCAGACGCATGTCATCGGCGATTTTCCAGGCAGCCCCATCGACCTGACATTCTCATTCCGTGTCCAGCATGGCCTCATCGCCGAGCTGGAGATTGCCGTATGAGCTTCGATCTTCAGCTAACTGGCCTGCGCGCCGTGGTGACAGGCGGCACGATGGGGCTTGGCGCCGCCGTGGTGCGCACGCTTGTCGAAGCAGGCGTGCAGGTAATGACATCAGCACGAGAAGTGGCCGGACACTCCATGCCCGGTGTGACATTCATCCGCGCCGACCTGACTACCGCCGAAGGTGTTGCCGAACTCGCGCGGAGCGCCCTCGAACAATGGGGTGGCGTGGATATCATTATCAATGCTGTCGGTGGCTCGAGCACACCCAGCGGTGGCTTCGCCGCTATCAGTGACGAGCAATGGTTCGCCGAGCTGAACCTCAACCTGATGCCGGCAGTTCGCCTGGACCGCGCACTGTTGCCTTCCATGTTAGAACGGGAGGCGGGCGTCATCATCCACGTCAGTTCCATCCAGCGCAGCCTGCCGCTGTTCGAGGCGACCACCGCCTATGCTGCCGCCAAAGCCGCGTTAACCACCTACAGCAAAGCCTTGGCCAAGGAAGTGATGTCCAAAGGGGTTCGGGTACTGAGCGTGGCGCCCGGATGGATCGAGACCGAGGCCTCCGTGAGGCTGGCGCAACGGCTCGCCGAGCAGGCGGCAACCAGTTATGAAGAGGGTCAACGCATGATAATGGCGTCGCTTGGCGGGATCCCGCTTGGCAGACCTGCCAAGCCCCAGGAAGTTGCCGACCTCATTGCTTTTCTGGCTCACCAAGGGCTATGTCGATATCCGGGTCCGAGCACCGCATCGACGGCGGAACGGTGACAACGGTGTAGTCTTGACCTTCAGGCACAGTAAAGATGCAAGCTGCGCTCGTTGTGCTGCCGAAAACATGTACCCAATGGGCTAGGTTATACCTTTAGGCCGCACTTGCGGCCCCCTCTTTAATGGAGAGTCGCCCGCACTCTACCTAGGAGGGTCCATTGGGTGGAGCGGCCTGGTACAGCGCACCTACTGATCCAGTCGCCATGCAGATCTCTATGGTTGGTTGCCCGTACCTATCTACACGAGAAGCCGGCATTTCTGTTTGCCCGAGAGAGTGTATATTCCCTTTGCTTAAGCTTGGGAGTAAATCTTGCGCTTCAAGCAGACCCGGATCTTCTAATTCGAGAGTTCGAAAGCCTCAATTTGCGGCGCCTGCAAGTGGAGGGGCCTTGGGCTGAATTGTTTATCAGGCTGGCCTGCGAAAATACTGGCCACAATCGGTGTCAAAAATAAGTCGATCCCTTGATAAAGATTTCCCAGAGGCGAAGCAGAGTTTTAAGAACCTTCGCCAGAACGCCCTATGAAATGGCCGCGCTGGGCCTGTTGACGGTGTTGTTCTCGCCGTACCACATTGCTGGCAAAATATCTCCCCCGAACGCAGCCGCACATTTCTAATCACCCGGCAACAATGCTTACATGGAACCCAGTCGATCAAGCATCTCGTTTCCACATTTAGCCGGCAGCGAAATTAGGTGGCAGCGTATGGCGGTACGAGTGCTCGCACATACTGATCGCACTCTACACACGCCAGCTCAGCGACCAAGCGGATAGCCTCGGATGAGTGCGCCTGGGTATAGCTTACAACCAATGGTTGGTTAGGAATTGCCAGACCGCAGTCCACCAGACTGACTCGCCCCGACTCAATGGCATAGCGCACCGGCGCAAGAGGCACAAACGCGTTGCCAAAGCCTGCCTCAACCAGTTGCACGAGTGCTGAGATAGAGCTGACATGATGGGTTTTTCCAACAGGCAGGCTGAACCTGCGGTAGAGCTCCTTAAGTACCAGATGGGGTTGTGAGTTCTGGCTCATGGTAATGGTTGGTTGGCCGAGTAAATCTAGAATGGGCTGCTGGGCGCTGATCATTGCCTGATTGCTGACTATCCATCCCGTTGCGATAGAGAGGCACGGAATGCTGGTGATCCCATCACCCTCAATCGGATGCGTCTGTAGAGCAATGTCGATCATGCCGTCACGTAAAGCTTTGTGAACGCCAGCGCTGGTTTCCGAAGTCAGTTGCACCTCGATTCCAGGGTATGTCGACTGCAAGCGTTTCAGGAAGTCGATCAACCAGGTATGCACCACGCTGTCTACAGCGCCAATACGTACCAATCCCAAAACTTCGTGACTGGGCCGGCCCAGGTGGCGGATCTCTTGTTCCAAATCCAGCATGCGCTCGCCATAGTCGACCAGCCGCGAGCCGACCGCAGTCAACTTGAGCTCTCGTGTTTCCCGCTCAAACAACCGAGCCCCGATCTCTTCTTCAAGCGAAGCGATCCGGTTGGATATGGCAGCTTGGGTCAGGTGCAGATGCTCGGCCGCGGCTCTGAAGCTTTTCAGCCTTGCAATCTGCAAAAACGCCTCGATGAAACGCGTATTCATTGATTCCCCACGAGTTCGATCCGGCGGATAGCCCCGCTACCAAGCGGGGCGTTCGATCTAAGGTCGATGATCCATCAGAACAGGCTCAGTGGGTAGCTGATCACGAGGCGGTTTTCGTCGATATCATTACCAAAGGTTGAGCGGACAGTGGCGTTGCGCCATTTGATTGAGGCATTTTTCCATGAGCCGCCCTGGATGACATAGGTGAGCTCACTATTGCGCTCCCATTCTCGTCCTTCGCCGCCGCTCGAAAGCTGAACTTGGTCGCCCCGGACATATCGGCTCATGAAGCTCAACCCAGGAACACCCCATGCGGCCAGATCCAGATCGTAGCGCAACTGCCACGAACGCTCTCCAGCATTGGAGAACTGCAGGATCTGCACGAAGTTAACGAGGTAGGGATCGGTTCCGGTTACGTACGGATAAGCATCGCGCCCGCTCATCTTCTGGAAGCCCACACTCAATGTGTGGTGCTTTTGGCGGAACCCTACCAACGCGCCCACTGCCCTGTTGTCGATGTCGCGAAAGTCCTCTACCTCCCCCGCCTTCGACCAGCGCAAATCGAAAGAGAGGTGTCGATCCGCCGTGAAATCGACGCGCCCTAGGTAATTGGCCAGCGTGTGTTGGTAAATCCCGTTCAGCTTGCCGTAATACACCCGGAGTTGGCTTTTATCATGCAGCGCGTAATCCGCTCCGTACAGGGTGAAATCGTCGCTGTGCCCGCCATAGCGGCTGGTCAGCCGCTCCCAGTTAGATGAATCCAAACCCATCGTCTTGGTCACGCGTGCAGCCTGAAGCGTGAGGCCCGCCAGCTCACTGGATTCCAGCGTGGTGGCTTTGAACAGACCAGGTAGCAGACGAGAGTCGGCGCTTTGAAGCACGGGCTTACGAAAGGCCATGACACCTGAGCGAACAAGCGTCTTGGAGTACTTCAATTTGAAGCTCGCGCCCAGTCGGCTGAATTCATCCTCCGAACTGCCGTCACGCTCAGTTGGGAACATGCCGGTGCCTGCACGATCTGGGCTGGAATCGAGGTTGAGGCCGGTCATGGCGACGCCATCGATCCCCAGCCCAAACGCGCCTTGAGTAAATCCGGATTGGAGTGTCAGAACGGCGGCTTGACCCCACTCCCGTGCTTGGCTTTGACCGTTCGCAGTGTTACCTCCAGGCTGGCGAAAGTCTCGATCGAAATACAGGTTTCTGAAGTCGACGTTTGCCCGGCTGTCTTCGAGAAAGCCAGCGGCTCTCAGGTCCGTTGCAAAGGTCAAACACAGGACAGCAGGTACCACGGGCCAATGTGCACGCATGCAGCGACCTCTTCTTCTTGATATAGATGAATACCGCGGTAGGGTGTGCGCACGATACGGTCGTGCGCTTGCTGGCTTTCCCTTAGGAAGGGGTCAGCCTGGCGATTGGCGCCCCATAGCCGACAAGCTCGCCGTCGACCGGGCAATAGCCGGCCATGACGCCGGCGGCTTTCGCTTTGACGGGCTGAAGGGACTCACCAACCTGAATGAAGCCGATGATTGCACCTGCCTCGACAGGTTCGCCAACGGATGCCAGAGCGACGCCCTGCAAAGGGTGGGAAGACAAGAACCGGCCGGCCTTCGGAGCCTCGACCAAAGTATCCTGGCGACTCGGGACAGGCAGTTGAACGGGTTCCACGACACATGTACGGGAATGTGACGCGAAGACCAGAACCACCGACCCCTGCTCAGTTTCGTACTCACATCGCGCAATACCTCGCCCCTGCAACTGCTCAACCAGTACCGCGAGTTCTTCAACGCTCATGAGGGCTCTCCGCAGTCTGACCAAAGCCTTGTTCGAAAAGATGTTCCAGGTGGTGGATGTTGTAGCCGCCAGCTGTGAAGCCAGGTTCATCCATCAACCGTCTGTGCAGTGGAATAGTGCATGGAATCCCCTCCAGCACGGTTTCTCCTAGTGCCTGGCGCATCCTGCTGACGGCCTCCTCGCGGTTGCTGCCATAAGTAAGCATCTTGGCTACCAGCGAGTCGTAATGGGCCGGTACGCGGTACCCGGAATACAGATGGGACTCGACACGAACTCCCGGGCCGCCAGGCGGAAGCCAATGGTCGACTGTGCCCGGAGCCGGCGTGAACCGCCACGGGTCCTCGGCGTTGATGCGACACTCAATCGCGTGCCCGGTCACGGCGACATCCTTCTGGCCGAACGACAGAGGCTCACCCCGGGCGATTCGCAACTGCTCCACCACCAAATCGATACCGGTCACCAACTCAGTCACCGGATGCTCGACTTGGATTCGGGTGTTCATCTCGATGAAGTAGAAAGCCCCGTCTTCGTAGAGAAACTCGAAAGTGCCCGCGCCGCGATAGCCGATGTGCACGCAGGCGTCGACGCAGCGCTGCCCGATCTCTGCGATCGCCTCTCGCGAAACACCGGGGGCAGGAGATTCTTCGATCACCTTCTGATGCCGCCGTTGCATGGAACAGTCACGCTCACCGAGCCATACCGCATTGCCGAATCCGTCTGCCAGGATCTGGATTTCGATATGCCGCGGATTTTCGAGAAAACGTTCGATGTAAAGGGCTGGGTTACCAAACGCACGATTGGCTTCTTCCCGTGTGGTAACTACCGCCTGAGCCAACTGGCTTGGCTCGCGGACGATGCGCATTCCCCGCCCGCCTCCACCACCTGCTGCCTTCACAATCAGCGGATACCCCACATCTCGGGCTATGTCAGCCACCGCCTGTGGGTCGCTAGGCAGAGCGCCGTCCGAGCCGGGCACACAAGGCACGCCGGATTCCAGCATGGCCTTCTTGGCACTGACCTTATCGCCCATCAGGCGAATGGCTGCAGCGGTGGGGCCGACGTACACTCGACCGGAGCGTTCTACAGCCTCGGCAAAATCGGCACGCTCAGACAAAAAGCCGTAGCCGGGGTGGATGGCGCCCGCGCCGGTTAGCTCGGCGGCCTCCAGCAGGCGACCGATATCCAAGTAACTTTGAGCCGAGGCTGCGGGGCCAATGCACAGTGCCTGATCGGCCAATTGCACATGGCGCAGATCGGCGTCTGCAGACGAATGGACGGCAATAGTCCGAATCTGCAATGCCCGGCAAGCACGCAGGATTCTCAAGGCGATCTCGCCTCGGTTGGCGATCAAGACTGAGTCAAACATGGGCGTCCTCCATCGATTGCAGCTCGAACAGCGGCGTCCCTGCCTCTACCGAAGCACCGTCCTCTACCAAGATGCGCACCACACGCCCGCTGCGCTCGCTTTCGAGCACATTAAGCATCTTCATCGCCTCGATGATCCCAACCTGCTGGCCTTCCTCGATGGCAGTGCCAACATCGACGAAAGCGGACTCATCTGGCGAAGGGGCGCGGTAGAAAATGCCAGTCAATCCGGCATCAATGGTCCAGCTCGGCTGGCGTGTCGGGGTTGCCATAGCGGACTGCGCTTCAGGTGGGCGAGGCTGCTCGGGCAATGTTTGACCCGACTTTTTCACCAACCGGATACGGGTGCCGTCCGCCGAGTATTCGATTTCACTCAGTGCGCTGTTTTCGAGCAGGCTGACGAGCCGTTCGACCAGGTTTTTTTCCATCAGCGGGATCCCCCAGCGAAAGCACAGACTTGGACGCCGGCCGACTCCAAGGTCCTGCGTAGCACTCGTGCCATGCTGATCGCACCAGGCGTATCGCTGTGCACACAGATGGTGTCGATATGAACTGGAAGCATGCGTCCGCTCACCGTTTCGATACCGCCTGCCTGAACCATGCGCAGCATGCGCTGGGCAGCGAAATCCACGTCGTGGAGCACTGCACCAGGCTCTTTACGATGAACCAGATGGCCGGCCTCGGTATAAGCGCGGTCCGCGAAGACCTCTGCACGGGTTTCGAGGCCCATATCCTTGGCAATCGGAATCATCAGTCCGCCCGCGAACGTGACGCAGACGAGCGTGGGGTCGACGGCTTTGACGGCCTTGGCGATCGCCTTGGCAACCTCGGGATCTGTTTGGGTGAGATTCCCGAGCGCACCATGGGCTTTGACGAACGTGATGGGGTGACCGGCGTAACTGGACAGCGCCACAGCCGCACCGACCTGGTAGGCGACGAAGCGCTCAATTTCGCCGGTCGTGTGCGGAATCACCCGGCGACCGAAACCCCACAGATCTGGAAAACCGGGGTGGGCCCCCACTGCTACGCCCTTAGCTTTCGCCTGTGCGAAGGTCGTAGCCATGATCTCAGGGTCGCCGGCATGCAGTCCGCAGGCGACGTTAGCAGAGGTAACGATGTCGAGAATCGCGTCATCGTCACCCATTTTCCAAGGGCCGAAGCCTTCGCCCATGTCCGAATTGATATCGATGCGTAAGGTCTTGTTGTTCATTGTTTGTTCCTCGAATCAAGCTGGTAGGCTAACGCCCAGGTGTTGCTGAATGTTCGCGAGCGCCGCACGGTGCTGGGCAAGGGCCCCTATGCCTTCGGCCACAGTGACGGACTTGAAATGGATGCTGCAACCGACGCCCGCTTGGGCAAGGCGCCAGAGGTCGCAATCGAGCACCGTGGCGATCTTTGGATAGCCGCCACAGGTATTGGCTTCTGCCAGTTGCACGATGGGTTGCCCTGCCGGCGGCACCTGGACAGTGCCCGGCGCAATGCCATGGGACAGCAATTCGATGGGGCGAAGTGTCTGCAGGGATTGGCCCTGGAGGCGGTAACCGACACGGTTGGACTGCGGGGTGACTTCGTAGGGAGTGGAATAGAACGCGTCCAACGAAGTGGAGGAAAAGTCGTCAGCCTGAGCTGCAGCGATCACCCGCACCGTCACCTGCTGGCAACGCATGTCCTCTGCTAGCTGCACACGCTCAAGGGGCAGAATGGCACGTCCCGTTAAAGAAAGGCTTTGGGGCAACAGTTGAAGACGATCACCACGATTGAGGCCCCGCCCTTCATGACCGCCAAACCCCGCCTTCAGATCTGTCGCGCGAGAGCCCAATTGCACCGGTGCGTCAATACCACCCGAAAACGCAAGGTAAGCCCTGACACCCAAGCGTGGGCGCTCAACCACTACCTGTTGCCCGGGCCTGATCTCCAGACAAGTCCAACTGGGTACGGATTGCCCATCCACTTTCAGTGCGCAGTGTGCACCGGTACAACTGACGAGCAACTCGCGTTCCACCTTGAAACGGAACGGAAAGATGTTCACTTCAAGCCCTGCAACATTCTCCTGGTTGCCAACCAGCCAGTTGGCAATCATCAGCGCGGGCGCATCCATGGCGCCACTGCGGCTCACCCCCATCGCCATGCACCCCGAGCGTCCAAGATCCTGGACCAGGTTGAGCGCACCACCACTCAGTACTTCGATCATGAAGCGACCTCCCGAATCAGGAACCGGACTTGGTCGCCGGGCAACAGCAGGCATGGCTGCTGTCTATGGATGTCGAACAGATCGACGTCAGTACGCCCTATCGCGTGCCAGCCTGATGGTGCGGTGCATGGCATTACGCCGGCCTGCGCCCCACCAATAATCACAGTACCTTTGGCGAGCTGTGCCCGCGGCGACGCTCTTCTGGGTTTGGCCAGTTCAGCGGGTAGCCCCGTCAGGTAGGCGAAGCCGGGCATGGAGCCGACGCACGCCACCTCATAGGTCGCGTTACTGTGACATTCGATCCACTGATCAATGCTGAAACCCGCGTGTTCGGCGAGCATGGACAGGTCCTCACCGGCTTCACCGCCGTAGCTCACCGGGATTTCCATAACCCTGGGGGTGGAAGGAAGCGCATCGGGATACAGCCAAAGGCTCTGAATCAGTTGTTCAATCGCAGAAGGCGAACTAACGAGCGGGTCAAACATGACCAAAAGATTATTCACCCCGAGCACCAATTCGCTGATCTGTTGATCAGCTTCCAGCGCGCGTGCCAGTGAAAAAAACTTTCTTTGCACACTTGGCGAAAAAATCGACTGACAACTCTCAACAAGCATTGCACCACAACCTGACGGGCTAAACACTAATTCGGCGACAGGCGTTTCAATAATATCTATATCTCGCATGGCTTGATCCCACAGCGAAGTTTTGACAGGCAACTTCAATTGCGCACCAGGAAATTGCCTGTCTATTTCGGATTATTCTTCTAGCGGTTTCTTGGCGGTTTCACGTGCGAATGCGAGCGCTATCAAGGTGATGATCAGCCCGCCAGCGATATATAGGCTGACTGCGAACGAAGATTCGTAGACCTTGAATATTCCCGTGATAACCAGTGGGGCCAGTCCGCTTCCGACAATGCCGGCCAAGGTATAAGCCAACGACGATCCGGCATACCTGACGCGGGTGGGGAATTGCTCGGTAACGAAAGCAGCTTGGGGGCCGAACATCATTGCCTGGAAGATCATGCCGACAATGACTGCCAGGCAGATGAGCACGGGGGATGCGGTATCCAGCAGCACGAAGAACACAAACCCCCAGCCAAGCGATAGCACTGCTCCCAAGGCGTAGACCGGCCGGCGTCCCAATCGGTCGGAGAGCATACCGAACAGCGGAACACTGAAGGCATGGAACACGGAACCGATAATCGTGGCAGTCAGCGCAGTAGAGCGAGGTAAGTGCAGGACGTTAGTCACATAAGCGAGCGTGAATACCACCAGCAACGCGTAGACGATGTCCGAGCCGATACGTGCGCCGCCTGCGACCAGCAAACGCCGCCAGTGCCCAACAAACACTTCCCGCACCGGTGCGTCGACTTTGGCTTCCTTCACCTCGATCGACTTGAATACCGGTGTTTCATCTACACCACGACGCAGCCAGAATCCGAGCATCACCAACAGGACACTGGACAGGAATGGAATACGCCAGCCCCATTCCTGGAACGTCTCTGGCGTCATGACGAAAGTGATCAAGGCAATGAACCCGGCACCCAACAGGGTCCCGCAGGCCGGCCCTACCTGTGTGAAGGAAGCATTCCGACCACGATGGCGATCTTCGCCATGCTCCATGGACAACAGTACTGATCCGGCCCACTCCCCACCAATAGCCGCCCCTTGCAGGAAACGCAGTAGGACCAGAAGGATTGGACTCCAAATACCCCAGGTTTCATAGGTAGGTAACAATCCCATCAGCCCGGTCACCGTCCCCATCAAGATCAGTGTCGCCACCAAAACCCAGCGCCGGCCGAGCTTGTCGCCCAGGCTGCCGAAGACGATCCCGCCCAGAGGGCGCGATACATAGCCTACCGCGTAGGTGGAGAACGCAATGACGGTACCCGCCAACGGGTCGAACGAAGGGAAGAAGATGACATTGAAGACCAGTGCCGCCATCAGGTTGTAGACCGTGAAGTCATACCATTCGAGCGTAGTCCCAATCGAACTGGCAGCGGCGAGTCGCCTGATGTCGGCGCGCTTGCCAGGATTTTCGGTGCTGATGGGGCCTGACTGATCCACGGATGCGATCGAAGTGTTCATCAACGCACCTCCCCGACCGAGTCCTTGCTCAGGCTCTGATACACGCCAAAAAGAGTGCTACCGGGGGGCAAATGGATCAGGCTGGATTCGGCAGCCTGCCGCGCCGCACTTTCGCTGGCGCACTCCACGATGAGCATGGGAGCCATCGGCCGCGGATTGCCGGCTTCTTGGGGCAACGGCAAGCTCAGCGCTGGCACCGGACTTATAGAGTAGCTCTGGATATACCCTGGGATCTCGGCAAGTGCTGAGTGAAGCGTGTTCAGCGAGCGAGGCTCAGTTGCTTTGGCTGCTGCGACGACTGCAACCCAGTCCCCTCCAGGCTGGTCAAATTGCCCGAAAGCTTCACCGATGCGACGGGTGGGGTTCTGCATGAGCGGAAGAATCTTCTTGGACCAGACAGACTGGTACTTGAACGCATGCGCATATTCCGGGCAGTCGAAGGCAGAGATGCCCTCTGCCCAATAGAGCGCGAGGTATTTTGGAGAATCGGATGGGGATTTAAAGCGTGTTGCCTTAATCACTCCGGCCATCGATGCACGGTCA